>PEXD01000009.1 GCA_002779235.1 Candidatus Woesearchaeota archaeon CG07_land_8_20_14_0_80_44_23 | reverse complement strand
TTTTTGAACCCGTAATGTTTCAGAACAATTGAACCCTTCCGGGTTTCTTCCATAACAGATTCTTTACTTCGGAGTAGTTAATAAATCGAAATATTTATAAAAGAGTAAATAATCATAGTATTGAGGCCATAAAATGAAAATCAAAAATCCGGAAAAAGAATGCAAAACAACACCTGAAAATTTTAGTGCAGAATCAAAAATTACTAATGTTGAAACTGTTGATTTCAGGAGAGGAATAATTCTTGAAAGTCCTGCGGAACTTGCTCGGGCATTAATTGTTTATAGCGGTGGTTCTGTTAAAAAAGCAAGAGCAACCCAAAATAATCTTATAGATGCAGTTGGTAACAAAGGTGGTGGAATGGGCGCAGCACTTCTTTTGCTTGGAAAAGCAAATGCCAATGATTTTACCAAAAAATTAACTAAAGAAGCACTATCAGAATTACAAACAAATGGAAAATTCTATAAAAGTTTTGATTATGATGCCATGGGAACAAATTTTTTCAAAACAATTGTAGATGGAAAAAAGGTTGGAGATAAATATGTATTAGACTTGTATGCTGCATATGTTGGTTCAGCACCAGAAAATGAATTGGCAGAAAAACTTGGTAAACCAATGGCTTTAATTCATTCAAGTTTGGAAGAAAGATTAAGCGTTGTTGATGATTGGTGGTTTAATGTAAACCTTGAAAATGTTCTTGCAGGTTTGCCAATTTCAAAGGAACAACTGAAAAGTTTACCTGAATATATCGTATCAAGGGAATCTTCCGGAAAAAGTTCAGAGATAACTTTCGAACATCAAGGACAAAATTTCTCATTCAATGTTTGCTTGGATGCCAAGACATATCTTATTAAACCAGAAGGGGGGGACTCCCGCTCTCATTATCTGCAGGCGAGAGGCAAATTCATAGTCGGTGGAGCCTGGACAATTTTTTCAGAAGACGACAAGAAAATTATTCCTCCGACAATCGCTCCATCTGCCATGCCTGCTGTTATGGTTTCAGTTTCATTACTTGACGAAAGATATTCAAGACAGGTAGCAGTTACTGAAGACCAAATGAAAGCTGTTCAATCAGCAAGAGATTACCTTGCAGATTTAATCAGAACAAAATAATTTTATGATTTATTTTTTTTATTAAACCCAATGATAGTGTCTGCGAGCTGTTGACATTCAAAAAGTTTAAATTCTGCCTATTATTAGAGAGAGCATAATAGAAAAAAAGAGGTGTTTTTAATGCAGGGCTATCTGAACCTTGGCTATGAGCCGACAAAAGAAGACCTTATCTGCGAGTTCTACATCGAGCCGAACAGGATAACATTTGAAAAAGCGTGCGAGGAGATTGCTGCAGAATCGTCAATAGGGACATGGACAGACATCTGCACAATGAACAGGAAAATCGGCGAGAAGCTTGGACCCCGCATATTCTTCATTGACAAGAAGAAGAAAATCGCGAAGATTGCCTATCCTGGAGAGCTCTTCGAGCCGGGCAACATGGCGCAGATATACAGCAGCATTGCCGGAAACATTTTCGGGATGAAGTGCTTAAACAATCTTCGCCTTATTGACATACAATTCCCTGAATACCTGAGGAATTCCTTCCCGGGCCCGAAATACGGGCTGCATGAGATAAGGAAATCAATGAACATAGTTAACCGCCCTTTGCTTGGTACAATTATAAAGCCGAAAGTTGGGCTTGACCCGCTTATGCACGCCCAGGTCGCCTATAATGCCTGGGTGGGCGGCTGCGATGTGGTCAAGGATGACGAGAACCTCACCAACCAGTCATTCAACCCCTTTGAGAAGAGGATTGTCGAGACCTTCCGGAGGAGGGAGATGGCAGAGCGCGCCACAGGGGAGAGAAAAATCTATCTGGCAAACATCACTGCAGAGACCAGGGAGATGATAAGGCGCGCAAGGTTCGTCAAGAGGCACGGCGGCGAATTCGTGATGATTGATGTGCTGACAGCCGGATTTTCAGCATTGCAGACAATAAGGAACCTTGACCTCGGGGTTGCAATACACGCCCACAGGGCTATGCATGCTGCAATCACAAGGAATCCCAAGCACGGAATCACAATGCTCGTGCTTGCAAAATCCTACCGCCTTGTCGGGGTTGACTCCCTGCACATAGGCACTGCAGTCGGAAAGATGGAAGGCAGCAAGGTGGATGTCGCTGAGATAGAGGAAGAGGTTGAGCAGAAGAAAGTGAATGCGAGAAAGGATGTTCTTGTCCAGGACTGGGGAAAAATAAAGCCGGTGCTCGCTGTCTGCTCAGGAGGGCTCTATCCCAACCTGATGCCTTCCCTTATAAAGAACATGGGCACTGACATACTGATACAGGCAGGAGGCGGAGTCCACGGGCATCCTGATGGAACAACTGCCGGCGCAACTGCCATGCGGCAGGCGATATTTGCGGCCCAGTACGGCTACTCATTGAAGGAATATGCAAAAGACCATCCAGAGCTTGCAAAGGCGCTCAAGAAGTGGAAAGACATTAAGATGTAACTTTTTAATTTCAATCTTTTTTAATTAATTCTGATTTGTTCTGATTTTGTTCATTACCGAAATCCTTTTAAGCAAGCCATCAAAATATTTAATATTGCAAGTGTTTGGGAATTCATAAAGAGGTTTACTTATGAAGGTTTCATTTTTCGAGGCAAGAGCTGATGAGCAGGAGATTCTGAAGCAGAGGCTTTCAGGCCATAAGCTTTCATTCTTTGCTGAGCCGCTCTCGGAGAAGAATGTATCGGCTGCGGCATCTTCTGATATAATTTCAATAACAAACCACACTAAAGCCAGCCCTGCCCTGCTTTCAGCCCTGCCGAACCTGAAGCTCGTATCAACAAGGACAACCGGCTTTGACCACATTGACCTTGATTCCTGTAAAGCAAAGGGCATTGCTGTCTGCAATGTGCCGGCATATGGTAATTATACAGTGGCGGAATACACCTTTGCGCTTCTTCTCATGCTTTCAAGGAAGCTGCACAAGGCATATCTGAAATCTTCAAAAATGGATTTTTCAATAGGCGGCTTGCAGGGCTTTGAGCTTTTCGGCAAGACAATTGGAGTAATTGGCTCTGGAAGAATCGGGCTTAATGTGATTAAGATTGCAAAGGGCTTCGGGATGAATGCGGTTGCATTTGACATTCTTAAAAACAATGAGGCGGCAAAGTCGCTTGGCTTTGAATACCTTCCCCTCAACGAGCTCCTCAGCAAATCTGACATAATAACAATCCATCTTCCATACAGCAATAATACGCATCATCTTCTAAATAAAGGCAACATTTCTAAGATAAAGAGGGGCGCTGTGCTGATAAACACTGCAAGGGGCGGCATTATTGAGACAGAGGCGCTTTGCCAGGCGCTTGACTCAGGGGTGCTCTCAGGCGCAGCGCTGGATGTCATTGAGGGCGAGGAGCTGCTCAGGATAAAGCCAAAATCAGATGCTGAGAATAGCCAGCTAAAAGCCATTAAAGTCATCCTGCAAAAGGAGAATATGATATTCACATCCCACATTGCATTCTACACAAAAGAGGCGTTGAGGCGCATAATTGAGACAACTGCAGAGAACATAATCTCCTTTGCAGATGGAAAGCCGCAGAATCTTGTTTTGATAAAATAAGAGTGTGCTTTTTATTTGCATAGCAAAAATATTTAAGAGCGCTTTCAATTCTTTTTCTAATTGGGGTGATTTTATGAATAAGACAGTTGAAAATTTGGCAAAGGCGTTTGTAGGAGAGAGCCAGGCAAGGAACAGGTATACTTTCTTCGCGAGCACAGCGAAAAAAGAGGGGTTTGAGCAGATTTCTGAGATTTTCACAATGACAGCAGACAACGAGCGCGAGCACGCCAGCTGGTTCCTGAAAATGCTTCTTTCCCTGAAAGCGAAATCCAAGGAAAATATGGATGTGCTTTACATAGAGACAGATGTTCCTGTAATTCGGGGAACCACCCTTGAGAATCTTAGGGCAGCTGTTGCCGGGGAAACTGAGGAGTACACTAAGCTCTACCCGGAATTCGCAAAAGTTGCAGAAGAAGAGGGGCATCCTGAGATTGTAGCAAGGATAAGGGCGATTGCAGTCGCAGAAACCCATCATGCAGAGAGATACAAAAAACTTCTTGAAAATGTGAGAAATGGGAGTGTTTTCAAGAAAGCAAAGCCGGTTTATTGGGTTTGCAGGGAGTGCGGCTACGTGCACTTCGGAACAACTCCTCCAGAGTCCTGCCCTTCATGCGGGCATGACAAGGCATTCTACCAGCTGAAATGCGAAGAATATTAAAGCCAATATTAATTTTTTATTTATTACGTTGATTAAATTTTATTTGAAAGAATAAATCGGAGGACAGATAAAAATGGCAAAAGCAAAAAAAAGAGAAACAAAGGCAAGAGGAAAGAAACTTAACTGGGTCTTAACCCTTGTGATGTCAATATTTTTTGGCGGATTAGGCGTTGACAGGTTCATGATGGGGGACGTTGGGCTTGGGATTCTGAAATTGATAACTTTTGGAGGGCTTGGAATCTGGTGGCTTGTAGATGTAATTCTTATTGCCACAAAATACAAGTTCAACGGAATAATCTGGGAAGAGTAAATATTTTTCAAATTATTTTTTAAATTGGAATTTTTATCTTTCTTACAATTTGTAATCAATTATGAACGCATCCCTTCAAATCAAAAAATATTTAAAACAGAATATATAAAGTATGCTTAGGTGTAATGATTATGAAGAATCGCAGGGCATTCTATTTTATAATAATCATTTTATTTTTTTTGTCTGTAGCAGAATTAATACCCTCTTTAAACCACCTCTTTAACATTTCTGGCTTTGTAGTTTATGCTAATATAATTGGCAAAAAGCCGGCTTCTTATTCTGGGTTATTCTTAATTTTTTTGAATTTTGGACTTCTTACTCTTGCTGTTGTTCTTGCGGAAAAGAGTAAGAACGAAGACCTCGAATCAAAAGTTGAAAATCCAGGTGATATGGCAAAGCAACTTGTATTGGTTCGTCTTTTTGACACTAAGCAATATGAAACCTGTTTTGATAGGAAAGGTAATAGATTATTTGCTTCACCAGTAAGACCAACAATTCATTTCTCGCTCAACTATAATGTGTCATCACATACAGGTGGAGATTGGACAAATGAGAATTATGCACTTCTTGTGCCGTTTGAGGATGCAATGAATGAGAATCCTAGCAATATTCTTTCAATAAGAACTGAGGATACTTATTTCGCAGGTTATTTTCGTATTCCTAAAAATGCCGTGCTTCTTAATAGAAAAGAGGGTGAAAGCTTTGAACAGTTTTCGGGAAGGATTAAAGATAAGATGAAGGAAATGGGCTTTACACCAAAGGAGAATATCGATTCCGTTTTGGGTTGGGTTGGGGATAAAGATGCTTATAAATTTTTGGAGTTTAGAAAACGTTTCTATCAGGCACCTTTTTCTAACGACATACATAATGAGAGCCCCTGGCACTACGCAAGCAACAATGCCTATGCTCTTCTAGTTAATAATGGAAATGATGATGTCAGCAGGTATAAAATGATAACAAGATGGTATCAAAGCCAGTTATCTAAAGACTCTTTTTATGACATCCAAGACAAATATCGAGATTGGCTTAAGGGTAGCGAAGCAGAAGCACTTGCTAAAGAAAAGATCGGAAAAGTTCTTGAAAAGGGCTTTGAATCTTTTGAAGAGATTGATGATTTCTTGAAAGCATGGTTATCTGAAAACCCTTCAGAAAAAGCAAAAAAGGCAATTCACCTTGCGTATAAAGATTCTTACAGTAAATCTGCTCCGGATTCGTTGGTCTCACTTCTTGATAATCTAGGAAAATATAAAAAAGAGGTTAATAAGCGTAAGCGTGAAGGTATAACCAAAATTTATTATATGCCCCAAGAAGTATTTGCAAAAATTTATTCTGAAGTTAGTGGTAAAGAACCTATTCCTATTGGCAAGTTTATCCAGGATTACTTATATTCTCTAGGCAGCAGTTCATCAGCATGGAAAAATCCAGATGGAAAGGATATTACTTTCAATGGAAATGCTTACAGAGAACTGCAAACTTATCTTTTAGAAGATTTTATAAATAGGGATGTTGAATTTGCGAAGGATAGCATTGAACTTCTGAAGGATAAAAAACACTTCCGGAATAAATATGCGGTTGAAGACTACAATAGTCATCTTGAACAGTATCATAATGCGAAAGCAAGACATCGCCGTTTAACTCCTATTCATCCATTTTTAAATGAGTGGTATTCTTGGTGGAAAGATAAACCGATTCATATAGAAGATGAATAGACAAGTTTTGCATTAAAATTTCAACCTCGTCAGAGGCTTTCTATGAAAAGTATAATGCTTCATAAACGTGGTTTATTAGCAAGCTCAGCACGCCCCAAAGCAGGAATCAAGAAGATATTCATCCCTGAAGATTATTAGATTTCGCGGGAAGCCCCGCTCCGAGCGTAGCGAGGAGTTGAGCGCGGAAGCGCTCAACCTTTTAGGGTGGGGAGGAGGTC
>PEXD01000015.1 GCA_002779235.1 Candidatus Woesearchaeota archaeon CG07_land_8_20_14_0_80_44_23 | reverse complement strand
GAACGTGCAGATGGAATTTGCCGACTATGTTGCAAAGGTAGTTCCAAACAACGACGTGATTCTCACTCCCCATAAGGAAACCGCCTTTGCGCTAAACGCTCTTACAGGAAAGAAAATACTTTTCATGAGGAGAACTCACGCCAGCCCATTTGTGAACTTTGACCAGAGGGCTGCTGACGGCGCAATAATACTTTATGGCAACAATTCGGCGCTTAGGAGCGAGCTGCTGAAGAAGTATAACATAAAATATCTCTACATGGATTCCTATGGTGCCCAGGCAACTGCCCAGTGCGATGCGATGTGGCAGAATTTCTCTGACCCAATCTACCAGGAATATTCATATTCCTGCATGAGAGTGCTTCCCCAGTATGAGAAATACCTCAATGAGAATGGGGTCACAACGCAGCGCGTCTATGCGCGGCTGGACATCGCCTTTAACGAAGCGCCAAAGGCAGAGCTAACGATAATAAAGCCGACGCCTGCTGACCTCAATCTTACCTTCCTGAATATCGGCCAGTATCAAAACCAGACATATTTCGCCTTATACTACATAAACAATTAGGTGAAAATATGAAGAAGCCAGAATTCACAATAATAATCCCTGCATGGAACGAGCACGAAGTAATAGGAGATGCAATTTTTGCAGTTGAGAAATTTTTCAAGGGAAAAAATTTTGAGCTCCTTATTGTAAATGACGGCTCCTCTGACAGCACAGCGCAGATTGTGAAATCCCTGCAGAAAAAATACAGGAACCTCCGACTCGTTAATCACAGGAAAAACATGGGAATGGGCGCTGCGCTAAGCACAGGTTTTGCAAATGCAATGGGCTCTGTTGTGATAAACATGGATGCAGACCTCACCCATCCCCTTTCAAAGGTTCCCAAGATGCTTTCATGGATAAAAAAGGGCTATGACATGGTAATCTGCTCAAGGTATATGGCTAAAGGCGGAATGAAGGACGTTCCATACTGGAGACAGGCAATAAGCATTATCTGCAATAAAATTTTCCGCTTCTTTTTCTGGTCAAACATTCATGACATGACATCCGGATACCGCGCATACAAAACTTCAGTCGCAAAAAAAATCAATCTTCAGAGCAAAAGGTTTGAGGCGCCGCTTGAGAGCAGCGTGAAGTCGCTTAAGTTGGGGCTGAAAATCAAGGAAATCCCAATCATGCTTGGATTGCGGGAAAAGGGCAACTCCAAATTCAATTATGGAAGTGCTGTCAGGACCTACATACCCATGCTTTTCAGGCTTTTCATTTACAGATGGTTTTCAAGGAGGGATAAATTATGATAATAACAATTTCAGGAATGCCCGGCTCTGGCAAGAGCACAGTAGGCAGGATGCTCGCAAGGCATCTGAAGATGAAGTATTACTGCATAGGCGACATGAGGAGGAAGATGGCAGATGACCTTGGCATGAACTTGGCAGAATTCAATAAATTAGGAGAGAAGGAGGACTTTACAGACAGGCAGGTTGACGAGTTTCAGGAAAAGCTCGGCAGGAAAGAGGACAACTTTGTGATTGTCGGCAGGACCAGCTACCACTTCATCCCGCATTCGGTGAAGATATTCCTTGATGTAAATCTTGAGGAGGGGGCAAGAAGGATATTCTCCCAGAAGCGTGAAAACGAGAATTTCAAGAGTTTGCAGGATGCAATAGAAAGCATAAAATTGCGCGATGAGAGCGATGCAAAGCGCTACCTGAAGTATTACGGTATAAACATCGCAGACCCGAAGAATTTTGACCTCGTGATTGACACCACGCACATGCCTATTGAAAAGATTGTGGACAAAATAGCCGGCTTCGTCAGCAGGGAAAGAAGTAAAGATTTTTAATTTAAGCCAAATTCTTTTCCCTTATGAATCTGCTTTCAGACCCTAATGTTTATGAGCCGCAGGAGGACTCTTTCCTGATGCAAAGGCTTGTCAGCCAGTTTGCATTCGGCTCTGTTCTTGAAATTGGGGCTGGTTCAGGGATACTTTCTATTACTGCAGCTGAGAAAAAATCCGTCTTATCTGTCCTTGCCTGCGACATAAATGAAAAGGCGTTAGTGCTCGCAAAAAAGAATGCGGCCCTCAACAGCGTTGAGAAAAAAATTCGCTTCGCCAAGTCGGACCTTTTCTCAAACCTCGGGAAAAAGCGCTTTGACTTCATAATCTTCAACCCGCCCTATCTTCCTGCAGACAGGCGCTGCCCTGATGATATGATGGAAAAGGCGCTCTCAGGAGGAAAAAAAGGACACGAAACCCTTGAGCGTTTTTTAATTTCCTTCTCACACCATCTCCGGCCTGAAGGAAAAGCCCTTATAATATTTTCTTCTCTCACAGGAAAAGCAAAAATTGATTCCCTGATTTCAGAATGCGTTCTTGAAAAAGAGGAAGTTGCATCTGAAAAACTTGGCTTTGAAGAGCTTTATTCCTATCTCATTTCCAAGTCGGCGCTTTTGAAGAAGATAGAATTCTGCGGCATCTCTTCTGTGAGAAAGTTTGCAAAGGGGCATCGAGGAATAGTTTATTCAGGAATTTTAAGAGGCAGGAAAGTCGCGATAAAGGCTGAAAATCCTGATTCAAAGGCGATTGGGCGCATACAAAATGAGGAGAGAATGCTTTCTATTGTAAATGCAAAAGGGATAGGCCCAAAACTTTTAATCTCTGAAAATGATTTTTTCGTTGAGAAGTTTGTTGAAGGAGAAAAAATTCTGGAATATTTATCGGGCTGCAGTAAAAAAGAGGCACTTTTGGTAATTTCAAAAATTTTAAAGCAATGTTTTATCCTCGATAAAATGGGGATAGGCAAAGAAGAAATGCATCATCCGATTAAGCATGTGCTCGTTCCAAAAAACAGGGCAGTGATGATTGATTTTGAAAGGGCTCATTTTGCAAAAAGTCCCTCAAACGTAACTCAGTTCTGCCAATTCATCTGTTCCAGCATGATTTCCGGGCTTCTCTCTGAAAAAGGGCTGAAGATAGACAGGAATTCTATTCTTGGACTCTGCCGGGAATACAAAAAGGATTATTCAAAGGAGAAATTAAGAACAATAATTACATCTATTGGCAATTAAATTTCTTCTTTCAGATTTATTGTTGCCACAAGCGATAAGGTTGCTTCCGGCTCCTGCTCTTTCCTGAACTTTATTATAAAATCATTGAATTCATCTATGCTTCCGAATTTCAGTTTTATGAGCATGTCATACTCGCCGGTAACTCCAAAAACTTCCTTTATATGCGAATCATTGAACACGCTGCTCTTGATGTCTTTTTTTGTTTTTATAAGCAGGAAGACAATGAAATTTTCCTCAACTGCCTTGTTGTCCAGCTTTACTGTGAACCTTTCTATCACACCCTCTTTTTTCAGCTTCTTTATTTTCAGGTGGACTGTGCTGGGGCGCAAGCCGGTTTTTTTTGCAAGCGCTCTTATGCTGATTCTGGAGTTTTCCCTCAGGGCCTTCACTATCCTCAATTCTTTTTCATCCAGCATGCATTCATTTAATTATGATTATTATTTAAATATTTCTAATTTTATTTGATTTATACTGAATTTTGTCCATATTTAATCATATTTAATGGACAATTATCCAAAAAATTTTAGCAATCAATAAATATTTATCTTCTTTCCATGCTTTAACCAATAAATGAGGGGTGCTAAGAATGGCTAATACAAAACTAGAATACAAAGTGAAGGACATCTCCCTTGCAGAGCAGGGCAGGAAAAACATAGCCTGGGCAGAAACCCATATGAAGGCACTGCTTGAGGTCAGAAAGCGTTTTGAGAAGGAAAAGCCCTTCAAGGGCATAAGAATTGGAATGGCTCTCCATGTCACAAAGGAGACCGCTGTGCTTGTAAAGACATTGATTGCAGGGGGCGCTGATGTTGCAATCTGCTCCTGCAACCCTTTATCAACACAGGATGATGTGGCAGCTGCCCTGGCTTTAGATGGCATAAAAGTTTATGCTTGGAAGGGTGAAACCACAGAGGAATATTACCAAAACCTGAGAAGCGTTGTCGCATTCAAGCCCCAGATTACAATAGACGACGGCTGCGACCTGGTCAATGAGATTCACACAAAAAATCCTGAGCTCATAAAAGACATTGTAGGCGGCTGCGAGGAAACCACTACAGGAGTGATAAGGCTGAAGGCAATGAGGAAGGAAGGCGCCTTGAAATATCCTGTGATTGCAGTCAATGACAATAAGACAAAGCACCTTGTGGACAACTATTATGGCACAGGACAGTCAGCCCTTGACGGCGTGATAAGAGCCACAAATGTGCTTTTTGCGGGAAAGACAGTTGTTGTTGTAGGCTACGGCGACTGCGGAAAGGGCGTAAGCCTGAGGGCAAAGGGGCTGGGCGCAAATGTGATAGTCACAGAGGCAGACGCCTTCAGGGCTCTTCAGGCACACCTTGACGGCTTCAGGGTCATGCCAATAAGCGAGGCATCAAAAATCGGCGATATCTTCATTACAGTAACTGGAGGCAAGCATGTCATTTCCAGCGAGCACATGAATCTGATGAAGGACGGAGCGATACTGGCAAATGCAGGACACTTCAATGTGGAGATTGACGTTGAATCACTGAAAAAGACGGCGAGGAGCGTAATAAGGATAAGGCCATTCATTGATGAATACTCTCTTGCAAATGGAAGGAGAATTTACATCTGCGCAGAGGGGCGCCTTGTTAATCTTGCGGCAGCAGAGGGGCACCCTTCAGAGGTTATGAGCATGTCATTCTGCGGGGAGGCGCTGGCAGTTGAGCACCTTCTGAAAAACAGGGGGCGGCTGCCAGTTGACGTAATCCAGCTGCCTGCAGATATTGATGACAAAATATCGCGCCTCCAGCTGAAAGTCTCTGGGATAGAGATTGATTCGCTTACAGAAGAGCAAAGGAAATATATTTCAGAGTGGAGAGAAGGCACATAAATCAGTTTTATTTTTTTTGCCTTATTTTGTCAAAAACCACCAATCGCAGATGGGCAACAATATTTGGACAAGCCAAAATCAACAGTGAGTGGTTTTTGAGCACAAAAAATTGCTTTAGCAATTTTTGTGCAAGAAATCTTCGTCTTCGATTTCTTTGCACACAGAATTCCACTTACCTCCCAATCAGAGATTGGTGGAATTCTATTGTTTTAATTCTCTCTTTCGCCAAATATTGCTGTTCCAATCCTCACCACGTTTGAGCCCTCTTCAATCGCTATCTTGTAGTCAGAGCTCATTCCCATTGAAAGAAATTTCATTTCAGGATATTTTATCTTAAGTTCGTCAAAAATCTTTTTCATCTCGCCAAAATAGCGCCTGAGAATTCTCTCGTCCTGAGAAAAGGGCATTGCCATAAGCCCAATAAGCTTTATCCTCGGAAGAGCTGAAATTCGTTTTGCAGATTCAGGAATAGCCTCTTTTTTGAATCCGGACTTGCTCTTTTCATCTGAGATGTTAATCTCCAAAAATATTTTTACACCCACTTTCGCCTTTTTTGAAATTTCTTCAGCGAGAGGGATTGAGTCAACGCTTTCTATCACATCAAAAATTTTGAGAGCCCTGCTGATTTTCCCTTTTTGAAGAGTTCCTATCAAGTGAAGCTCTGCTTTTCCCCTTATTATCTCCGCATTTTTTCCGAATTTTTCCTCTGCCTCCTGCACATAGTTCTCCCCAATAATTTTTACTCCTGCATCAATTGCTTCAAGAACCCTTTTCTGCGTCTGCGTCTTTGCAGCAGCCACCAGCATCACGCCTGGCGGAAGCTCTGAAAGGATTTTTCCAACATTATCCCTTATGCTCATTTATTAAGCTCCCTTCCAACCTTTTCCTCAACGCTCTTGATTTTTCCCTCAAGCCCGTTCTCCCTGCAGCTCCTGTAGTCAATGTCTATCCTGCAAGCAATCCTGCTGCAATCCTGCCTCATCTGCTCATAGCACTTTCTTACCACATTCATCACATCATCAAATTCGCCCTCAAGAACAGTGCTCATGGGGTTCATCTTGTATTTCACCCCCGACTTGTCAATTATATCTAATGACCTGGCCACATACTTGCTCAGGCTCTCCCCCTTGTCAAGGGGATACATTGAAAATTCCAGCAGCACTGACATAAATCCCACCCCCATTTTACAATATAAATGCTTGACATATATAAATTTATTTTAGAAAAATGAACGCCGGGGCTGGGACTTTCATCAACCCAAATCATAATGACTTGGCGCTGAGGGAATAAATCAGAAAGAAAGCCATTGAATTTGCTTCTTTCTTTTCCATCAACGCAAAAAAATTGCAAAGCAATTTTTTGCGCAAGACTTCGTCTTTGCGCTTTTCGCAAAGCGAAAAGGGTTGCTTTGAACCCAGATACCCTTTCGAGTACCAGCTTTCCAGGCTGGCGCACTACCAGATTATGCGACCCCGGCATTCAGGCATGGCAAACCCTGCTTTATTTAAAAAAATTGTGTTTCTGGAGGTGTTTTGGCATGCCTTCTATTTTTGAAGGCACCTGATGTACTCCTCAAAACAGGATGCAGATTCTTCTGCTTCTTTCATCAGCCCGGGATTGTTTTTGAATGTCCTTCCATGGGCTGCTGCTGCGATTTTCGCTGTTTTTTCAAAATATCTTGTCCATTCAGGCAGCCGGTTCTTGATAATATGAACTGCCCTCTTCCTGTCACTTTCTTCTAATCTGGGATTTTCCAAAAGATTGCTGGGCTCCCCGTTCATTATGAGGTAATTTTCGGTTTTCTGGCTGATTTTTTTCTCATGGGATTCAACTTTTGAGAGAACTTTTATTATCTCATGCTTCAGGCTCCCTGAGATTAGGTAATTTTGGTGGAAATAATTAATAACTTCCTCTGTTGCAGAGTCAAAATCAGCCTTCTTGAGCCCTCCTAAGGGTATTAGAGTGAAAAAGAGAGCCCTTGTCTCAAATGCAGAGGACTCTTTCGCCATTTGCTTGAGATACTGCGTTGCTTCATGCTCCAGAGTCCATTTGAATCTGCTCTCTTCAATGACTTCTGAAATTTCCTCTGAAAATTTAAGCGCACCTTTAAGAGTCATCAACTGGTTTTCAACCTTCTTGTAAATTGGAGATTCAATAAATGAAAGGTGGTCCAGTTCATGCCTGAGATGATTGCTGTATAATTTCAGAAATCCATAATCAATGTCCGGCAGAATTTCATTTATAATATTTTTTACACTAGCGCCTGCTCTGATAATCTCTTTTTTTGAATGTTCATAGTCAATTCCGGAATTTTCCAATTTTTTCTTGTATTCTTCAAAATCCCCTGCCAAAAATTCTGTTATTGAAAACATTTTTTCCGGCTCATTCATGAATTTCAGCATGGAATCGCTACCTATATTCCCAAAAAGATTATTAACACTGTCGAAGTAACTTTTGGCATATCTTGCTTTTTCCAGTTTTTTTCCTTCAAGGGAATCCAGCGCAATTATAAAAGAGTTTAGAACTATCTGATTTTTGTCTGCTTCCACATAAGCGTATGCTTTGTTTTTCGTATAAAATTCTATTTGCACTCCAAAATTTTCAGGAATTGAGAGTCCAAGCTCTTTTCTTTCTTCAAGAGCAAGTTCAAGCCCTGATTCAACATCTTGCATCATATAATTAATCTTGTCTGTCTCCCATAGCATGTTTCTATGGTGGAGTAACAAACTTTAAATTCTTTTCCATTTGCATTTCGCAAAATCAAAATGGCTTCTGAGAGAAAAAGCATAGAAAGATTTAAATATTAGCGCATCTGGAAGTATTTAAAACTATCGCAGCGTTTTTATAGATTGCGTTTGCAGCTTTGACTAGAATTGCATTTACTCGTAGGGAAAATGTGGGGGGTGTTTGGCGGATTTCGCATTTTTAGAGACATTTTTGCGGAAAAAATAGATGCTGTAACACATATAATGCATTAAAATATTCACTGAATGTGTGAGGGTGGTGGCTTTGTTAAAGCACGGCTTTGTAAGGAAATGCCCTGAGTGCGGGAGCGTAAACCTGTTCTTAAACAAGGAAAAGGGCGAGGTCATCTGCAAGGACTGCGGGCTTGTGGTTGACGACAAGATGGTGGATTTCGGCCAGGAGTGGCGCGACTTTGATTCTGACAAGTCAGATTCAAGGAGGCGCTCTGGAGCCCCAATGACATACACCCAGTATGACCAGGGGCTTGGGACTGAGGTTGGAAGGAGTGCAGACCTGTCACAATTCTCATCAAAAGCAAGGAACAAGTTCTTCAGGCTCAGGAAATGGCAGTACAGGATAAGCACTGCAATCGAGCGAAACCTTAAGCTTGCACTTGCAGAGCTCAAGAGGGTTGTAAGCTACCTCAAGCTTCCAAAATCAGTTGAGGAGGAGGCAGCGCGAATCTACACGCTTGCTGTAAGGAAAGGGCTCGTGAGAGGTCGTTCAATGGAGTCAGTTGTCGCAGGCGCATTATATGCTGCATGCAGGCGCCACGAGGTTCCAAGAACCCTTGATGAATTGAGCGAGGCATCAGGGATTGAGAAGAAAGAGATTGGAAGGACCTACAGATTCATCACGAGGGAGCTGGAGATAAAGATAATACCCTCGAATCCTGCTGACTACATCGCAAGGTTCTCATCTGCGCTGAAGCTCAGCCCTGAGACGCAGAGCAGGGCAGTGGAGATTCTCGATAAGGCCCAGTCAGAGGAACTGACTTCTGGAAGGGGGCCAACAGGGATTGCGGCTGCAGCGCTCTATGTCTCTGCCCTGATACATGGCGAGAAGCGCACCCAGAGGGAGGTTGCAGATGTCGCAGGCGTTACAGAGGTCACGATAAGGAACAGGTACAAGGAACTGCTGGACAAGCTCAAGCTCGAGAAGGAAATCAAGAAGGTCAAGAGCAAGAGTAAGGAATAAACTTTTTTTATCTTTTAAATTTGAACAGCTTATTTTCAAAATTTATTATTCTGCCATTCCTTATTTTTACTCTCTCTTTTTCCAGCAGTTTTATTTTCTTTCTTTTTCCCAAGGCAAACCCGCCGATTGAGCCGTCTGATTTCACAACGCGGTGGCAGGGCACAATAACAGGAGTGGGATTCTTATGAAGGGCGTTTCCAACTGCCCTGCAGCCCTTTGTGCGCATTGCCCGTGCTATTTCCCCATATGTTGTTACTTTTCCCCTCGGAACTCTCTTTGTCAGCCCGTAAACCCTTGAAGCGAAGTCCTTCATGCAGCGCTGAAATCATTGCGGAAATAAAAACTTAATGAAAAACTTAATCAGAAAAACCCTTTTACTGATGTGAAGACAAGGAATGCTGTCATCGCAATCACAAGGTATGCCCCTGCGTAGGCAAATATGTTGAACGCCTTTGAGTTTGTGTATTCCCCCATTATCTTCTTGTCATTCATCATTTTCAGCGTAGCAATCATTATGAAGGGCAGCACCATTCCTGAAAACACCTGCGAGAAAACCATGACTTTTATCAGGGGAAGCCCGGGCAGCAGCACCAGCCCTGCGCTTATTGCCACAAGGATTATTATCAGCCAGTAGAATACTGGCGCCTCACTGAATCTCTTATTTATTCCCGTCTCAAAGCCAATGCCTTCACAGATTGAGAATGCAGTTGAGACAGGCACCAGCACTGCGCCAAGCGCAGAGGTGAAGAAAAGCCCTATTCCGAAGAGAATGTAGGCATACTCGCCTGCCAGGGGGCGCAATGAGAGCGCCGCCTCCTGCGCAGATGTTATAGTTATTCCCGCATAGAAGAGGGTTGCTGCGCAAACCAGTATCATAAAGAAGCTGACGCTGTCGCTCACTATTGAGCTTATTATTATCTCTGACCTGGCATACTTGTAATTCTCTATTTTTATCCCCTTTTCCACATACTCTGACTGGAGGTAGAACTGCATCCAGGGGGTTATTGTCGTGCCAATCACTCCCACAAGTATGTAAATATATTCTGTCGTGAAGCTGATATGCGGGAGGAATGTTGACTTTATCGCAAGAGCCCAGTCCGGCTTTGCCACGAAGCCGGCAATCACATAGGTAATATAAAAGAATATCATGAAAAACAGCACCTTCTCCGCTGTCTTGTAGTTACCCTTTATCATGACAAGGAGAAGAAGCACTGCTGAAACTGACACAATAAAAAATCTTGGTATGCTGAAAAGGTCTCCTACAGCCGCTATTCCTGCAAAGTCAGCGATTGTTGTTGCAAAGTCTGCCAGGAAAAGTCCTATCATAAGAAAGAGGGTAAGCCGCACGCCGTAGGTTTCCCTGATGAGGTCTGCAAGCCCCTTGCCTGTAACAATCCCCATCCTGGCAGACATCTCCTGGACTATTATCAGCAGGATTGTTATAGGTATCAGCGACCAGAGAATGTTGTAGCCGAGGGTTGCTCCTGCAACAGAATAAGTGGAAACGCCTCCTGCATCATTGTCTGCGAAGGCAGTTATCAGCCCGGGGCCAATCAGCGAGAAGAAAAGCAGAAGGTGCTTCATCCTGCTCTGCAGTTGGAATCTTATGCTGCCCATTTTCACTTCTCTTTCTTATTTGCTTGTCCAGAATTATCTGATGCTTCGCGGGTGGGCTTCTTTGTCCTGTTCCTTTTCACACGCCCCTTTGCCCACGACTCCGGCATTACATTCTCAATTATGTCATGAGCAGTCACGATTCCTTTCAGAATTCCGTGCTCATCCACCACAGGCAGCGCAAGAAGGCTGTATTTTGAGAAGAGCATTGCTATATGCTGTTTTGGAGTTGAGACATCCACTTTTGCTATTTGGGTGTTTATGAAGTCGCACACCCTTTTGTTGGGCTGCACTACTATCAGCTGCCTGAGGGAAAGCACCCCCTCAAGTTCGCCTTTTTCATTGACAACATACAGATAATATATTTTTGAGTGGCTCGGCGCCAGCTCTCGTATCTTGTTTATCGCCTGCTCTGCAGTCATATGCCAGGGTATGGATATGAACTCTGTGGACATTAGCGCTCCGGCAGTGTCCTCAGGGTACTTCATTATCTCTTTTACCTGCTTCGCAATCTCAGGCTTCATAATTGAGAGAATTTCTTCTCTCTTGCTATCGTTTGTTAATGCCAGCAGGTCTGCAATCTCGTCTGCTGTCATCTTGTCCAGGATTGATGTTACCCTTTTTATCTTCATGTCCTCAACAAGGCCTTTCTGGATGTGCGGTTCTGCCTCTGCGAGGGCGTCTGCAGCCATGTTGGTGTCCAGGGACTTCATCACAAGCACTCTCTCCTCCTTGCTCAGGTCCTCCATAAGTTCTGCCAGGTCTGCCGGGTGCATGGAATTTATGCTTTTCCTCTCAATTTTCAGGCGCAGATGCTTGGAGTCTGGCTCAAGGGGAGCGACAAATTCCCAGGATATTATGTTAGGCACGCTGTTCTTGCTCTTCAGCAGTGCCTTTGAAATGCTGTCATTTATCCCCAGCCTTCTCATCAGCCCCCTGACTCCGGAATCCACTCCAATTACGCAGAATTTGCCGCCAACTGTTGAAAGCGCAACATCATTCACCCTTATCACTTTAAGCCCATCTGTGTCTATCAGCTGCTTGTCAAGTATTGCCGACTTAAGGTGTAGGTCGTCTGGCTGGACAGTGCCGAAATTCAAAGCCCTCTCTCTCGATACAGAGAGCTTTATTATGTGCTCTATCACCTCAACGAGGTTTATAGGTATCCTGAAGAGCCCATCCCTGTTCTTGCAGACAATTGCCACGACCTCTGCAGATTTCTCGCCGTCAAGGATTATCAGGTCTTCGAGAGTGCCTATTTTGTTTTCCCTAGAATCAATTATTGTCTTGTTCAAAAGATGGCTGAGATATATCAACTCTGCACCCCCTTTTTTTATGCTTCTCCGACGGAACCGATAAAAATCTCAGTAATATTTAAATCTATGCTCCAGAAAAAATCGTTCAAAAATTCTCTGCGGCTAACAAAAATTTAATCCATCAGCACCAAAAAGAAAGATTTAATAACCAACCTGTTTTTTGGAGTCAGAGGTGGAGATTTATGGGCAGAAAAACTCACAAGCAGAGGACTCACGGCACTCCAAGATGGGTTACAGAGCAGAAGGAATTCGACGCCAGGACAGGAAAATTCCCCGACTGCAGGGGCACATTCCCCGACTGCCCGGAAACTATTGACGAGAAAAATCCCAGAGCAAACGCCCCAGAGCAGTGCAGGAAGTGCCCGAAGTTCAGGTGAAAATGGCCAAAAAGCTTTCAGATGAGGAGATTGACTTCATAAACAATCTTGACGACGAATTCCCGCTCCTGAACGTGCCTGTGGGCTATGACATAGTTCTTGACAATCATGATGGCATAAAACTCAGGAAAAACAGGACAGGCGCAAAGGCCCTCCACATTGCAGGGTAAAACTTTAAATTCTCCCTCCTTTAATCTCATTCTCAATGATTGGCTTCCACGAATTCATAAGCGAGTTTAATGATGCGCTCTCAAGGTGCGAGAGCATGGCAATCTTCGCCAGGTGCGAGATTGTTTATAGCGGAAGGGCTGAAAGCCAGCTCTTGTCAGGTGATAGAATGCTTCTAATAAAATCTGACAAGAGCATGCTGATACACCAGCCCACTGGCTCTGCTCCTGTTAATTGGATGAAGGAAGATTCTGACTACGCCCTTGACATTGAAGGGGATTCCCTAATGCTGCGAGTTAGAAATCTTCCATTAAAGGAGTACCTTGACATAAAAATAGAGGAGATATATTCCTTTTCCCGCCAGAAGCTGGAAGATGGGCAGAAGATAATAATTACGGGCTCTGAAAGGGACATGTCTGACATGATTCTTGAGAATCCTGAGCTGATTGAAAAAGGTTTCAAGCCGCTTTCTCGCGAGGAGCACACAAAATACGGCTTTATTGATGTCTTCGGCTATGATGCTAATAATGTCCTTGTTGTGATTGAGGCAAAGCGCTACTCAGCTGACTTCAAGGCGGTTTCACAGCTGAGAAGATATGTTGAAAAGGTCAGGAAGAGCAAGGGGCTGGAAAAGGTGAGGGGAATACTCGCAGCCCCTCAAATTTCGGCAAATGCAGAGAAAATGCTGCATGACTTTGGGTTTGAGTACAGGAAGATAAGCCCGCCGAAATATATGGAACGATTTCACAAGAAGCAGAGCAATCTCAATTTTTTTTCAGATAAGAAAGACAGTAAAAATCATGATTAACTCTAAAATTTTCCGACTTTCAATTTTTAGACATATCGGTAATAATATTGAAATAGTTAATTGTACTCTTCTAACACCTCATTTGGATGGCTTCTTTTTTCCAAATATTGATTGATTATTTCTGCCCCTATTTCAACACCCTCTTTAGTATCATAGATTCTGATTGAATTATTGACAACATCTGCTATTACAGAAGGAACCCAGAATTTTTTCGGTTTTGTTATCGTAGAAGCATTAGATGGTTCTCCATCACACTTATATATTTCTTTTATCGGACAATGTCCGCAAGCAATATCAATTGTTCTTATTTTTTTCTCATAGTCAAGACCAAAATCTTTTACTATGTCCTTAATTATTATTTCTTCCAAATTTTCAAAGACCACTTCAGTGTAATTAAAAATTGTTGTAGAGATTCTCATTATCTCTCTAATGCTGGCCGGAATATTTCCTTCATATTTGTAGCCTGTCTTCTTATTTTTCATTTGTTCTAGAATTTCTCTTAAATTTTCAAAATTCTTTCTACTATCAGATTTTTCTTTCATATAGTTATTAATGATTTTTATTCTTATAAAACTTCTGATGATTTCCGCAATCTGAAGGATGTTCTCTCCTTTTTGTTATCTTAAAATAGGCAATCAGGAAATAAAAGATTTTTCCATTTAAATATTTTTCTCAGCGGTTTCTCTTGATAAAATCCCTTTTCAATCTATTCTTCCAGAATATCTTCTTCCTCCCTTTCCATCTCAAAGACAATCCTTATCTTCAGCTCTGGATTGTATAACTCAAGAAAGAGCTTGTCATAATCCTCCCTTGACTCCTTTCTTCTAAGTTCAAACCCCTGCATTCCGAATAATGCCTCTATATCTGACTCTGCATAGCGCTTTATCAGAGAGACCTGCTTCCTGTAGCTGTCAAAGTCCAGAATCCTTTCTCCTATCCTTATGAACATCACAGAATCCTCCTTATCTCAAAGCGCCTGTCGTTAATGCGCACCTTTGCTGTCTGGAATTCCTTTAATTCAAGCAATAATTTTTTTATGCTTTCTTTCATGATAAATCACCTGGGCAACATCAGATATCTCTGCTTTAAATCCCCTGCGCGCACCTCTTTCCAGTCCAGAGTCCGGCTGTCCTGTGATAATTTCCGGAAAAATCAGAAGAAAAAGATAAGAGAGTATCTTAATTCATTTCTCTTCAATCTTTTTCCTAAGATGGTCTATGCTTGAGAACTTTGTAGATTTTCCCTTGCTCATTCTAAGAAGTTTTTTCTTGAATTCTGGACGCATTTCTTGTTCTTTCATTTTTTATTACCTTACTCTTATCTTTTGTAAACATCGTCGTGATGGGCATATCCTTCAATTATGATTGTCTTTCTTTCCTCATCTATTGAAAAAAGCAGAACAAAGCTTTTATCCAAGTGAACCCGATGAAAATGAGAAAGCGGTGCCCTTAAATTCTTATGCAGAAAAGCG
>PEXD01000073.1 GCA_002779235.1 Candidatus Woesearchaeota archaeon CG07_land_8_20_14_0_80_44_23 | reverse complement strand
GGCCCTGAGATGCTGGTAAAAGCAATAAAAATATTGGAGAGCAAAAGCAAAAAAAACACTCCCCTTGCAAACATCTCAAGCATCTGCCTAAACCTCGGCTGCCCCCGCATAAAGAAGTCAGGCGCATTTCTTCTTGAGAACCTCGATTTAATCAAGCAGCTCTTCAAAGTAATGGAAAGCTCATTCCTGCCGGTATGCGCAAAGATACGCCTTGCTTCAAATTCAGAAGAGATTAAGGAAAAACCTTACCTGAAGATTGCAAAACTTGCAGAGCAATACCTTGACTTCATCATAGTCCACGGCAGGACAAAGGTCCAGATGTATTCAGGAAATGTTGACCTGGCTTCAATCAGGGAAATCAAGGAGGCAATCTCAATCCCTGTTGTGGGCAACGGAGACATAATGAAAGCAGAAGATGCCGCCCAGATGTTTGAAAGCACTGGCTGCGACGCAGTCATGGTCGGCAGGGCGGCAATACGAAGCCCTTTCATCTTCAAGGAAATAAGGCATTACCTGAGAACAGGCAAGGAGCTGGATATTGATGAGAAGGCAGAGCGCCTCAGGTGCGCGAAGCGCTATCTTGAGATTCAGGAGAAGGACTGCTTCTCAGCATTCCAGACCAGGGTTCACCTTCAGGGGTTTCTCAAGGGCAGCTTCAAGCTCATTAATGAGAAAATTGCAAAGGAAAAAACAGTTGAAGGAATGAGAAAATTAGTTATGGCTGAATACAAAAGCTACTTCTGAGATTATGAACTCTAATTATAGAAAGATTTATATATCTGAGTATCTTAAAAGGTATACTAGAATACAAACAAGCAAACAATTCTGATTGAAACAAGCCAGCGTACCGTGAGAAAGACAAAAATTATAGAAATTAGCTAAAGCACGCAAACAGGGTAAGCGGATTCTAATTAGTTAAATCTGTGTTCTATTTTTCAGCATTTTAGGGCAGGCAAAAATGCAATATACTAAAAAGAAACATTTATATATCAGTATACCTTTTATTGACAATTGCATATTAAGCACAACTCCGACGAAGGGTATTTGCTGTCGAGAAAGGGGGACGTCGCTAAAATGGCCCGGGCAAGCAATGGGGATGACAGGCGCCTTGTGGACCTTCTGGACCCTGCAAGCCGGACTGTAGAAAAAGAGCGGGAGATTGCCAACTACCTGCAAAAAATAGGGATGCCGGAAAGGCATTCCAGCGAAGAGCTTCTTTACATGGTTGGCTTTTTGGCGCAGGAGCCCAGAGAGAAAAATTTAAAGGACGCCATATCTGAAAAGAAGTTTTACATCAAATACCACGCGCTCGGATAATTCTGATTCTTCTTTCCAAAATTATATAAATCCGGCAGGCAAAGCCATCTCTATGGAAAAAGACATTATCAAGCCGCTCAAAGCCGCGCTTGCAAACGAGATAGCCGGCGAGGAATTCTACACTAAAGTTGCAAAAGAGGCGAAGGACGACTTCACCATAAAGACATTCCAGCATCTCGCAGGCGAGGAGAAGGCGCATATAGAGAAGATAAAGGAGTTCATCAAGGGCAAGCAGTCAGTGGAAATCGAGAGAAAGATTCGCGAGAGGAACCCGAAGTCAGGATTCCTTTTCTTCCAGATGAATGAAGAGCAGTTCAGGAGGCAAAAGAAGGCGTCTGAATCAAGCAAGTTCAATCCCTACGAGTTCGCGGTAAAGATGGAGGAGAAGAGCTACAGCCAGTATAAATCAATGTATAACAAAGCAAAAGGCGGGAATGTCAGGGATTTCCTGCTGTTCCTGATGAAAGAGGAGGACACCCACAGGAAGCTGCTGCTGGAAAGCCTGAATTTCCTCAGGAGCCCTGAGGATTACTATCTTGAAAGGGAGGGCTGGAGCTTTGACTAAGTTATGCTCTTGATTGATTATTCTTTATGCCTCTTTCTTTCAGAAGATGAAACGCACTCAAGCATCATTCTCTTGAACCTCTTTTTTGTCGCATAATCCCTTACAACATGAACCGGCTTTTTTGTGTAGGGGTCAAGCCCTGTCCAGTACATGCAGGTTGAGACGCTCATTGGAGTTGGGGTGAAGAGCTGGAACTGCTCTATGTTTTTCAGCTTTTTTGCATTTGAAACCAATTCTTTCATTGTTGCTTCATCTTCTCCGGGATGCCCTATCATCAGATAATATCTCAGGGACTGCCCTTTCCCCCTGTTGAGAGAGTTGAAGTATTCATAGAATTCAGAGAATCCCAGAACATTCTTGTTCATGAGCTTCAGGACTTTTTCAGAGAAGTGCTCAGGCGCAATTTTCAGCGAGCCTGAGATGTGGTGCTCTGAAATTTCCTTAATGTAGTCCCTGCTTCTTATCGCAAGGTCATACCTTATCCCGCTCCTTACGAAAATCTTCTTCACTCCCGGAATCTGCCTTGCCTTTCTCAAGAGTCTGATTATCCTCTTATGGCTGGATTCAATCCTGTCCGAGGAAGAATCTCCGCTTTTGCTTTCAAAGTCCAATCCATACATGTTTGCAGATGGCCCTCCCAGGTCGTCAATGTAGCCCTTAAAGTCAGGGTGCTTGGTTATCCTCTTTATCTCAGAAAGTATGCTTTCCTCGCTTCTTGAGATTATTTTTGTCCCCTGGTGAAGCGCGATTGAGCAGAAATTGCAGTTCCCTATGCAGCCGCGATGGGTTACAACAGAGAACTGGGCGAGGTTCAGGAGTGAATTCGGAGAAAGCTTTCTTGAGTATGGAAGGGAATAAATCCAGTCCAAATCCTCGGTGGTGTATTCCGGAAATTTGTACTGGAGCACATGGCTGTTTTCGTATTTCTGGCAGAGGTTTCTGTAGTTTGAGAATTTCACCTGCATCTCGCAGAATTTCTCCTTTGAATCAAGTGCTTCCGTGAAGGTTGGGAGCTCAATAAAGCCGGGAGGAATTTCCTTTGAGAGTATGCATGTTCCCAGGATTCCCTTAAGGGCTGCTCCTCGCTTAATCCTCTCTGCAATCTCAATTATCTGCTTTTCCCCGTTTCCATACACAAGTATGTCTGCCCTTGAGTCAAGCAGGATGCTTCTCCTAACTTTATTGTCCCAGTAGTCATAGTGGGCGAATCTTCTCAGCGATGCCTCAATCCCGCCAATCACAATCTTTGCGCCCCTGAAATATTCCCGTATTCTGTTGCAGTAAACAATGACTGCCCTGTCTGGCATGAGAGAGGTTTTGCTGTGGACATCCTCAGCCCTTCTCTTTTTGAGAGGCGTATAATTGTTGAGCATTGAGTCAATTGAGCCCGAGGTAACTGCAAAAAACAATTTCGGGCTTCCCAGATGTGTGAAGTCCTCTTTTTTCTCCGGCTTCTCAATTATCCCGACAGAATACCCCCTTGCGTCAAGCACTCTTGCAATTATTCCAGCGGGCGAGAGGGGATGGTCGTCATAGGCCTCACCGGTAATCAGGATTATGTCAAATTGGGAGTCTGCTTTTGATTTTGAAATCATTTTACTTAAAGTTTATTCGCTTATAATAAAAGGTTTTCTTTTGAGGCATAAGAAGAAAAAGCTGGAAAGAAAGCATCCTATTCGTCATTATGTTGTTACAATAAAATAGTGTCACTCACCAAAAGGATTATAAATAAGTTCTCTTAATAAATTTATCGGGGGCTGGCATCTTTGCTTTTGGCAGTCAATTTAATGTAAAATGGTAAGTGATAACTCTCGTAACAATTACCTCTCAGAGGTTTACAGGAGAGCAGAGGAATATGCTGGGTGGAAAAATGGACAAAATTGAAGATGCTGTAAAGGTTTATGTACTTTCAAAGCAATTCATGTCTGAGAATCTGGATGCTATAGTGAACATAGAAAGGGACTATTCTGAAACATGGCTGCCTGATAATTTTATGATGGACGTGCCGATGAAATGGGAACTAAGCAGATATGCCTCGATAGGAGAGAAACCAGTGGGATTCCTGATCGCCTCGCTGAGAGAGGATTCTATCGCACTGCACAGGTTCATGGTCGACCCGGACTACAGGGACAGGCACATCGGGGCGATAATATATTCTGACTTTGAGCAGGCGTGCATGAAAATTCAGGGGGTAAAGAAGATAACTCTGAATGTGCTTGCAGATAACACAGGTGCAATAGAATTCTACAAGCGGCTCGGCTATGCGATATGCAGTAAAAGGTCTGACACAGCAAGAAGGTATGGTATGGAGAAAATATTAAGGGAATAAGTGCAGGTATGTGATTAAAAAGGATTTGAGCGAGCCAGCGAGGATTTGAACCCCGATACTCCGGTATCTTTCAAGTTTTTGCTAAAAAGTAAAAGCTTGTCCGAAGCCGGATGCACTGTCCAGGTTATGCTACTGGCCCTTCCCTTGTTGTTAAGTGCACCCCATTATAAACTTTTCTTTAGAATTCAGAAATAATTAAAAAAGTTTTATTTGGAATATTTTTGCATCAGCTCTTGCAATTCCTTGTCTGCCTTATCAAATATTTCACTATTTTCATTGTAGTCATAGTTTCTTACCAATAGTCTGGTGATGCGATATTCTTTCCACGCAGCTCCGTTTTCCCTTATTCTGTCAACCAGGCCATCTCCATTGAAATCTTCATAAAGCTTTGAGCCTATCATGCCGTGCCCCAGGCTCGGGTATTCCTTGACTTCCTGGGAGCCTTCAGAAAACTTCACATACTCCACATGCCCTGACAAGCCGGTTGCATAAGACACCAGACTGTAGGCAGGCGTGTTTATCGTTTTGTTGTTAAGTATGTTGATATATCCTTGTCACTAATAAGCCGCCTGCAATTATTCCTGCTTCCACAAGTATCACAATCCCAATTTCCCCGATTCTATTCCGCAAACTTTTCATTCAAATCACTTTGCCTGTTGAAAGGTAATGCTGATTAAGGATTGGCTTGTTTATGCGCTCTTTTGTTTTCGTACATTCGGCTGTCAGCCTGTTTTATAACATTAGTAATCTGCTTGTTAGAACCTGTTGCTGTTCCAACAGAAATGCTTAATTTTAGATTAGTATTTATCTCATATTTTGTTATCTCTTGTTCAATCTTTTTTATCTTGTTTTCAACAGCATCATACTTCTCAACTTTAGGGAGAACCACTGCGAATTCGTCTCCGCCTATTCTGGCAACGAGGTCTGTCTCCCTGAAATTATGTTTTATGGCTTCTCCAACATTTTTTATCACAAGGTCTCCTGCGCCATGCTCATATTTGTCATTTATTTGCTTCAGGTTGTCTATATCCAGAATTATCGCAGTTACAGGATATTCTGCTCTGTCCTTTTCAAGTTTTGTTATCTCATTGTCATAATAATTTCTGTTGTAGAGCCCTGTCATTGAGTCGTGCAAAGCAAGAAATTCTAATTGCTGGAATTTTGACTGTATGGCTGCTTTTGTATCAGCAGGAATGTCTTTCCTATTCAATATTTCCTCAAGATTGTTGTTTTTCATATAGCCTCTGAAAAGAGTAT
>PEXD01000063.1 GCA_002779235.1 Candidatus Woesearchaeota archaeon CG07_land_8_20_14_0_80_44_23 | reverse complement strand
GCCGTGGTTCTTTCCGTCATTCAATGTGAGCTTCTTGTCAATGTCATGAAGCAAGCCAGATGCCCTTAGGAGATTCATATCTATTCTCTCGCCGCTTTTTATGAGCTCCCTTGCGAGCGCCTCTGCCATCTTAGCAACTAGTATAGAATGCTTTTTCATGTTCTCTTCAAGCCCCATCTCTTTCATGAGGAGCATGCATTCCTCTTCTGTCGGCACTTTCATCTCAAATTTGAGGTTTTTGGAATGGGTTTTTAAAGTTTTTGTAGGTTTTACTCTTAAGAATACTTTAGAATTGAATTCTAAAGAACCACCTGTCAGAGACGGGTGGGATTGATGAGTATCAAATCTCCTGCTTTGTGAGAGGTGGTTCTGAGTGCTCAAAAATTTTCCGCTTCTGAAAGCAGATTGGCTTTTGCCACTAATCTGAGATTGGTGGAAAATTTTTGACATTTTATTTATGCTGCAATTTTTCATTGAAAATCACGAAAGAAAATAAAAAAATGAATGTTTTACTTCTTCTTTTTCTTGTCATCATCTACCTTGTAGTCAGCGTCGTATACCTTTGACTTGCCCTTGGGCTTGCCCTCGGGCTTGTCCTCTTCCTGCTCTTCGCCTGCGCCTTGGGAGAAGCCCTGCTGGGTTTCTGCTTCTCCTGCGCCTGGCTGCGCCTGGCTTGCTTTCTGGTAGAGCTCGGTTGAGGCCTCCTGAAGCAGCTTGTTGACCTCGTCAAGCTTGTCCTTTATCTTTGAGACGTCTGCGTTCTTCTCCTTGAGCTCCTTCAGCTCCTTGATTTTGTCCCTGATGCTGTCAAGTTTGCTGTCAGCCACCTTGCCCTTCATCTCATCAAGCACCTTGTCAGTTGAGTAGATTGCAGAGTCAGCATTGTTCAGCACTTCTGCATTGTCTTTCCTCTGCTTGTCGTCCTCGGCGTGCGCCTCTGCCTCCTTTCTCATCTTCTCAATTTCAGAGTCACTCAGCTTTGTTGATGCAGTTATTGTTATCGCCTGCTCCTTTCCGGTTCCGAGGTCCTTTGCAGAAACATGGATTATGCCGTTTGCGTCAATGTCAAATGTCACTTCAATCTGGGGTATTCCCCTTGGGGCAGGGAGTATTCCAACAAGGTCAAAGTTTCCAAGCAGCTTGTTATCTTCTGCCATGGGGCGCTCTCCCTGGAAAACCCTTATTGAGACAGCCGGCTGGTTGTCTGATGCAGTTGTGAACACCTGCGACTTCTTTGTCGGGATTGTGGTGTTCCTGTCAATCAGCTTTGTGAATATGCCTCCAAGGGTCTCTATTCCCAAACTGAGGGGTGTCACATCAAGAAGGAGTATGTCCTTCACCTCTCCGGCAAGCACCCCTCCCTGGACTGCAGCCCCCATTGCCACGCACTCCATCGGGTCAACGCCTCCCTCAACCTTCTTTCCGACAATGCCTTCCATGAACTTCTGGACAATGGGCATCCTTGTAGGCCCTCCAACCATGATTACCCTTGAAATGTCATTCTTTGTGACTTTCGCGTCAGACATTGCCTGCTCAACCGGCTTCCTGCACCTCTCCACAATGGGCTTTACCAGCTCCTCAAGCTTTGCCCTGTTTATCTTCATGAGAAGGTGCTTGGGGCCCTCTGTGTTTGCTGTTATGAATGGCAGGTTTATCTCTGTTTCAAGCACGCCTGAGAGCTCAATCTTGGCTTTCTCTGCCGCCTCTCTCACGCGCTGGATTGCCATGTGGTCCTTTGAGAGGTCTATGCCTTCCTGCCTCTTGAACTCCTTGACAATATAGTCAACGAGCACATTGTCCATGTCTGTGCCTCCAAGCTGCGTGTCTCCGGAAGTTGACTTCACCTCAAACACGCCCTGCCCGTATTCCATTATTGTGACATCCAGGGTTCCGCCTCCGAAGTCAAAAACCATCACCTTCTGCTCCTTTTCTGACTTGTCAAGCCCGTAGGCAACGCATGCTGCAGTGGGCTCGTTTATAATCCTGACAACGTCAAGCCCTGCTATTGTGCCGGCATCCTTTGTCGCCTGCCTCTGGTTGTCGTCAAAATAGGCAGGAACAGTGATTACTGCCTTCTTCACTTCCCCCCCAAGGTAGATTTCAGCGTCCTTCTTTATTTTCTGAAGGAGAAATGCCGATATCTGCTGGGGGGTGTAGCTCTTTCCTCCTATCTCATACTTGTGGTTGGAGCCCATTTTCCTCTTGAACGCTGTTATTGTGTTCCTGGGATTTGAGACCGCCTGCCTCCTTGCCGGCTCCCCTACAAGGATGCTGCCTTCCTTTGTGAACGCAACGACGCTTGGGACTGTCTTCCCGCTGATTGTTGCGCCCTCTGCGCTGGGAATTATCACTGGCTTTCCCGCCTCCATTATAGCAGCGCAGCTGTTGGATGTTCCAAGATCGATTCCGATTATTCTTTCTGATGCCATTTTCTTTTCCTCCACAAATTTGTTTGTTTGATTTTATTGTTGTATTTTTGCGTCCTTAAGCGCAATCTTTCTGAGCTCCTCAACCCTTTCCTCCTTCAGGATTGGCTTTTCAGAGCCCAATGCTTTCTCATATGAAAGCACGTCCACAACCTCCAAAAACTTCACAAGGCGGGCAAGCTTGAAATTGTCATACGGCTTAATGCTGCCGAGCGCCTCATAAAGGTTGTAATCATAAGTCATTATTTCAAACTCAGAGCCCCTGCAGGTTATGATTGTGTCTATGTGCTCATCTGTGCCGAGGAAGTATTTCAGCACCGCCTCTGGCTTGAGGAACATCTTCTGCTTTGTCCCTGCCTCATTTGCCTGTTGATTCATCTTTCTCACTTCCTTCTTTTTTCTAGCTCTGCTTTCAGCTCCCTCCCGCTGAATATCTCGTAGGTGAGTATCTTGAGGCGTAATTCAGGGTCAGGCACAAGTTCCTCAAGATTCGCCCCTGTGATTGGCTCCCTGAATTTAATTAGCTCGTTCCACTGCCTTATTGACTCAGGGTCCTCAAGGTTCAGGAGCATGTTCAGGTCAAACCACTGGAGCGCCTCGCCCTTCTTGTCAGCGCATGTTGCAATCCTGCAGTAGAGGGGCTTGACATCGTGTATCAGGCATTTCCTCTCCTCATCAAAAAAAATGCATCTGCCATATCTTTTCCTGCTGTTTGTCTTAACTGTTTTCAGCTTGTACGCCTTTGAGTTAAGGCGCTTCTGCTCCACAAGGTATGTCTTCCTGAAGTCATCCTCTGTTATTCCAAGGCGCTTTGCAATCCTTGGGATGTCCTCATCTATCACATAGCCGGCGCCAAACCTGCAGCAGTGGCCGCAGGACTGGCACTCCTTCCCAATTTCTATCATTATTTCTTTCGGCGTTTTCGTCGAGATTATGGGTCTTCCCCTCATTGCTGCCCTCCCTTTTCTGCTTTGAATTTCTTTATCCTGACCTTGCTGGTCCTGAGCACAGCGTTGTTGAGCATGTAGCCCTTCTGAAGCTCCTCGCACACAATATCGTCCTCTGCCTCGTTTTGTGCTGGCTCTGTGAGAAGGGCTTCCTCCTTGTATGGGTCGAATTTCTGGTTCAGGGCATTTATTTTCTGAAGTCCCTCCTCTTTAAGGGCTGAGTAGAGCTGGGCATAAACCAATTCCACCCCCTTGATGAGCTTCTCCCTGTCAGCTCCGTTTTTTGAGGCGAGCTCCAGGCTGTCCAACACAGGCAGCAGCTTCTTCATTATCTCCTTGGAGGCGCATGCAACAAACTCAGAGTTCCTCTTCTCTGACATCTTCTTGTAGTTTTCAAAGTCAGCCTGCACCCTCTTGGCTGTTTCAATGAGCTCTTTTATTTTCTGCTCCTTTTTTTCAAGCTCAACTTTTAATTGTTCAGTTTTCAACTGTTCAATTTCAGGTTTTTTTTGTTCCTGACTTTCCTGAGGTTTTTCCGCGTCTGTTTTTTCAGTTGCTGGTTTCATGTTGTTTTCCTCATGAGTATGTTCTGTTTATCTTAAGTGAACAGAAAGCGTATTAACTAAACTTATATTTAAATATTATCATAAATAAAGATAATAATTATAAAATATATATTTAAAAGACTATAAAGAATACTTCTTTATTAATTTGTTTGCATCAATATTTTACAAAAAGAATAAAAAAAGTTCAGTAAGTAGTAAACGTTTTATTGCTCAAACTCCATCTTTATTCCGCCAGTCCATTTT
>PEXD01000061.1 GCA_002779235.1 Candidatus Woesearchaeota archaeon CG07_land_8_20_14_0_80_44_23 | reverse complement strand
AGAGCGTCCGGTCAAACTCCGGACTTTAGTCCGGAGTAGGACGCTCTCAGCGGATTTTTATGATTTCTTACTTAATTCATTTCTTCAATTGTTATAGAATGACTGAAGCTTTAACTGCTCCCTGAAATTTTTTAGCAGGATGCTCTTCCTGAATATTTGGGAGGCATCAAGCCCGAATTTCTTTTTCAGCAGGGAGGAGGCATACTTCAGCATCAGTGAAGCGTCTGCGAACTCAATTGGCTCTGACTGCATTGCCTTCCTTGTTGCTTCCCTCACAACCCAGACGCCCAAGGGGCAGAAATACTCGCCTGTAATTACCCTTATCACAAGCACAGAGGCCTGCCTCTTCATCTGATGGAGCCTGTCAAGGATTGGAAGGCGCGCAGCATAGTATCCGCCTACGCAGTTGTAGGCATATCTTTTCCGCCCGGAACAGGGCTCATAGTCAGTCATGAACTGAATCTGGTTTGTCTGGTTCCACTCTGCCCTTGGCATGTAGGTCTCAAAAAGCTCGTAGCTCCAGGGCTCGGGAAACATCAGCACAAGATAATAATTGCCGAGATAGCTGCCGAAGAAAGCCAGGCAGTCGGAATTCTTGTAATCCCTGATTTCAGCAATGCGCTCCTTTCCGAGCGAGTCGTCAACAGCAGTTATCGCCCACCTCGTCGGCACAAGCTTTCTCTCTATCTTCACGCCAAGGGTGCCTGTGCTCAGCAGCTTTGTTATTGCATTCTCGTCAAATCCCCTTGAAAACAATGTTGAGATTGCGTCATTCGCCTTGAAGTCATAATCGGAGACGGTCTTTTCCACAATCGGGCTGATTTTTGGGTTTTCTGTCAGGATGGCATTTTTCAGCTTGGCATCAGGGCCGAAGGGCGCTATGTCAGGGCTGAGGTTAAGGCGGAATCTTGGGGCATTCTCAACCTTAATATCAATGTCAACAGGCCTTGCAGCCATGCTCACCTCCTGGGCGAGCTCAATCATCCTCTTGTCTGATGAGGTGGAGCGCGCTTTCTTGACATCTGCCTTGAACTTGGAATTTATCAAGGCAGACCTCAGCTCTATGATTCTATCCACCTGAAAATTATTGCTGCCCCAAACTCTTGGTGCGTCATAGAGCTCTGCATGCTCGAGAAGCGAGGGCACCTCCGGAGGCGCCAGTATGCCAATGTTTATGTTGGGATAGCCCGAGCGCCCGACCAGAACTGCAGGGGCTTTGGATGAGAATTCCTCCTTTGCATCAAAAGAGAGGACTTTCTTCATGCGCATCATAGAGTTTGCCTTTGCATAAATTGGGCAGTAAACCCTTCCGCAAAAACCGCGCCCCTTGCACTTCAGGCACTGGACATTCATGATAAAAAAGAGTGTCTGCTCTCTTATAAATCTTATTCAAGGATGTCCTTTGGCTCTGCACAGGCTTATTCTATGCCTGCAATCTCCTTTTCAGCAATCCTGCCCAGCCGCTTTATGCCCTCTGCTATCTGCTCTGCAGTGGAGTAGCTGAAGTTCAGGCGCATTTTGTTCTTTACAGAGCCGTCATGGTAGAATGCAAATCCCGGTATGAAGGCAACTTTTTCCTCCTCAACAGCCTTTTTGAACATTTTATAAGTGTCGATTTGGCTGGGCATGCTCAGCCAAAGGAAAAGCCCTCCCTCAGGTCTTGTCCAATCAACTTCGGGATGCTTGGGCATGTATTTATCGAGGGAGTCAAGCATAAGTTTCATTTTCCTTGAATAGTTCTGTTTTATTTTCTCAATATGCTGCTCAAGCTTCCCCTCTTTGAATAATCCTGAAACTATCATCTGGTCCAGCACAGGGGAGCAGAGGTCAGCGCCCTGTTTCATCTTGACCAGGGTATCGATTATATTTTTGTCTGCAGTTATCCAGCCAATCCGAAGTCCCGGTGCAATGATTTTTGAGATTGTTCTGAGGGAAATTATGTTGTTCAGCCCCTCTGCCTGTGCAAGCGAGTAGATTGATGGAATTGTTTCACCCTTGTAGCGCAGCTCCCTGTAAGGGGAGTCCTCCAACACCAGAATTTTGTATTTGTCTGCAAGCCCAATTATCTTTCTTCTCCTTTCATGGCTGAGAGTCACTCCAGCCGGATTCTGGAAATCAGGCACAACATAGATGAATTTTACCCTGCCCTCAACTTCTTTCAGCTTTTCTTCAAGCGCATCAGTCATCATGCCATTATTGTCAAGATGAACCCCGATGAATTGCGGCTCATAAAAGGTAAATGCCTGAAGCGCCCCGAGATAAGAGGGCTCTTCCACAATTATCCTGTCCCCCTTTTCCAAGAAAATTCTGCCAAGCAGGTCAAGCCCCTGCTGAGAGCCGACTGTTGGAAGTATGTCGTTTGTCTCTGATTTGATGCCTTCCCTACTCATCCACTTTGACAATTCCTCACGAAGCTCCCCATAGCCCTCTGTAGAGCCATATTGCAAGGCCTTTGTTCCCTTACTCCTGTAAACATCTGTTGTTATTTCCTCCAGCTCTTTGATAGGAAATGTTTCAGGGGCAGGAAGCCCGCCGCCAAATGATATTATCTCAGGATTCTGCGTCATCTTAAGAAGTTCCCTTATTATTGATTTTGGCATCTTCTTTACGCGCTCTGGATAGAACTTTTCAAAATCATCCTTTTCCATAAAACCCACCCCCAAGTCGCTTAGAATCATAAAAATGCGTTGCCCTTAAAAAGGATTTCTGTATTTCAGGATACAGCGCTCTGCTTTGGTGCGACTTGGATGTGACTATAAACTTTTAAATAACCAAGGAGCAATAAAAAGGCAGGGGTGATAATTTATGGCAGAAGAGACATTAGACAATATTCTGAAAATTTTTTCAGACAAGACAAAAATTGATGAGCTCTCCGGGTATCTGGAGGAAAACATTATGTATTCAGTGATAAACATGGAAGTCAAAAAGGATACGATCCCTGAGGAAATTCAGCCGGCGATATATGCGCTGATGGCCGAAAAGCTTGAGGACTATGACGGGCCCCTGGCAGACGAAACAGTTCAATATTACAAGCAGCTTTATCAGGACAGAATAACAGAAATTACTAAGTGATTCTTTTTATTTATTATTTATTTCTTCTAAGAATCTCTTCACTGTCTTCGCTATGTGCTCTGGCTGGGTTTTCAATAAATGAGACGCTTTTGCGATTATCTCCTTGTCAGTGCCTCTGATTTTTTCCCTTGACTCTAATTTGAAAGAGCCCTTTGGCTCTCCCTTCTTCACAATCTTTTTCCACTTCTGGAAAAGCTCTTCCACCCTGCCAGGTATTTCGTCTCTCTCGCATTTGAGGGCTTCAGTTAATTCTTTGATGATTCCTGCCTCGCTTGAGCTTGCCCTCTCAGCAGCCTTTCCAGAAACAAATTCCAGACGGATAATCCCGTCCTGAATTTTTGAGGACTTTACTATCTTAATCCTGCCTGCCTCTCCTGTTGAATTCAGGTGAGTGCCCCCGCAGGCCTCAACATCAATCCCTGGAATCTCCACTATTCTTATCTCCTTTCCAGGCACTGCCCCTCCCTGGTAAAGGCGGAAGCCGTAGCGCTTTTCCGCCTCATTCCTTTGAAGGAAAAATTTCTTTATTGGAATATTATCTTTGACAATTTCATTTGCCTTTTTCTCTATCTCCTTAAGCTCTGAATCCTCAAGCTGCTTGTAGTGGGTGATGTCCAGCCGTCCGTGCTCCAATGTCTTTGAAGCGCCGGCCTGCCAGATATGATTGCCGAGAATTTTCCTTGCAGCTGCGTTCACTATGTGCGCTGTTGTGTGGTGCTGGGCAAGCTGAAGCCGTCTTTCAAAGTTAACCTCTCCATTTACTCTATCTCCTGCCTTAAATTTTGGATTCTCAACAACATGGACTATGATGTTTCCCTGCTTGAAAACTTCTGTAACTTTTGAATTTTTCAAAGTGCCTGTATCAGAGAGCTGCCCTCCTGATGTGGGATAAAAAGCGGTTCTGTCCAGCACAGCATAATGCTTTCCTTCTTTATCCACAATCTTCAATACCTTTGCAGAGAAATCTATTTTTTTGTAATCCCCGAAGTACAAGCCATCTGTTGCAGGAAGCCCGGGCAGCTCAATATTCTCTGCCTTCTTTGTCGCTGTCTTCTGAACTGCATTCTTGTGCCTCTCTGCCACAAGGGCATAGAAGTTGTCAGGCACAGAAATCTCCTTTCCATGCGCCCTGAACTCCGCCTTTATGTAGTCAGGGCTTATGCCGTGGCTGTCATACAACTCAACAAGTGCGTCAGTTGTTATTTTTTTGTTTATGAGCTGCTCAACAATCCTCTTTGAGGACTCCTTTGTCTCAAGGTATTTCTCTTTTTCAAATTCAAGGATTTCTGAAACTTCCTTAAGATTCTCTGAAAGTTCAGGGAACAAGGGCTTCAATTCTTCTGCATGAATCCTGCACAATTCAGGAAGGAAGATATTCCAATTGTTTTTTTCTATCAATGAAAGCGCACGCCGTAAAATAATCCTTAAATTATAGCCGCCGGCAACATTGCTCGGAAGAACGCCGTCTGAGATTGCAAAAAGCAAACTTCTTGAGTGCTCTGCAATTGAGTATAGTGCAGCTGACTTTCCAATCTTCTCCTTTAATTCATCTTTTGGAACATTGATTTTTTCAGAAATTTCTCCCCACACTTTCTCAATGTTCTCAACCTCATCAGCATTGAGGTAGGATGCATAGGGAAGGAACTTTTTCATGAGGTTCTGGTCTGTGCTGAAGCCAGTTGTCTTATACAGATGCCTCATGACTTTTGGAAAGACTGCCTCGTAGCTCGTGCTGGTGGCATTTGTGAACCAGGCATTTCTTTCATGCCCCATTCCCATGTCAAGCACATTCAGTTTCAGCGGCTTTAGTCCATCCTCAGTAATTTCATACTTCATGTAAACCTGGTTTCCTAATTCCAATCCGCGGGAGAAGAATTCCATGCAGATTCCGGCATTTCCGCCGCCTGCCCAGGCATCCTCGTGAAATGTGATTTCATCCTTCGAAATTCCAAGCGCCTTTGTAAGCCATTCGTAAATGTCTGTGAAATACTTTTTCTGGTTGAAGTCCTCAGGTGCCTTGAAAGCGTGCTGCCCAATCATCACAAAGCCGGTGTAGTGGGCGCCTGTTATGCCAACATTGTCAATGTCATTGAAACGAAGGCAGAACTGCGGCACAACGAGGGGGTTTGCAGGCGGCTCAACCTCGCCTGAAACCACAAATGGCTGGAAGTCATAAATAGAGGCCTGGACAAAGTCAGTGTCATCACGCCACCTTGCAGCAACAGGATACCTTTTTATCGGGGTGTAGCCCCTCTTTTCAAAGAACTTTGAGAACTCCTGCCACACCTCAACATAAGTCATCTTATGCTTTGCAGGGCTGTTGCCGATGAACCTGAAGCCGCCTGAACAGGCAGGGTCCCCGCAAACTTTTGAAGGGTTTATGCTCCAGAAATATTTTTGGCACTTCTCGCACTGAAACCTTGAATAGCCCTCGCTCTTCAAAACATCAACAGGATAATACTTCTCGGGGCTTGCCCCTGTGATTTTCCTCAATTCCTTCTTGACTTCCTTGTCTGAAAGCATAAGAAAAAGGATAAAATAGGAGAATATAAAGGTTTTGAAAAAATATATGATTACACAATTCGAGCAACAGAAAGATATTTATAAACATAATTTTATAAAAAAAATATTCAACTAATACTTGATGACTTTGGAGTATTCTTGGGAAAAAAAGGCAATTGCTTTACTATTAAAAATAAAGAAAAAACCGATGAGTATTCTGCAGATATAATTGACCAGATAAAAGTAGTTAGTCCATGCTCATTATCCTCGAGTGCAGTCAAGCTTGCGATGGAGAATAATATCGATATTGTATTTACAAATAAATTTGGTAATCCATTCGGAAGAATTTACCCTTGCAAACTAGGAGGAACAACCTTAACCAGAAAAAAGCAAGCAGAATCATATTTGTCGCAAAAAGGTTTTTTTATTGTAAAATCATTAATAATTGGAAAATTAAGAAATCAAGAAAATTTGCTTAAATCACTAAGCAAGACTAGAAACGGCATTTTCAATACGGAAATAGCCCAGATTGAAAATCTTTTCAAGCATATTGATTTAATTAACGGAAAGAATATTGATGAAGTAAGAGAATCATTATTGGGCATAGAAGGACAGACAGCATCAATATATTTCTCGTGCATTTCAAGAATAGTGCCGTTGGATAAGAGAGACCATGAAGCAAAAGACATATTTAACATTTCTTTAAATTATGGATATGGCATTCTTTACTCTGAAATAGAGCGGGCTTGCATAATATCAGGTTTAGATCCATATCTCGGTTTTTTTCATACAGACAGATACGGAAAGCCTTCACTGGTTTTAGATATGATTGAGCCATTCAGGCAGCCAATAGTTGATAGAGCAATAATAAACTTATTTGTACAAAAACAGATGGACAATTCGGATTTAGAATGCGTTGGCGAAGAGATTTTTCTTACAAAAAAAGGACGGGAAAAAATAATCAAGATGGTATTGGAAAGACTTAACCTTGAAATTTTATTTAACAACAAAAAAATGAGTTTCCAAAGCATAATTCTTGAAAAGTCAAGGGAACTTGTAAGATTTATTCTTGAGCAATCACCAGATTATAAACCATTCATATACAGAGGCTAAAATGCTGTATTGGATAATCTATGACATAAGCGAAAATTCAACTCGTTCTAAAATTATAGGAAAATGCAAAGATTATGGGCTTTTTCGCATACAGAAAAGTGCATTTATAGGCGATTTAAGCAGGAACCGCGCCGAAGCGCTGTCTATTGAACTAAAATCGCTCTGTCTTAAGGAATCAGATTGCGTTTTTATGATTCCTTCGTGTGCTTCTTGCTTTAATTCAAGATTCATAATTGGAAATTTTGACGAAGAAAGATTAAAACAGAAAGACTTTGTTATTGTGGGATAAAATGATTGAAAGCTCAGGTCTTTTGTCAGCTTCTGATTTTATGAATTATGATTATTGCCCCAGAATTATTTATTTTACGTATACTCTTAAGAGGCCGCAAACAAAAGGCGCTAAGCAGGAAAAAGGGCTTGAAAAAGACAGAGAATTCAAGAAAACCGAGCGAACAAAAATAATTAAGAAATATGAAAAAAGCAAATTAACAAAAATCTATAATGTAACCTTGCAGTCAAATTTAGGCATAATAACAAAAGCGGATTGCATAGCAATTGATTTTTCAAACAAATCCGCTTTTCCCGTTCAGCTTAAATACAGCTACCGGCCACCAAAAGTTTATAGGACGCAGAAGATACAACTTCTGCTTGAAGGATTTTTGATTGAAGAGGTGCTGCATTACAGGGTTGATTGCGGATACATAAAATATTTAAAGTCAAACGAACTGGTCAGAATTAATCTTGAAGATAAGCACATAATATTTGAGCTGATGAGCAAAATAAAGTCAATAATTCAGAATGAAATAATTCCGGAACCAACAGAATTCAAGAACAGGTGTATTGACTGCTGTTATAGGAGGATATGCTATGGATGAAAAACATTTTTTTTGTTCATATTGCAATAAAGAGTTAAAAATTTCTAAAAATTTAATTAATAAAATATCAAAAGGCAGTATCCGCGAAGATGAAGCCGTATCAAAGGCAATTTCTATTCACAATAAGAAAGAACATTCACTGATTCTCGGAATCAAATTTAAATTATTTATTGAGAATAAATTAGATAAGAAAAAACTCAATGAATACTTTGACAATTATTCAAAAGCTGTTACTTTCGCTGCAAGAATATCTGATAAAATTCGTTCTCCTTACAAATTTATCGGATTAAAAGATAAAAACACAAAAAAATGGACATTTCCAAAAGCAAAATGTGTTTTTTGCTTAGAAGAAAAAGAAGTTGCCTACGCAAATGAAAAAGATAATTCTAAAATATGTAATGAGTGTTATCTAAAAGAATTTGGCGAGAATGGCATCAGAAAAAAAATTTATTCTACACGCGGAAGAAAAGTTGAGCCAAAGTATAACATTTTTAATTCAACAAAAGAACTTTCTTCCACACATTATAATTATGCAATCCGAGATGCATTTCAGCTTCTGGATGCCCTAAAAAAACAAAGACAAAAAAAATTAAAAAGCATTTTTAATCAAAAGTTAAGACTTAAAGAATTTGAGGATATATTCTCAGACCCTCAAAAAAGAATTGAGCTGTCCCTTAAACCACATCAACGAGAAAAAAGATATATTCACTTATCAAAAAGCGGGCAAGAATCAATAAACCGCGGTTATACTTTAAGATTTGTTCGGGGAAAAATAAAATCTTTAACCAGAAATATTGAACGCGAAGAAAAATCCTTAAGAAAGAAAACACCCATTCACTTTAAGGGAAACCGCCTTATGATATTTCCCGCAGGAATAAAATTTGATTTTGCATCTAATAAAGTAAAGATTTCTATTTCAAAAAATTTACCAAACGAATTTAATTTTTCGGGAACTAATGTGAAAAATGAACACGGAAAATCTTTTTTTAAAAGCAGAATTGAATTAATCAAAACTCAAAAACCAAAATACGCTTATGTCCTTAGAAAAATTAAGCGGGAATATTCAAAACTCAGGAATTATGAAATTGAAAAAATACGGCTTGAAAATCCAAATGCGGATTTATGTGATTTTTATTTACAATATACAACAGAAACTGAATCAAGAAACAATGAAGAAATAAACGGAATAATCGGAATAGATCGCGGAATAACTAATCTGGCCTGCTTGGTATTACTTAAAAAAGGCGATAAAAAACCATCGGGAGTAAAATTTTATAAAGGAAACAAAATATTAGGAATGAAGATTGCATACAGAAAACATCTCTATTTATTAAAAGGAAAGCGCAATAAACTAAGAAAGCAAAGACAAATAAGAGCAATAGAACCTAAAATCAACTTAATCCTTCATCAAATATCAAAGGATATTGTAAAAATTGCCAAAGAAAAGAATTTTGCGATTGCTTTAGAACAACTAGAAAAACCTAAAAAAGCAAGATTCGCACAAAGAAAAAAAGAAAAATATAAACTGGCATTATTTACATTCAAAAATTTATCAACTTTAATTGAATATAAATCAAAAAGAGAAGGAATCCCTGTCATTTATGTTCCACCAGAAAAAACCAGCCAAATGTGCAGCCATTGTGCGATAAATGGAGATGAACATGTTGACACTCAAAGGCCATATAAAAAACCAAATGCACAAAAACCATCTTATTCTTTATTCAAATGCAATAAATGTGGAATTGAACTTAATGCAGATTATAATGCTGCTTTCAACATAGCGCAGAAAGGTTTAAAAACTTTAATGCTTAATCATTCTCATTAAGTCGCAATGGAGCAATATTCGCAAGAATTTTGCTGACTTGATAACATGCCCCGAGCTATACGCAAGGGGAGGCGATTAAATGGCGGCGTTGCACCGCAGCGAGACTTGTTCTCGAAGAGCTGTAACCATATAAGGCTTAGTTGTAAAACTGACGTAAGTCA
>PEXD01000048.1 GCA_002779235.1 Candidatus Woesearchaeota archaeon CG07_land_8_20_14_0_80_44_23 | reverse complement strand
TTCATAAAAATATTTTTCAAAATTTTTTAGAGTTTCTTCAAAAAATCTTTGAGAATTTTGCCCAAATCCTGCCATTTCACATGTCCCGACTTGTCCCGAGATTCAGGACATGTCCCGAGAATACTTAGGACATCAGCCATCTGTCCAGGACATTTCCCCAAAGAAATCTGATTTCAGATAAAATTATCATCTTCCTGAAACGAGCACCTTTGCCTTTCCCGAAAGATAGAACCCCTTGTCCCTTATACCTATCGGCTTGTCCAAAATTTCTATTCCTTTTTTTCTCACATCGCAGATTATGTTCCTTATGCTCTTCCCACTTTTTCCGAGGAGCTTTGCTATCTCAGCATATCCAATTGGTCTTTCCGAGTAATAGAGCGTCTTTATAACCTCAAGCTCGCTGGGCAGGAACATGCTCATGTTAAAATGGGCGCCAGAATCTTCGGACATTTCCCGCTCATACTCCGGCGTTTCAATTTTTTTAACCCCTGCTGCCCTTGAAAATGCCATTATCCTTTTTTCTGACTTGTCCCTGACTTGTCCCGTACTTGTCCCGGGACATGTCCCGAGCTGGTTTTCCTGCTCAATTGGGCGTTCAGAGAGCGCATTTTCCGTGTTTTTTATCTTTTTAGAAAGTTCTGAAATTATCACAGCATTTTTTTCAAGCGCAGAAATCATTGAGTGCTGGTTTTTTCTGAGCTCTGAAATTTCAGAATGCTGGCTGGAGAGCTCGCCTCTCACGAGAGAGTGCTCCTGCCTGTTCCTTATCGCCTCCTCGGCAAAATAGCGTATCCAGAGCCCTATCTTCTCGATATCCGCCTTCAGCCTTGAAAAAGAGAGGGAAACGCTTGTTTCCACCCTTTCAACAGCAGAAATCTCCTCGGATTCCTCACTTTTCCGCTTGAAAAGCCCGAAATTCCACCCCATGGCCGCTTTTAGAGTGCGCTTATATAAAAACCTTATTGAGCCCTGAAAGCCCCTTAAATGCCCTGAAAACAGGCAAAAACAGGTTTTCTGAAAGAAACCGATGATGATGCTTTTACCCTCCATTTTTTGAGTTTCATATATGAAAAGTGAGAGTTTCCTTGCTGATGCTCTCCTGTGCAAACCTTTTTATATGAGGTTTCTCTGGCTGATTTTTGGAATGACAGGAGAAAAAACAGGCAAAAACTCAGGGTTTGTGAAGAAAATTGCTTCTTTTGAGCTTGGATTCATCTCAAAAGAGCTGAATTCCCTATTAGGCGCAAAGCTGCAGAGAGTCTACCAGCTCTCTGAGAGGGACTTCCTCTTTGATTTCCATATTCCTGGCAAGGGAAGGAGATATCTCAGGGCACATCTGCCCTCGCTTTTGTTCCTGAGCGAGAGCAAGCCGCCTGTAATTCAGAACCCGCCGAGGATGTGCAGTCTGCTCAGGAAATACCTTGAGGGGGCTATGCTGAAATCAATAAGCCAGCAGGGCTTTGAGCGCATAATGCGGCTGGATTTTGCCTCAAAAAGTGAGGGCTTCGCGCTTTTTTTTGAGCTTTTCAGCAGGGGAAACCTGATTTTATGCTCGAACGAGCTGAAGATAATCGGGCTTGTTGAGAGCCAGAGCTGGAAGGACAGGCAGCTCACTCAGGGGCTTGTCTACAGCCCTCCGCCTCCGTCGAGAAATCCTGCTGCAGTAAGCAGGGAGGAGTTCCTGTTGCTTGCAAGTCATTCTGAGAAGGAGCTTGCGGCGTTTCTGGCAACAGAGCTTTCGCTTGGCGGGCTTTACGCAGAGGAGGCCTGCCTCAGGGCTGGCGTCGACAAGTCCAAAAAGGCGGGCTCGCTTTCTGCAGAGGAGGCATCTATTGTCTTTGACTCAATGCATGCCCTTTTCAGCGAGGAGCCCTCTGCCTCAGTTGTCTATGATTCAGGAAATGCCATCGACGCTGTTCCCATAAAACTCAAATCATATTCCTCGCTTGAGCAGAGGCAGCTCCCCTCATTCAGCAGCGCTCTCGACGAGCTTTTCGCTTCAGGAATTAACTCTGCCGGCAGGGCCAACCCCGAAAAGGAAAGGATTCTCCGTCTAATATCCGAGCAGGAAGCGTCAATGGATGAGCTGCTGAAAAAAGCTGAACTTTCAGAGAAGAAGGCAGGAGCTATATACCAGCACTATGGAAAAGTCAGGGAGGCGCTGGATTTCCTCACAGCGGAAATTTCCCATTTCTCTGTAAGCGAGGCGTTTGATAAATTGAAAAAATTTAAAAGCGTGAAATCTTTTGACAAGAAGGAGCGGAAGATTACCTTCCACTTTGAATGACTACTCTGAAAATGGCTGAAAACAATGAACCTAACTCAGGCACGCTTGTCATAAAGCCCGACATTTTCCTTGCGCTCGTGTCAGGGATAGTGAAGCTGGGGATTTTCTTCGGGGTTTTGTGCGGGCTCTATTGGCTTTTCATTCTTGTTATGGGTGGAGAAAATCCCGTCCCATTCCTCATGAGTTTTTTTTCAATAGAGCAGTCCCTTGCGCTCTCATTTTTGGGCTATGCTTCGTTTATCATCTCGCTCGTTTACCTGTTCTACATAACAGTGTCACTGAACATCCTCAGGCTCGAGTTTTCAGACGACAAGATAAACTACTCTTCCGGCATTTTTTTCATCCACTGGCAGCAGATAGAGTATTCTGACGCCATAAAGACAAACTTCAGGCAGTACGGCCTCCTCAATCTTGGAATGGTCAGGATTGAGTTTGCAGGGGCAGTTCCCTTTGTTGAGATACCCTATGTCGCAGGGGCGAGGAAGAAGGCGGAGCTCATAATGAGAAAGGTTGCCGATTTCCAGGCCAGGAGCCTCGCAGAGAAGATTTACCTTGCAGGGAGGGGAAGCATTGAGAAGGAGATAATCGAGCAGATAACCAAGGCAGTGACTGCAGAGAAGTTCTCCAGGCAGGGCTTTGTAGTCCAGATGGCAAACATCTCAAGGAAGCGAAAGATAGGGAACGATATCTTTGAAGTCATCCTCTCATACATGCTGAAGACCAACAGGGTTGGAAAGAAGGATGTGATGGATGTCCTGTTTGACCTCATGAACCAGCAAGTGCTCTCGAGGAAGGACGTCTCAGAGGTGCTTTTCAAGATAAGCGGGGAAAGAATTTAATTTTTCTCAGGAGCCAGCCCCAGATTTTTCCCTGTGCATTTCTCATATAATTTTATGAAAACATCGCTTGAAAGCGAGAGCCCGGCATTTACCACCAGCCTTGCCAGCTCTTCCCCTTCCTCTGGTTCTGAGGTAAAGTTCTCGCCGCTATTCTTGGGAAGCCCTGCCCTGAATCTTATAAGAGCCGAGAATGTCCTTGCGCAGAGGAAGCCGTCGTTCATTTCAAGCACGCAGCCCCTCTCCTTTCCTAACTTTCCTTTCCAGCAGAGTTTCAGGGCTCTCCCAGAGAGCTCTGCAACTATCATTTTTCGGTCGAGAGCAAGGCACATTTTTCCCTTTGCCTTTTTTTCAAATCCCCGTGAGAGCAGCTCTGCCTCCACGAGTTTGCTTACCAGCTCCTCATATCCAAGTGCTGAAATCTCGTTGGAGGAAATTTGGAATTCCCTCACTTTTTTAGTCTTCTCTGTCTTTCCAAGGTATTCAGAAACGCTCTGCCTGGGGCCCTTTTCAGTCCATTCCTCTTCCACAAAGTATGCATACCTGTGGTTTCCGTGCCCCTTCACTCTTATGAATCCCATCAAAATCACTGCAAACCAAAAATTTTGATTTTTAGGCACTAGGTGTCTTATGTGTCTTATATAAAGTTTTTCAAAAAAGTGAGAGTTAGATGCCCTTGAATCTTCTTTTCTCTTATTCAATCTTGTTTTTCTTTAATTTCACCCCACTCTCGTCGATATATTTCTAGAAATATTTTGCGCATTTCCAGCAAAGAAACCTTTAAATATAACTTCCATTTCCTGAATCTTCAGACGGCCATAGCGACCTGGTCCTACCCGATCCCATCCCGAACTCGGAAGTCAAGCAGGCCCACGTTCTGCCCTGTACTGCTCTCGCGAGCGGGAAATGCAGAAAGCCGTCACCCTTTTTTTCTATGGTTATTTGATTTTTTAGTTTGAACTCTTCAGGTCCTCTTCAGAATGTATGTGCCTTTCCTTCTGGGCGCTGATATATCCTGAAAGCAGCCCTTTCTCAGCCAATCTTGGAAATATGTCCTTTTCCAAACTCGCGCCCCTGCACTCAAGCAGCTCTGGCTCGCAGGCGAATATCGGGGAGAAAACAAGGTTTGTCTCTGTCTCTGCTGGCTTCTGGGAGAACTCTATTATGCGGCTGCCCTCCATTGTGACTGCACCCTTCTCGCTCGGCTCATTTGAGCTTGTGAGCATAAGGGTTGAGATTGAGCTGCCCTTTATGTGCGAATTCCATATCTCATCTATGTTTGCCCTGCTGAAAACAATGTCAGAGTAAACCACAAGGAATGTTTTTTCTATCTTCCCCCTTGCGAGCCGCAGGGAGTCAGCTGTTCCCGACGACTCCTTTTCTTCGATGTAATCAACCTTCACTCCGTATCCCGAGCCGTCCTTCAGGATGTTGAACATAGCAGTAAGGGCATGCTGCCTTGCAATTATGAAAATGTTCCTGAATCCAGAAGCCCTCAGCTTTTCAACAGCGAGCTCTATGACAGTTTTCTTCCCTATTCGGGCGGTTGGCCTGAAATCCTTCCCAATTTTAAGCGATTCCTCAGCTCCGCCCGAGAGTATCACAGCTGTTTTTCTCTCCCCAAGGGCGTTTTTCGCAAGGAACTCTATTGCCTGGCTCCTGTTCCTTATGTAGATGTTGTCCACTGATGAATCTATCTCCCTGAGAAGGTGCGAGTCAATTGTTATGGAGATTTTTTTCTTCATGAGCAGGCAGAAAACGCTTTTATTTAAAAATCCTACCAATATCCTACTTTATCCTTTGCCTAAGATAGGAGAGAAATTCGGGGCCCACATCCTTCCTGTCAAGGGCATACTCAACCACTGTCTTCAGGTAGGACATTCTGTCGCCGACAGTCATCCACTTGCCCTCTACCCTGTAGCCGTAGATTTTTTTCTTCCTTCCCAGAGTCCTCAGAGCGTCAGTGAGGTTTATCTCGCCGTTTGCTCCTGGCTTTGTCTTTTCAAGGATTCCAAAGATGTCAGGTGTGAGTATGTACCTTCCGAGTATGGCAAGGTTTGAGGGCGCCTTTTCAGCAGCCGGCTTTTCAACCATATCTTCTATGATGAGCTCGCTGCCTTCCTGCCTTGCCTTCACTATCCCATATTTCGGAATCTCGCTTTTCTCAACAGGCGAAACAGCAACAACCGGGAAGCCAGTTCTGCTGAAGATTTCCATCATTTTCTTCATGCAGGGCTCCTCTGACTTTACAAGGTCGTCGCCGAGAAAAACAGCAAATGGCTCGTTTCCTACGTGCTCCCTTGCCTTCAGTATGGCATGCCCAAGCCCGAGCGGCTTTCCCTGCCTTATGTAGTGTATGCTTGCCAGGCTGCTTATCCTGTTGAGCTCCCTGATTATATCAGCATTTCCCTTTTTCTGCAGTTCTGCCTCAAGTTCATAACTCCTGTCAAAATGGTCCTCAATTGCTCTCTTTCCCCTGCCCGTTATTATGAGAATGTCTGTTATGCCAGATGCCACTGCCTCTTCTATGATGTATTGTATTGCGGGCTTGTCGACAATCGGCATCATCTCCTTGGGCATCGCCTTTGTGGCAGGCAGGAACCTTGTGCCCAGCCCTGCTGCGGGAATCACCGCCTTTGTTATCTTCTGCTGCATATTTACTGCCTCTTTATAGAAATTCTGTTTATTGCCTTTATAAGGTTTTTCAGGTTTGGAATCGTTTTTTCTGCGCCTGCCCCAATCAGTTTTCTTCTGTGGTTAATGTTGCGATAGACGCCAATTGCATGCGCTTTGAGGGAGCGGGCAACTTTCATGTCGTTTATGGCGTCTCCGACGATGAAAACATCAGACGCCTCAAGTTTGAATCTTTTAATTTCTCTTTTGATAATCTCCTTTTTTTCCCCTCCCAGGCAGCTGTCAAAATATGAAAACACCCCAGCCTTCCTAAGGGCTTCTCTCAAGTATTTTGTGGGAACGCCTGATGCGCTGAAGATTATGAAATCCTTTTTTGCCTTCTTAAGTGCAGCTTCTGTGCCCGGGATAAGGTTAAATTTCTCTTTTCTTATCATATTCTGATATTTTAAGGAAAGCTTCTCGGCATCTTTTTCTGAAAGAGCATGCCCCAGGCAAATCTCAAACCGCTTCTTTCTTGAGAGCCCGTCGCCCCTCAGGAACGCCTGCCTTGATTTTGCTTTTGGAATTCCAAATTCCTTCTCCATTAAATCCTCAAAAATCCTCTTTTTCTTCATTGGAGAATCAACAAGAACCCCGTCAAAGTCAAACCCTATTGCCTTTCTCTTTTTCATTTTTTAGAAATTGTTCAATTCAATATAAAAACCTTACCAGCACAACCCCTCATAATTTCCTGGCCTTTCCCCCTCGCCAAAGAGGTTCTTCCCGTCTATTACCTGCTTTCCCCTGAAATTAACTTTTTTGAACTCAGCCCACTCTGTGAGTATAAGGATTACATCGCTCTTGTCTGCAACCTGCTGGGCGCTTCGCTTGTATCTTATTTTTGGGAATATCCTTTTTGCTGCGTCCATGCCTTTCGGGTCATATGCGCAGATTTGAACTCCCCTTAGCGTTAGCAGCCTTATAACCTCCAAGCTAGGGCTCTCCCTTATGTCATCTGTATTTGCCTTGAATGTGAGCCCGAGAATTCCCACCCTCATTTTCCTGCTGAGCATTCCCCTGCTGTCAAGCATCTCAATTAATTTTGACGGCTGTTTCATGTTTACTTCAAGCACAGATGAGAGAAGCTCAGGACTATAATCTTTCTCTTCTGCTTTTTGGATTATTGCCCTAAGGTCTTTTGGCAGGCAGCTTCCCCCAAATCCTATTCCTGCCTTAAGGAAGTTTTTTCCTATTCTGGAGTCAAGCCCCATTATATAAGCAATTTTGTTGGTGTCTATTGAAAGCTTTTTGCAGATGTTTCCAATATCGTTTATGAAGGAAATCTTTGTTGCGAGGAATGCATTGCTCGCATACTTTGCCATCTCTGCTTCCCGGAAGCTGCACTCAACTATGGGGCACTCTGCCCAGGAATAGAGATTCCTTGCTGCCCTGATTGACCTTGCATCAGTGCTTCCAAGCACAATCCTGTCAGGGCTCAGGAAGTCGGCTAGTGCAGTGCCCTCCCTCAGAAATTCCGGATTTACCACAACTCCAAAGTCCCTCCCAAATCTTTTTTCAGAAAACTTTTCTATTTCAGGTATTATGACATTTTCAGTTGTCTCAGGCACTACAGTGCTTTTGACTATTATTAGATGCCCTGTCTTTTTTTCCTTCAAGGCAAGCCCCAGCTCCCTTGAGGCGTTCCGTACTGCCTCAAGATAAATCATGCCGTTTCCCTGGGAAGGCGTTCCCACGCATATGAATGTTGCCCCGCTTCCAAGAACAGCGGATTTCAGTTTTGTTGTTGCAGAAAGATTTTTTGGAACTAACTTTTTGAGGAGCTCCTGCAGGTTTTCCTCATATATTGGGGGCTCTTTCCTGTTTATCTTCTCAACCTTTTTCCTATCGATGTCAGCGCACACTACAGAAAAGCCAAGGGATGCAAAGCTCGCTGCAGTTACAAGCCCCACATAGCCGGCGCCTATTATAGAAATCTTTTGCATTTACAGCTATCTTTCCCTTTTTTGTTTTAATATCTTGGCTTTATGCTACCTTATCATACCTCCTGATTTTCTTCTCAGATAACTTTTTATAATAATACCGCCTCCCTTTTTTTAATGCCAACTAAAAAAATGCTTTCTTTTGTGCTTCCGTGCAGGGATGAGGAAGAGACAATTGCGGAATGCATTAATACAATAAAAAAAACTGCCTCCAAATACTCTTATGAAATAATAGTCGTGGACAACAGCTCCTCTGACAGCTCTGCCTCAATTGCGCGAAAACTCAGCGCAAAAGTTGTGCGCGAGAAAAGGGTCGGCTATGGCTCTGCGCTGCTTGCAGGATTTTCCGCTGCAAAAGGCGAGATAATCGTGATGGCAGATGCAGACGGCACTTATGACTTCTCAGAGTTTCCAAAGCTTGTCTCAAAGCTCAGCAATTCAGACATAGTGCTCGGCTCAAGGATGAAGGGTGAGATAAAAAAGGGCGCAATGCCTTTTATAAGGCGTTATATTGGAAATCCAGTGCTTTCAGGAATCCTGAACCTCTTTTTCAATTCGCACATCTCAGACCCCCAGACAGGGTTCCGCGCATTCAGGAAAAAGACAATTGAAAAGCTCACTTTTAGAACAACTGGCATGGAGTTCGCTTCAGAGATGCTGATAAACGCAATAAAGAAGGGCATGCGCATTTCAGAGGTTCCGATAAAATACTACCCAAGAAAGGCAGAGTCAAAGCTCAGGCCAATTTCAGACGGCTGGCGCCATCTCCGCTTCATGCTGATGTACAGCCCCACCTATTTATTCATCATACCTGGGGCAATAATATTTTTAATAGGGCTCTTCCTGCTGGTTTCATACCTTGCAGGCGCATCTTCTTCTGGAGTGCTGGGCTCCCTGCTTTCAATACTCGGCTACCAGATAATAAACATAGGGCTCTATGCAAAGACATATGCGATAATAAGCGGCTTCACTCCTCATGACCCAATTATAGATTTCACAGCAAGGCACTTTCCTTTGGAGAGAACCATACTGCTGGGCGGCACAATATTCTTGTCAGCATTAATTCTTGGGCTCTGGGCAGTCAGGATAAATGCAAAAAGCTTTCCCATCGCAGCCCTCACATTCCTCATACTTGGAATACAGACAGTGTTCTCAGGGTTCTTCCTGAGCATAATGCTTGTGGAGAAGAAGTGAGATGAAGCACAGCATACTCGTTACAGGCGGCGCAGGGTTCATGGGCTCCCACCTTGTGGACCAGCTGATAAGGGAGGGGCATGATGTTACGGTTGTTGACAATCTCTCAGGCGGCTCCCTCTCCAATGTAAACAGGAATGCGCATTTCATAAGGGGAGACCTTCAGGACGCGAAGGTATGCAGAAAGGCGGTTTCTGGAGTTGACATGGTTTATCATCTTGCAGCCCACGCAGCAGAGGGGCAGAGCATTTTCTGCCCTGTCTACAATGCAAAGTCAAACTACATTGGATTTCTCCAGCTTATTGAGGCTGCAATAAACTCTGGTGTAAAGATGTTTGTGCACACAAGCTCGATGAGCGTTTATGGCAGGCAGGAAAAGATGCCGATGAGGGAGGAACAGCATTACAATCCAAAGGACCCTTATGCAGTGGGCAAAGCTGCAATTGAGCAGATTCTTCCAATCTACCATGATGTTTTCGGGCTAAACTATTCAATACTGATACCGCACAATGTCTATGGTGAGAGGCAGAATCTTCAGGACCCATACAGGAACGCAATCGCAATATTCATGAACAGGGTTGCTGCTGGAAAGCCGCCCATAATCTTCGGGGACGGCACACAGACCAGGGCATTCACCTATGTGAGGGACTGCACTCCCTACATTGCCAAGGCGGGCTTTGCCCGGGAGGCATTCGGAGAGAGGATAAACATCGGCTCAGAGGAGGTTGTAACCCTCAATGAGGTTGCAAGAATCGTGCTTGAGGAGATGGCAAGGACAGATTTGAAGCCGATATATGCGCCTCCAAGGCCTTCTGAGGTTAAGCATTCATACTGCTCATCTGAAAAGGCAAGAAGGATACTTGACTACAAGACCACAACCCCGCTTAAAGTTGGAATTCATAACATGGCAGAATGGGTAAAAAAGCAGGGTCCCCAAAAATTCAGGTATTGGAAGAATCTTGAGATAACCAAGAAGGCGCCTGAGGTCTGGACAAAGAGGATGCAGTAATCACTTCTAGAGCAGCTTTGAGTTTTCCTTTGTAATTATTTATAGTTACTACTAATTTACTTTTTAGAAGGATGTTTTTTCTCGTAATCATTGAAATATTCTTCTCTTAGCTTATCAATATCATTCATTATTGGTATCTCAAGGCCATTCTCTTCAAGAATATCGAGCCTTTCACCTACCCAAGTAATCCAAATTTTATTGCCTGAGATTTTAATTTGATTCTGAACTTCTTCCAGAATAGCAGGCCAGTCCAATGACTTTTGTTTTCTGGCTAGAGCAAGGCAATCAGTTATGTCTCCCGGCCTTTCTGTAAATGTTTTGAATAGGAATACGTCTTCATGTGAGCAGAGTAAGACAGTAAGATGCTTGAACTCTTTTATTTTCAGAGCTCTTTTTTTCATAGCATCAGATAATTGAAATCCTTTGCAAACTACTTTATGGAATAAGTCAATCCTGAAGTCTTCTCTTATAAATATCTGGCTCAGATCGAATTTTTTGTATTCAAATGTCGGCACTTTTGTTGTGAACTTGAGTTTCTTTAGCGTGTTTTGGAGTAATATGAATTCTTTCTGAGAATTTACTATGATATCAACATCTTTTGTTGCTTCTTTTATTCCATGATACAAAAGCATTGCTCCTCCCATAATATAGAATTCAACCTTTTCAAAGATATTATTATCTATCTCTTCAAATAATCTGTTTGCGTCATCAAAGTTTGATATCAAAAAATTATCTCCTGATTTTTTGGATTAAAATTTGTTCAAATTTTAATATCATATACTTCAGCCCTGTCTTTTATTTCTTGCAGTGTCGGATATCCCGGGATGTGCTTTCCTTCAAAACTCCTGTCAATGTTTTCAAGGATGACATGCTTTATCCCGGATAATTCATTCTTGTATTTAGCATAAAATAAAGCCACAAAGACAAGATTTTGGAATGCCATTTCTTTTTTGGCAGCATAAAGCGAATGCATAAAGATTTCTTTCATTGAGAGTTTCTTCTTTGGAAGATAATAATAATTTTTCAGTAAAAGAAGTTTTATCCCATAATCTTTGTAAGCTGAGAATGCAGTAAGTGTGGCGTTTATTGTTTCCTTGTTTGAAAAAACTATTTCATCATCGTTCTTGAAATAGATTGTTGAATTTCCCGGCACTCTCTGGTCATTTGTCTCTTCATATTTTTTTAGTTCTTTTAAGAATTCTATTGCTTTACTCCAAATCTTTTCGTTTAGTTTATAATGTTCATCAATCTTTCTTACAAGGCTTATTCCTCTTGCCTGTTTTATCTTCTTGAATACCTGCGTTCTTTTAATTCCAGATTCCTGCATTATTTCCTTAATAGTCTTAGCGTCAAAAAGGCACTTTAAGATATTAATTCCTGAATCAGATAATGGCTCAATAGCAGAAGGAAACTCCCCTAAAAGCTGAACAAGTAAGGTTGAAGGAGTGCTCTTAATAGGTTCATAAAAACCATCTGAAAGGTCCACGAAACCTTTTTCTATGAGTTTCTGTCCAGAGCGGTATATTTGGAATTTACTCTTGTTTAGAACTTTAGCTATCTCTTTCACTCTTCTGTTGCCTTCTGCAACCTGCTTCAAGATGCCCAATTCTGTCTTTGAAAACCTCATAACAATACACTATAATGCAACTAATATTTAAATATTTTGTATTTGAACGAACTATAGTATTTTCCGGAGATTGTATCGCTGTTGAAATTTGAGATGAATATCAAAAGCAGTATGTATATCTGTTCCCTAACGCTCATAAAATCAGAACAACAGAATATAAAATCTTCGCATATCTGTCCACTGCTGTTTCCGGAAGTCCTGTGAAATTTTCCGTAATCACTTTTTCTTCATTATCCTTATATCCTTCCTGACTTCTACCAGGTTGAAAAACTTGATGTAGGTAACTATTGGTATTAACAAGAGCATCACGAGAAGCGATACTATGAAAAAGGAAAACTTGTCTATATTCAAAGTGAAAAGCCGGAATAGATGCATTATCATCAGCGCAAAAAGCGTCATCAAAGCAATTATGTATGTTACTATCCCAAACGATTTTACCCTTTTTGCAGCTTCTGCTTGCATGTTCATTCCTCCTCTCTGAAGAAATCCACTGTTCTTTTTATTCCCTCATCAATGTCCACTTTTGGCTTCCATCCAAGAAGCCGGTTTGCGAGCGAGCAGTCCAGCGAGATTCTCCTAACCTCGCCCTTTATTCCAGGCGCATGCTTGAGCTTGATTCCTGACTTTATGTTTTTTTCAAGCTTTTCAAAAATTTCGTTTACAGATGTTTCTTTTCCTGTTGCTATGTTTATTGAAACTCCTGAAGCGCTGCCCTCTGCTGCCAGAAGGTTCGCCCTTGCCACATCAGACACATACACAAAGTCCCTTGTCTGCGCCCCATCCCCATTTATTGTTGGAATCTCCTTTTTCAGGAGCTTTTTTGCAAATATTGCAACAACTCCTGCCTCTCCAAAGGGATTCTGCCTGGGGCCGTAAACATTGGAATACCTTAATGAGATATAGTTCAAGCCGTGCACCCTGTAATAATATGAGAGATACTGCTCAACGCAGAATTTTGCCACGCCGTAAGGGCAGAGCGGGAGAATCTCTGTTTTTTCATCGCAGGGAATCCTCTTTGGGTCTCCGTATAAGGCGCCTCCTGTGCTTGAAAAAACCAGTTTTTTAACGCCGTGCTTAACGCATGCTTCCATTATGCTTATCGAGCCGAGGATGTTCATGTTGGCGTCATACATCGGCTCCCTCAGGGATTTTGAGACGCTTATCTGGCTAGCGAGGTGGAAGACATAATCCGGCTTTTCAGCAGAGAAGATTGTGCCAATAGCATCGCTTAAGATATCTGCCTGGTAGAACTTAGCCCTGTTGTCAATGTTTTTTATGCTGCCTGATGAAATATTGTCAACTATAACAACTTCATAGCCTTTTTCCAGAAGCAAGTCAACAACATGGCTTCCTATGAAGCCCGCTCCCCCAGTGACAAGTGCTTTTGGCATATCTGTGAATTATTATGGATTCTATTTAAAGTTTTCTTTGGAAATCTCTTTTTCACTTGTTTATTTAACCATCTCTTTTAATTTTAGGTATGTTTTCTTTGTAAATTCTATGACTTTTTCCGCGTATTCCTTATCAAGCCGGGTGCCGTAATAAAGCATTCCATTTCTGAAAAATCTCATCTGATCTGCAAACTGGGTTTCCTGCTCACTAAATCCCATGTTTCGCATATACGCTACTTCTGCTTCGTGAGCTCCGAACCCCGAAGCATTATAGCCGTCAAGAAGCATTTTCGCCCTAATCAATCCCATTAAAGTATCATAGCACTCTTTTACGAACATATTCACATTTTTTTCTGTCACTTTCATTTTCTCAAGCAGCTCAAGCATCAGGTTATAACTCATTTTAGATTCAGAGATGAGAAAACCTGCTCTTGACTTGTCGGGGGTTTGTTTCTTAACAATATTTTCTTTGATAAATTCTTCAAAGTTCCTTATTGGTTTCATAGCTCAAACCCGCCCACAAGGATAAAGCCGTTGCACAGATTTTCTTTTAAGTGCCTATCTATTTTATCAAATGAGGGATAGCAATTGATATTTATAGCTCTTTCAAGGATTATTTCATATGCGGATAAATCAAGGATTTTGTCTTTCCTTCCTATGACTGCAATGTCAATGTCAGAATTGATTATATCTTCTCCTCTTGAATAACTCCCGAACAGGACAATTGTTCCCCCTGCGAATTCTTTCTCAAGAAAATCAGCCAATCCTGACTCATATGTCTGCCTGAGATTATCTGCTCTTTTTAACTGCATAACTCTATAATTTTCTCTGTTCAGTTCAACAGCCCATCTTTTTGATACCTTATCCTGTGTTATCCTGATTAAATTCTCTTTCTCCAGTCTGGGAAGGGCTTTCCTGACTGCTGGAGGAGAAACCTCGAGAAACCTTGCAATCCCATTGTGGTTTAGAGATGTTCCTGCCTTTACAAAAAGCAGCCTTAAAATCTCCTGCTGAAGATTTGTTAACCTAAGTTTATACATATTTACCATAGTTAAGAGATATTAACTTTAGTTAATATATAAATGTTTTGTTGAATTTAATGTTTAATACTCAATTTGCATTTATATATCTTTTCCGCATCTGTCCTGTGCGAATTTTTGGTTATTTAACCATCTCTTTTAATTTCGGGTATGTTTTCTTTGTGAATTCCACAACTTGCTCAGCGTATTCTACGCTTAAAACTTTTCCGTAATATGTTATGGAATTTCTGAAGTATCTTAAATCATTTATGAATATGATAACATTATCTGAAAGGCCGCATTTTTTTAGATAAGAAATTTCTGCTTCATGCGCAAATTGCCCTGCAGAAGAATAGCCGGTTAAAAGCAGCTTTGCACGCACCAATTCCATTATGGTGTCATAGCAGTCTTTTACTATTGAGTTGGCATTATCCTCATCTATTCCCATTGCTTCTAATCTCTTGTTCAGCCCCCTGAATGCTTTTTCAGTTTCATTGATTAGAAATTCTGCTCTTGGCTTGTTGATTGAGCATTTCCGGATTATTCCATTCTTTACATATTCCTCAAATTCTTTGGGCATGCTCATAATTCAATTCCTCCGCTTAAGGTTATTCCTTTGAGGATGCTCTCTTTTAGCTGCTTGTGGATTTCCTGCCACGATTTATAAAAATTAACAGATACATTTCTCTCCAGCAGTTTATTATATTCTTTTAAATCCAGTTCCTTTCCTTTTGTGCCTATGACTGCAATGTCAATATCAGAATTGCGCTCGTCATTTTCTCCCAAAAAAACATCTTCTCCCAGGGAATAGCTCCCAAAAAGAACTGCGGTGCAGCCAGGGAATTCATTGAAAAGAAAATCTGTTAATCCTGATTCATAAACCATTTTTAGATTTTCCGTTCGCTTCATCTGAATCGCCTTATAATTGTCCCGGTTTAATTCTATGGACAGCAGGTTCATTCTATCTGATTTTTTCACTTTTACCATTTCTGCTTTCTGCAATTCCTTTAAAGCATTGGATACTGCTGTCGGGGACACTCTCAATTGCTTTGCAATTTCCCTTAAATTCAATGTTTGCCCTGTTTTTACGCATAAAAACCTGAATATCTGCGCCTGCAATCTTGTCCATTTTACTTGGTACATGTCCATTTTACTTTGTACATGTCCAGTTTAGTTTATATACTTTTCGTTTACAATTTACGAAAATATCTGTTAGTTAAATTAAATTCAATAATTCGTTGTTTATATTTCTTTTCCGCACCTGTCTTTTTGTCCTGTGCGAATTTCCGCTTCTTTTGGAATGCGTTCATAGAAAGGTTTTAAAACATATGAATAAGATGGTCTTCTATGCCAAAGGCAAGCATAGGAATCATTGTCAGGAATGAAAGGGACTCAATAGGACACCTTCTTGACTCACTGCTTTCCCAGGACTTTAAGTCATACGAAATAATTGTTGTTGACGGCAGTTCAACAGACGGAACATGGGAAATCCTAAAAAGATATTCTGCTAAGCACAGAAAAACAAGAATATTCTCTTCATCCTCGGGAAAGAGCGGCGCTGATAGGAATGTTATGCTCTCAAAGTGTTCTGGAAAATACATCTGCGTAATTGATGCAGGTGCGCTTCCTCAAAATAACTGGCTTTCTGAACTGGTTTCTGAGTTTGAGAAGCAGAGAAAGAAATATCCTAAATTAGCAGGAATGGGCGGAAAAACAACTTTTGTAAGGGACACCTGGCAAAAAAGGGCAATATACTCATTTTTGGAGACCCCTATAGGCTCAGGCGGAAGCATGCAGATGAACGAGCACATTTTAGGATTCACTCTTATTGATTCATTCCCAAACTGCAACGGAATCTATCTTGCTTCTGTCATAAAAAAAGTGAAATATCCTGCACGGCATGGCGCAGAGGACTTCGGGCTTAATCATTCTTTGATAAAGAAGGGCTATCTTGTCGGGATAACTGAAAAAGCAGGAATCCTGCACAATTACATTGACTCTTTTTCTGATTTTATGAAAAAAATAGAAGGATACGGCAAAATGCAAGTTAGGGCATTGAAGCAGAGCAGGGAAATCAGGTGGTATGTTCCTGTCGTGTTCTTTTACGGGCTTTACCACATCATAGCATTAGTTCTTGCATTATTTGGAATATTCTTCCTGATTCTTCTTTCAATTGTTTCC
>PEXD01000027.1 GCA_002779235.1 Candidatus Woesearchaeota archaeon CG07_land_8_20_14_0_80_44_23 | reverse complement strand
GAAGGGCTCTAAAGCTCCGAGCAGGCGATTTTTGTTACCTTAAGCCATTTGCTGTTTATAATCCTTTTCCACAAAATTAATAAGCCAGCAGCTTTTGGCATTTTACATGGAATTAGCAAAGGCGATTTTGGTTTATTTAATAGTAATAATTGCCTTCATATTAATCTCGTTTGCGGCAAGGGCAATCTCAATCCCAAGAAAGCACAGGCAGGAGGCAAGGTTCAATGCTTCCCAGGAAAACGCATCAGAACTTCCTAAGCTTCCAGAATTTACCCCTGATGACAGGGTGCTCATACTTGCGCCCCACCCTGATGATGAGGCAATAGGCACTGCAGGCGTTATCCAGAGGGCTCTCAGCCGGGGCGCAAAGCTCAAGGTTGTCTATCTGACAAACGGGGATTCCAACGAGCTCTCATTCCTTGTATATGAGAAAAGGCCCATGCTGATAGGACGCGAGGCAATAGAGCTTGGCGAGATAAGGATAAACGAGAGCCGCTCTGCAATGAAGCTGCTGGGGCTCAATGACAGCGACGTTGTCTTCCTGGGATACCCTGATTTCGGGACCCTGAGCATTTTTGTCCAGCACTGGAAAAGGCCTTACCGAAGCTTTATTACTCGCCTCTCAAAGGTTTCCTACAAGGATGCCCTGTCTCCAGGAGCCCCATACCTGGGCGAGAGCATCCTCTCTGACCTTGAGTCAGTGATGAAGAAGTTCAAGCCGACGAAAATCTTTGTCTCAAGCCCTGCTGACAGGAATCCTGACCACCAGGCGCTTTTCCTCTACAGCACAGTTGCTCTGCTCGACCTCAACAGGAGCAATGCCCTCTCGCAGACAGAGGTTTTCCCATATCTTGTGCACTTCAGGGGCTGGCCGAGCCCTTCTGGCTACGCTCCCAATATGTATATAAGCCCGCCTTCGCAGCTTTCCAGCAGCGAGATGCACTGGGAAGGGCTGAACCTCTCGCCTGAAGAGCTTTCAAGGAAGCATGAGGCAATACTTGCGTACCAAAGCCAGAATTCATACTCTCCAAGGTTCCTGCCGTCTTTTGCCAGGCAGAATGAGATTTTCGGGAGTTATGAACTATTCCTGCTGAACAGGCAGAAGGAAGGGAACATTTCATGGTTGCAGTTTGAGGAAATCTCAAACCTTGAGCTGCAGGGCAACATCTCTGACCTGCAGGAATCATATGATGAGGCAAGCCAGTCGCTCATCTCAAATGTCGCATACGCCTATTCAAACACCTCAATTTTTGTCAGGCTCATTCTCAGGAGGAGCTTTGAGCCCGACAGGAAGATTTCGCTTTTCCTCTTCGGCTACAGCAGCAGGACAAATTTTTCAGAAATGCCTAAAATAAGGTTGGTGGTGAGCCCTTTCGCAACAAGCGTCTATGACGGAGAGAGAAGAATTTTATCAAGCGGGGCATCAGTGAGCAGGCAGAAAGGCGGGATAATAGTTAAGGTGCCCCTGAAGCTTCTCGGAAAGCCGGACTATGTTCTCACTGCAACAAAGACAGGTGCAGGCGAGATGCCTGTCTCAGAGACCTTCTGGAGGGTGCTTGTGCTTGAGTAAGTGGCTCTTGCCATCCGCCTGTCTCAATCTTTGCAGGACTGCCCTGCTTGAAAGTTCTTTGATTGCGTCATTTGCAACCCAGCGGGCGCTCTTTGAATCCATTCCCGCTATTTTTTTCGCTTCCTCCAATGCTGCCGTGTTCAGCCACAGGTTTCTCTTGCCTATCTGGCGGAGCGCCCAGTTCACTGCCTTCCTTACAAAATTCCTGGAATCAGAGGAGCCCTTCTCAATCAATGGAAAGAATTTTTCAAACTCAAGGTCAGCGGAATTTTTTTCAGAGACAGCCAGCTGCGCCATCATCACAAATCCAGCCCGCCTAACAAATTCAGAGTCCTCTTTTGCCCAGCCGACTGCCTTTTTCCAGGCGTATCTTGTGTAGCGGAAGAGGTTCATGCATACCTGGTCGCAAACATCCCATGAGTCAAATTCAGCAGCCCACTTATCCATCTGCGCCTCAGTGACCTTTTCCGGCTCGTCAACCACGCTGGCAACTATCCTTGCCTCATGTATGCCCGAATCCCACAATTTCAAGGCGAGGGCATGGCTCTTTCCAGCTCTTTTTGCAATGCTTCTTAGAATAGGTATTGAGACCCCGTAAGTATTCCTGGGATTTATTCCGAAGCGGGCCATTCCTGCAACTGCCCCGGGATTCCTGTTTGATTTTATCTCAGAAATGATTTCGCTATACTGCATTTCTGACTGAATTGCAGAACTTGAATAAATCTTTTTTGAATTCCTCACTTTCCATGGCGCTTTTCTTCGCTACAAGTATTGCGACAGGCTTTTTTCCGCATATCTGCTCTATCTCAAGAAGTGCTTTCTCCCCTCCTAAGCCGAATTCTGCGCAGAACAGGGCTATCTTCCTGAACTTGTGCTCATTTTTTGAGACATAAGTCCTGATAGCAGGGCTCATGTGCCCGTTCCATATTGGAGTTCCGATTATTATCATGCAGTATCTTGCAGGATTCCTGTGTGCGCCTTTTATCTCAGTCAGCCTTTTCAGGGAAGCATCCATTCCCGCGGACAGGAACCCTAAGAGCCCCTTCCTGTTCTTCATGTCCTTTATCTCCTCTGCCCTGCAGCCGAGCTCTTTTGAAATCTCCCTGGCAGCAGCCCTTGTGCATCCGTCCCTTGAATAAAAAACCAGCAGCGCGTTCATTTTTTCTCCTCCAAAACTCTTTCCGGATAATACAGATGGTATAAGTTAGAATACATATTTGTAAGATTATCATTCATGCTTGCAAGACGCTCAAAAATCCTTATAATTTTCAGGGATTCATCTTCAATATTCTTCATAATTTCTGAATAGCCCAGGGTTGGTTCCCCCTTCTTTAATGCATCAGCCCCTTCAATTGTATCGCATATTTTCTGATACACCAAAGCACTCCTTTTATGACTGTCTGAAAATTCTTTGAACAAATTTATTTTCTTTTTCAAGTTTTTTTCAAATGATGTGAAACTGAAAATAGATAAAAATTCCTCAAGCCTACGTTCTGACCTTACCGCCCTCTTAAAGTCTTGATCAGTGCTATAATCTTTAAGCCTCATCAACTCATCATATGTATCAACTTCGCCCTTGTAAATAATCATCTGTTCTTTATGGAATTCCTGATAATCCTTGCTTTCAAAACGCAGATAATCATATATAAGATTCCACATTCCCCTCATCATCTTTTCTTCAGAGCCCTCTCCGCTCCCAAGTATTTTCACATCGTCTTTTAACTGCTGAACTATGTCATCAAGAGATAGATTACTCTTATTTTGGTCAGGGCTCATTTTGCTTCATAATTGATTTTTCACTTATAAATCTTTCCACTCTTGAATAGTTAAAAAGATTTAATAAGCGTTCTCCTCTTTTTTAGTTGGGGATGGAGAATGGAGTTTAAGATAGAAAAGAAGAGAAAGCTCAACGAGGATTACTACTCACGCGAGGAGCTTGACGTTGCCTATTCATTCGCAAAGAACATCTACAAGGAGTTCGGCGCAATCCTAAGGGCAGTTGTGCTTTTCGGAAGCACTGCGCGGGGCACCAACAACAGGACCGGGGATGTTGACATTCTTCTTGTCGTGGATGACACCGCCATAAACCTCACCCCTGAAATGGTGGAGGCATACAGGATAATAACAGAGAAGACAGTTGTTTCCACAAGCAACAGGATTCACGTTACAACCCTCAAGTTCACGAGCTTCTGGGACTACACCCGGGTTGGAGACCCGATTGCAATCAACATCCTGAGAGACGGAGTTGCGCTCCTTGACACCGGATTCTTCGAGCCGCTGCAGATACTGCTCAAGGAAGGCAGGGTAAGGCCGACTCCAGAGGCAGTATTCTCATATTACGGGAGGGCTCCCAGAAGTTTATTCGCAGCAAGGGGGCACCTTCTTTCAGCAACCCTTGAATTGTACTGGGCTGTAATTGACTCTGCGCATGCTGCGCTTATGAAGCTTGGGGAGATACCGCCAAGCCCCGAGCATGTGGCCGCCCTTATGGAAGAGAAGATAGTGGCTGAGCGGCTCATTGAAAGGAAATATGTAATTTTGATGAAGCAGTTCTACACACTCTCCAAAGGCATTGCAAGGCGTGAGATAAAGGAGGTTTCAGGCATTGACTTTGAGAAGTATTACAGGGAGGCCTCTGATTTCGTTTCCCAGATGAAAAAGATAATTGATGAAAAGGAAGTCAGGAAAAAAAGAAGGCTTTGAGATATTCTTAGAGCCCTGTCTTACATCTTCACATGTTTTTACCAATATCTTTTTTGCAGAAAGAAAAATCAGGAAGAATGCCCTTGGATTTTATGCAGAAAAGCGGCAAAACTCCAATCTTCAGATTGGAGATAAGCC
>PEXD01000016.1 GCA_002779235.1 Candidatus Woesearchaeota archaeon CG07_land_8_20_14_0_80_44_23 | reverse complement strand
ATCTCATGGGCGCTCACCATCTCAGTGAATGAATAGTCAGCCCCGTACTCAAAGCATATCCTCCTAAGCCCAAAGTCAGAATAGTTCGCCATAGGAGCCAGGAAGAGCCCCTTCCTGAAAATCGATTTGGGAAGCATGGCAGCCCTGGTTTCCCAGGCAGGTTATATACTTTTTGCCCTTCAGCCAGCACCAGCCTGCCAGGCAATCAAACAATTTTTAAACCCGGATTCTTTTAACGCGCTTTTATGAAAAAATGCTCTAATCCTAAAAAAAAGAAAAGCCACTGCAATGAAAAGATAATTGCTTTTCTTGTTTCATTTGCAATTGTCTTTGTTGTCGCGTTTCTCGGAAGCATGTTCACCAAAGACGATGTGAAAAGCGCCTGGTATTACGAGAACAAGCCATTTTTCACTCCCCAAAACTGGGTATTTCCGGTTGCCTGGGCAATCCTGTTCATACTCATTGCAGTTGCCATGGCAATATCGTGGCTGTCTGCACGCCCTTACCAGAAGGCAGCTGTTGCATTCGGCTATGGAGCCAATCTGTTCTTCAACCTGATGTGGAGCTTCCTGTTCTTCTTCATGCGCCTGCCGGTTTTCGCCCTGGTTGACATAGTGCTGCTCTGGTGCTCAATATGGTATCTGGTTGTGTTCAACTGGAGAATTAACAAGACAGCCGCATGGCTGCTGGTGCCCTACCTTCTCTGGGTTACATTCGCGACAGCGCTGAACCTGTTTTTTATAATTTGAATTCAACCTGTTCCAGAAATCCTGAATGTTTTCCGGACAAATCTTTTGTAACAGGAAATTTAGAAATGCAGTTAATAGTTTGGGCAAATGCAGCTTATTGCCTGGCTATTCTCATTCATACTTCAGGTAATCCATCACGCTCTGAAGGGCAGGTGTCGGATTTATCACTTTCTTTTGCATGCTTAATCTCCTGCCTTTAAAGCATTCCATTGAGACAAGCCCGCCCCGAAGCATTTCTCCAACATCCACAAGGCCTATCTTCCTGTTAAGGTTCCTTGGAAAGCCGTTTCTGGCAGTGTATGTATCTGTGTCAAACGGAATTGTTTTTCTGAAATCAGCGTCATACCTTATTACTGAGAGCAAGTCAATGCCTGCTGTTTTCGGGTCAATGCAAACTATGGCATTTGTTTCAAACTGCTTTAATTCTTCATTGTTATAATATGTAATGACTTTCCATCTGGGATCCTTCTCCAGCTGGGCGTCAACCTTTTTCAGTTTGTAAGTCATAACTCCGCCGCAGAACCTTTTGACTGCCTCTGAAATTATTGACTCGGCGTTGCAGCCGCAGTCCGCTATATCTGGCACCAGGGCAGAGCCGTTCTCAAGATAGATTATTTCCTCAAGCCCCTTCCTCAGCATCAAAGCGCCGGGATTCATCATCTCCCCGACATTTGCAGAAAGCCCTGAGGGCAGCGTGAAATGATTCGGATAGCTGGGCGCGTTGGAATCTCTGTGTATGAGCGCTGCTGTGTTGTTTGCGTCTATGTGCAGCGCCCCGCCTGCAGCCCATCTTATCCCTGTGCCGATGCTGTCCTCCTTGCACAAATTCACAGAATACGCTTTTCCAGTCATTATCTTGTCGAGCTGCTCATTTATGAAATCAGCGTTGGCAGAGCTCTCAAGCGCCTTTCTTGCCCTTGGTGTGTAAGCGCATTGGGTGTCAGATGAAATGTAAACCTCGAGCAGGCTCTTGCTTCCATCAGCCTTAAGCATTACTTTCTTGATGTCTCCTATCATAAACTCAGGATAAATAAACTCAGGATGGCCCGCTTTTGTGCACTCGTCAAACCTTACCCTTCCTTTTTCAGAATTGTCTTTCATGAAGAGCTAAAATAGCAAGTCATTTATAAACTTTTCGTTTGTTGCTACTTTGTAGTGCTTAATTTTTAGAAAATAACTGCGGGGGACGTGATTTGAACACGCGAACCCACTAAGGGACTAGGCCCTGAACCTAGCTCATTTGACCAGGCTTTGATACCCCCGCATAGAAGGCGTGGATTGTGAAATTTGGGCCTTTTAATAAATCTTTCCTCTGCTCAGGTCCTCTCTTTGTGGCATTTAGGACAGAGCCGTAAAAAAGGGAAAAGTTTATAATTCTGCCTGGCTTAGGATTCCTCCATATTCATAAAAAAAGCGGGTGATTTGAGATGGATGTCCCTTCTGCAGAGAACGAGGAAAACATACAGCTTGGCGGCAACATAGAGCTTATCGGCTTCTCGGTGATTGACAGGGCCCAGATGGTGGTTGTGAAGAAGATTGTGGGCAACTATGCGAGGAAGTTCTCGGAGATGGCAAAGGACTTCGAGAAGCTCTCACTCAGCTTGAAGAAGATACACGCAATTGAGAATTCCGAGAACTATGAGATAAGTGCGAAGCTGATGGCAGGTGGGAAGCCCCTGAACGGCAGCGTCACAGACAGGAACCTCTTCTTCGGCATTGACAAGGTGCTGAAGATAATAGAAGGGATGATTAAAAAATAAGATTATAAAAAAAGAAAATCTTTTTTCTTCAGCTTGGATTACCACCCTTCATCATCGTCGCCTTCATCCTTGTCCTCATCTTCGTCTTCATCATATCGGCGCTTTTCAAAGAGCATTCTTCTCCACCTCCCCGCATGCCGCGGAATTTTTGCGATTTCTTGGATTTCATGGCTATCCAAATTAAGCGTCAAGGAAGATTTGCGCAAGCAAGCAGGCGCGCTGGGCGCCCCGTTTAGAATATTGGTGTTTTTCAATTTGTTTTTTCTTTCCAAGATTTTGCTCTTGTCTGAAAAACTTTGGCTACAGATTTTTCTCGAATACAAAACATCTGGCTATGGCGCGCTTAATCCAAATTCGTATTTAAATGTATCGGTTTGGGGTGCCCTGCTAAGGGGCTTTTTTAAGGGGTTTTTGGAAAGCCCAGAAAAATTTAAAAAGGCGCAGAGATAATGGGTTTTGGGGTGGTTTCATGGAGGCAGAGAAGTCAATCGTGAATCTCTGGCTTGAGGGAAGCGGATTTCTTACAATAAATGACATAAACGCAGGCAAGAGCGTAATAGACATAATTGCCATACGCCTTTCTGAGAAGGGCGTTGAAAAGGCGCAGCACGTCGAGGTGAGCTGCTCCCTGAAGGGCGAGCTCCCGGCATCCGAATACCTGAAAAGATTTGAGGGTGCTGAAATAAAGAATAAAATTTCTGAGGTATTGAAAAAATACGCCTCCCGCGTCTCTGAATGGGAGAACGTGCTCGTTACAAACGCTGACATCCCAAGGGGAATGCTCGGCAGCATAAAGGTGGTGCCCTTCAGCCATGCGCTTTCAGAGGTGATGGAAAGGATTGATACCCAGAACTACCAGAGCAACATAAAGAGGGCCCTCCAGCTGATAAAATATACCTACCTGAAGCCCGAGCTGATAAGGAACATTGGAGGAAGGCGCTTTAAGAGGGAGCTCAAGAGCATTGCCATAGAGCACCTGACGCAGGATGAGATGATTAAGCAGCTCTGCTCTGACGAGTCGTCAGTTGACAGGATTCTCAGGAAGTCAAAGCTCAGGAATGACCCCAAGAAATTGGGGGCGATGCTTAAGCACATGCTCACGATTGCGGAAAGGAAAGCGCTTTCAGAGGAAGTTATGACTGCCGAGCAGCGGGCAAGGAGAAAAAAGGTGAAGGAGAAGAAGCTGAGCTCATTTTACAGGTGAGCCCTAGCCAAATTTCATTATCCTTCCGGGGAAGTCCTTCTGCATGAGCAGGACAACCCTGCTGTTTTGCTTCTCATCAACTATGTGGTAGCCGCAGTGCTTTCCTGTCTTCTCAGCGAACTCCCTGACTTCAGCGTGGCTGGGCATGTTCTCCATCTTCAGGCGCTCCCTTGAAAAGCCGACATACATGTATGCCTTTGCCTCGACAAACAGGGGATTCGCCTTCTTTATAAGCTCAGCATATTTTTCAGGAGAGTGCATGTTGAGCCCCTTGACAAGGGTCATCCTTATAGTTGTCCTTGTCTTGCCGGCAAGTCCTGCCATTATCTCAAGTGAGCTGTTGAGCCGCTGCCAGGCATCCTTGAATGTTGGGACTGCAGTTCTCCTGTATGTTTCCTCGTCAGGTGCAGTCAGCGAGATGTAAAGCTGCGTCGGAAGGTGCTTTAGCGAGGATATCTTTTCAGGAAACTGCCCGTTTGTGACAAGAAAAGTTGTTTTTCCATTTTTGTGAAGAAGCTCTATGAGCGCGTCGAGCTTGGGGTATGAAGCCGGCTCCCCTGCGAGGGAGATTGCGAAGTGCATCGGCTCCATGGCTTCCTTTACCTTCTTCTGGTTGGCCTTTGGGTTGCCTGGAAATCCCGAGAGAAGCTTCCTCTGGGCCGCAATTGAACCTGAGAGTATGTCTTCAGGCTCGTCAACCTCTGACTCAGGTATTTCAGCACCGCTTGTGAGCTCTATCGCGCGCCAGCAGAATCTGCAGCTGTTGGGGCAGTAGTCGAGCGCAGGCGTCATCTGGCAGCAGAGATGGCTCCTTATTCCATAGAATTTTTGCTTGTAGCAGAAGTCCTCATCCCTAAGCGCCTTCTTTGTCCAGGCGCATATCTTCACAGCAGAGTGCCTGCCGAACACTGCGTAATTCTGCTTTTCAAGCGCCTTCCTGAGCTGCTCTTTTACCATATGATTTGGGATTTGCCCTTGATATAAAAAGTTTTACATCTCAGCAGAATAAGTAAAACATGATAATAAGTAAATATGTTTTTCGCTGCGCATTCAGATGTAGTTGGCCAATGATTCGTAGCAGCCGCCGCAGTTTCTGAAATAATCGACCCATTTTTTTCTGACCATCTCGTAAGCGGGATGTTCTTTCAGGTTCTTGGCGAAATACTCTGCGAGAGTGAAGGTGCTCGGATTGAGCCCCTCCTCTTTAAGATATTTTGCTATGTTATCAAGGACATCAAGTGATTCAAGATATGAAAGGCTGTCTTTTGTTTGCTGCCCTTCTAATAATGGCATGATTTTTTCTTCCAGGTCCTGCTTATTCGGTCTGTCTTTTCTGAATAACTCAATCATTTGCAATCCCCTCTCTCGACGCGAGTTTTGCCTGATGCAAAACAGTTAATATATTAAAAGATATACTAATATATAAATGTTCTGTTTATGTATATTATATGAGTATGGGCGCTATACTGCTTAAAAACAGGTTTTTGGAGGTTATCTGTAAAAAATAGTTAAATTTTTGGGTTTATTGTTTATAAAAAATAGTTAAGCAAGGCGCTTTAAGAAGGAGCTTATTCCTCCACTATTTCGCCTATCAGGCTGTGGCTTGTAGCCCCAACTATTCTGGCCTTTGAGAAGACGTTGAATATGTTCCTGGTGCAGTTGCCATACCTGCCGATGTTGCCGGAATATTTTATTGAAATTGGTTTGTAAAACTCGTTCCTCGCGATATAATTTTCATTGCCTAGGTTCTCGTCAATTAGTATGGGGTATTGCGAGCCGATTTCAGTCCTGTTCTTTTCGAGAGCAATCCTCTTAAACTCTGCAGTCATTCTCTTGGAGCGCTCCTTTGTCTCATTGCCATTGAGCTGCCCTTCCATGGCTGCTGCCTCTGTGCCCGGCATTGCCCAGAACCTTGAGATGTTGAGCACATCGGGCTTTATCTCCTTTATAAGATTCACAGATTCCATGAACTGCTCTTCTGTCTCCCCAGGGAAGCCGCAGATTATGTCTGTTGAGAGCGTTATCCTCGGAATCATCTTTCTGAAACTTGAAACTATCTCTTTGAAGTCCTCGACACTGTAATTGCGCATCATCTTTTTCAGGATTTCATTGCTGCCTGACTGCACGGGTATGTGGATGAACTTGAAGATTTTCATGGAGCGGAAGGGGGGAACAAGCTCGTCAAGGACAGGAAGGATGCTGTCAGGGTTCATCATGCCAACCCTTGCCCAGAAGGAACCCTTCAGGGCATTTATCTTCACCAGAAGCGCTGGAAGCTGGCTTTTCTCAGAGTAGTCCCTGCCGTATGCAGAGTTGTCCTGCGAGGTGAGCCAGATTTCCCTGCACCCAGAAGCCACGCTTTTTTCAACTTCCTTGACAATCTCATGCAGGGGATAGGAGTGAAGCCTTCCCTTTGCGAACTTTACAATGCAGTAGGCGCAGCTTCCGAGGCAGCCCTCTGAAATCGGAATTATTGCGACTGCAGGATTTTTCCTAATCCTGGGAAGCCCGAGCTTCACCTCATCAGAATATCCAATTATCTGGGTCTTCTCTCCTGTGATGAGTTTCAGAATATCCTTAACATGATGGCTTCCAAGCATTAAAGCCCTTGGCGAGGATTCCTTGACCAAATCCAGCTCTGCGTCAGGCATGCAGCCGGCAACAATCAGTTTTGAATCTGGAAATCCTTTGTCAAGCTCCCTTATTCTCCTTGCCATATAGTGCTCTGTCGGCGCCTTGACTATGCACGTGTTTATTATCAGCAGCGAGGCGTGCTCAGGCGAGCTCATCTGGATGAAGCCGGCCCTCTCAAGCAGCCCTGCAATTATTTCAGCATTGGCTGTGTTGGCAGAGCAGCCGTAGGTTTCCAGATAAAACGTTTCCTCCATGCGATATGGAAAAAATGCTTGGTTTAAATAAGTTGCCTAAAAGAATAAGGGAAGATTTGAAGGGAAATAAAAAAATTATGCAGAAAAGCGGCAAAACTCCAATCTTCAGATTGGAGATAAGCCGCTTTTAGCATCCTAA
>PEXD01000039.1 GCA_002779235.1 Candidatus Woesearchaeota archaeon CG07_land_8_20_14_0_80_44_23 | reverse complement strand
CCTGGATAAGATATGGCCCCGCGGAGGCCATGACCCGGGTTCAAAACAATCCTTTTCGCTTCGCGAAAAGCACAAAGACGGAGTCTTGTGCAAAAAATCATTTTGTGATTTTTTTGCATTGATGGAAAAGAAGGAAGCAAAATTCAAGGGCTTCCCAATGATTTTTTTCCCTAGAAGAAAAAATTATTTTGTCAATGCCAAATTTTAATGATTTGGGTTGGTGAAAGTCCCGGGGAGGGCATTTATAATCATTTGTGCTGGGAACAGCATTCTCCTGGAAAGTGGCTGCAATGAAAAGAATATCTGATGAAAAGCTGATTAAGGTTCAGATAAGGGACAACTCTGAAAAATTTGTGAACCTCAGAAAATTCTGCCCGGAGATAATAGTAAAAATAGAGCTGGAAAGCAGAGCACTTCAGCATCTTAAAAAGGATGAGTGCTATGTCAGGAAAACAGTGGCAATAAAGCTCTGCGCTGCCCAGAAAACCCTGCAAAAAGGGCTAAAGCTTCTGGTGCTGGACGGCTACCGCTCAATTGAAGCGCAGAGAAAGATGCATGAGCATTTCTGCAGGCAGCTCAAAAGGAGGCATCCTAAATGGAGCGAGAAGAAGATACTCTCATTTGCAGACCTCTTCGTGGCAAACCCTGACAAGATAACCCTTCATTCAACCGGCGGGGTTGTTGACCTTACAATATGCGATTCAAAAGGCAGGCAGTTTGACATGGGCTCTGAAATTTATTTGTTCCCTGAAAATCTTAGTGCTCCAAAAAAAATTTCGGCAATCGCAAGAAAGAACAGGGCTCTGCTGAAGAGATGTCTTGAAAAGCAGGGCTTTGTAAACTATCCGCTGGAATGGTGGCACTGGAGCTACGGAGACGCCTACTGGGCTGCAGCACTTAAAAAGAGGCATGCAATATATGCCCCTGCAAGCGTGGAAAAAGCCATGCCTGCAAGGAGGAAGAAGTAAAATGCCTTCAATGCTCTCAAACCTTTTCAGGTTCATAATTAAGAGGAAGAAGTGGTGGCTCATACCTGCAATAGTCTTGATAATACTTGCAGCGATTCTGATAATATTTGCAGGCTCTTCTCCGCTTTCCCCCTTTATCTACGCGATGTTCTAAATAAGATTATTCTCTTCAAGAAAGCTGGAAATCTTTTCTGCAATAGCCCTGCTGCCCCTTTCGTTGAGGTGAACGCTGTCTCCAGTCAGATAGCAGCTGCTGCAGTTTTCCAGCACATCCCTCAAGTCAACATAAGGTATTCCATTCTTTGAGAGCTCATCCTCAAGAAGCTGCTGGGGCAGGAATGGCTCTTCAAGCGAGGAATTGAACTGCTCCCTGTATGGAAACACTGCAAAGGCAAGAGTTATGTTATTTGCCCCGCAGAATTCAGAAAGTGCAATTATCTCATTTTTAGTAATGTTCCAATAATTGGTTTCCTTCCATGCTTTGTAGATTTCCGAGAAATACGCCTCATTATAGTTAGTATGCAGAAGCAGCCCTGCAATTCCGCAGGATGCGCACAGCGGCATCCTAAGCTTTTCCCTTGTAGCGACTTCCCTATCAAAGGGCGCTATGTCATTCAGCACAAATCCGACAAGGATTGCAGAGGGGCTGTGAGCACTCGCCTCCCTTTCAGAGAGGATTTTCTCCTGGCTGAAATCATAGGAATCCACCCCAAGATTCAGCACCTCAACATTTTTTCCAGATAACCTGAGAATTGCCTCAATCTGTGCAGGATAAGAATCTTCCTGCATTACTCCCGGCCCGAAAGCGACTGAGTCGCCCACTGCAAGAATCTTTTTTGCGCTGCTGTTGCCTGAATGCTCGTAATCCTTAAACCCTTCCGAATTTGTCCTTATGGTTATGTTCCTGTAGATTCCCTGAAAGCTCCCTGTGAAGTTTGCCCTGTACCTGAAGCCCAGCTCGCTGTCATAAACATACATTCCCACAGGATAGCCGCCCCTGAATTTTGTTAGAGAGATTCTTGCAGTAATCTCAACTGCAGCAAGTAAGATAATTGCAAGAACAACTGCCAGGAGCACTCTATTCATTCCTTGAAACCCCCTCACTGTCCCAGGCATCCCTGAGGTTGTTTTTCCTCTCAACAAAGAAGCTTCCCATCACAGTGCAGTCGATTCCAGTGCCCATCATGCACTTGTAAGCGTCTTCAGGAGTGCAGACAATAGGCTCGCCCCTTATGTTGAAGGACGTATTGATTAATATCGGGACCTTTGAGTCCCTTCCGAACTGCATTATCAAGTCATAATAAAGAGGGTTCTGGAATCTGCGTATCGTCTGAAGCCGCCCTGTTCCGTCAATATGAGTGACAGCCGGGATAAGTTTCTGCTTATCCTTTTTTATTGGATATACCATAAGCATAAAATCCGCAGGAATTGGAACAGGGAAGTCGCATTCAAAATATCTTCGCGCGAGCCATGCAGGCACAGCAGGAGCAAAGGGCCTGAACTCCTCCCTGTGCTTGACCTTTGAATTCAGGATTTCCTTCATTTCAGGAATCCTAGGATTTGCAAGTATGCTTCGGTTTCCCAATGCGCGGGGCCCCCACTCCATTCTCCCCTGAAACCAGCCGACGACCTTTCCTGCAAGAATCCTCTTTGACACGTCCTTTATGAGAGCAGAAGCGCTCCTGTACCTGTTGTATTTTATCCCCTTATCATCTAAGAACTTCTTTATCTCATTGTCTGAAAAAGAGGGGCCCCACGATGCAGAATCCATCACATAGGTTCTCTTCTTTTTCAGTATGAAATTCCATGTAAAATATGCAGCGCCCAATGATGCCCCATCATCCCCCGCTGCGGGCTGTATGAAAATCTTTTTGAACCCGCTCTTCTTCAGAATCTTGCCGTTTGCAACGCTGTTCAGGGCAACGCCCCCTGCAATGCACAAGTTCTCCTCACCGCTCTCCTTTCTTAAATTAGAAATAATCTTAAATATTGCTTCCTCTGTTACTTTCTGCAGTGATGCGGCAATATCCATATGCATCTTTGTTATCGGCTCGCCCTTCTTCCTTATCGGGCCGAATTCCATGATATATTTCCTGCCGGGCATCTTTTTCCCAAAAGGGTAGTCAAAGTAAGACATGTCAAGTGCGAAACTCCCATCTTCTTTTATGTCAATAATTTTTTTGAAATTATTGTAATACCTCGGCTTTCCGTATGCAGAAAGCCCCATCACCTTGTATTCATCATTGTTCACCTTAAAGCCGAGATGGGCAGTTGCAGTGCTGTAAAGGAGCCCTATGGAATGCGGGAAGACAATCTCTTTTTTCAGGCTTATCCGATTATCTGAGCCAATGCCGATGCTGGTTGTTGCCCATTCCCCAACGCCATCAACAGCCAGTATCGCTGCCCTCTTGAAAGGTGAGACAAAAAAGCAGGAGGCAGCATGGCAGAGATGGTGCTCAATAAAAAATATTTTCCCTCGGTAGCGCAATTTTTTCCTGATTATTGATTCAACCCTGAGCTTTTCAGAAATCCATGACTGAATTGAAGTGCAAAATGTCACCCAGGATTTTGGGAATGTCTCAAGATGCTGAGAGAGCACCCTCTCAAACTTCAAAACCGGCTTCTCATAAAATGCTACATAAGAGAGCAAATCAGCTGATATGCCTGCTTCTTTCAGGCAATAATTTATCGCATTTATTGGAAATGAAGTGTCATGCTTTTTCCTTGTGAAGCGCTCCTCTGCAGCCCCTGCCACAGGAAGCCCGTCCCTTATCAGGAAGGCAGCTGCGTCGTGGTAAAAGCATGATATTCCGAGTATGTACATTTTATCCGCCTAAAACTGGTTTAGGAAGTCCTCCTTCTTTTCATTATATGCGGGCTTTTTAACCCAGTATGAGCGCGCTCTCCCTTTTTTTACGTTCAGGAATCTCTTGCCGAAAAGCTTTGCAAATACTGAAGTCAGCCCTATTCCCAGAAAATAAACAGCAGAAAGAATAATGAAATTTATCATATCCCGCAATTTTCCAGAAAGCCAAAGGAAACCGCCATAAGCGCGCTTTGCAACATTCTTGCCAGCCATAAAAAGAATTTGTTTTGTTCAGTATAAATAATTTTTCAAACAGGATGCCATGCCTATTGCCTTTTTCCCTTGAGGTCTTCTGTTATCCTTGAAAGCTCATTGACATTTGACGTGAATGATGGCAGAACTTTCTGGAAGACCTTTTCCATCGCCTTTATCTCTGTCCCGACATCTGTGACATGCTTGTCATAATCGCCAATTCGCCCAATCATTGTCTTCTGAAGCTCATCCACGCTTGCCTTCACGTCCTCAAAGCGCTTCTCAAGTGCAGTCATCCTTGCCTCGGTCCTTTCCTTCCATGCAATAATCTTGTTGACATTTATTATGAACTCATTCCACTTCTCGTCAATTATTGCCTCTGCTATTTCCTCTATCTTTTCAACCTCGTTGCTGCTCAGGCCCTCGTTTGAAACCGGCTCCCTTTCAGGCCCCTCTGAAAGGTAGTTCTGGGGATAGAGGTGTGAATCATCCTTGAGCGCCTGGTGCTCAAGCTCTTCGGGGCTGAAATCAGGGACAGGAGACTGTGATATTGGCATCTGGGAAGGCATTTGCGAGAGATTTGCCGAGAACTGAGGCTGAGTCATTCCCTGAGGCTTTCCTAATTCAGGAATAGGGCTTCTCATGTCTGCTCTGGACCCTGCCTGCATATTGGAGCTCGCCAGCTCCGCCTGGTTCATGGCGTCAAATATCTGATAGGTCTTGTAGCCATCGCGCTGGAGCATTTCTATAATCTGGCTGTTGGAAATCCCTTTTGCCCTTAAGTTCACAACCTGCTCAACAGGAGTTGTTAAGGCAGGGGCGTTCGGCTGCGCTGGTTTCTTCTCTTCT
>PEXD01000075.1 GCA_002779235.1 Candidatus Woesearchaeota archaeon CG07_land_8_20_14_0_80_44_23 | reverse complement strand
CTCCTCTTTTTCTTCCTGCCGCCCCTCACCATCTTGGCTCGTGCGACATTTCCTTTCTTGTCAACGAAATATAGGTATCCTGCCTGTTTCTTGACGCCGACCTTGCAGACCTTCTCAGACTTCTGCTTGCCCTTTTTGGCTCTTCCCCTTACCATCTTTGCCCTTGAAACGTCTCCCTGCTTGTCTACAAAGTAGAGATAGCCGTCGTGTTTTCGCACATTTGCTTTTGCTACAACTTCCATGTTTGTATCACCTTTTATTTTCTAATTTAGAAGGTATAAACCCCCCATTCTCCTCTAATATTCAATTGGTATTTAAAGTTTTTGTTTTCCTCGTCAGGGAATACGCCGAATCGACGGCAGAAAGGTATTCATTTATTCTTGAGAGGGCGGGCTCAATCAGGTATGCCTTTGCCTTTTCAGAGAACGCAGATGATACTGTTGAGAATTCGAGTATCCTATATCGGTTTTTCAACTTGTCAACAAGGCACATGGTTCTGAGGCGGAGAAGCTGCCTCCTTATGTTTGAGAGGGCGCATCCTGAGGATGAAAGTTTTTTCTTCGCTCTAAGCTTTATCGCATATGCCCCTATCTCCTCTGCTTTCAGCCATCTCTTCCTTTTTCGCGCCTCGAGCAGGGCGCAGAGTATGTCAACAATTATGTCTCTTGAGTCGCCCGGCTGGAGCAGCCCGATTGAGAGGCAGAGCTTCTTCACAAGCTCCCTCCGGTCTAAAGTGCTTGGCTTCTCATATCTTCTAAGTGTTATCTCAGAAAGCGGTATGTCCCTCGAGACGGTCTTCATGCAGTAATCCCAATCCCCGCAAGTATAAAAATATTTTGATTAAAAGATTTAAGAAAAAAATCATTCCCTGCTTATTCCAATGAAAAACTCATAGTCCCTTATCCTCTCGCTTGCAGTGAACTCAAAGTTTCCATGCTCTCCTGCCGAGACTTCTGCTTCAGACGCGCCTGTTGCGTGCCTGAGCTTTTCCAGAAGCTCTTCAGTGCTGAGCATTGCAACTGCCTTTTCCTGAGAGGATATGAGCAGTTTTATCCTGTCTGACTTTTTCATCCCTGATTTTTTTCTCAGCTCCTGAACGCGCCTCGTAAGCTCGCGCATGTAACCCTCTGCGAGCAGCTCATCATCCATCGTCGGCTCTATCAGCACAGAGAGGTTCTGCTCATCTGCAAGAAGATATGGCGCCTCTGCACTTCTCTCAACAATGATGTGCTCGGGCTTTATTGAAAGCTCTTCCCCGTCAATATTTATCCTGAATTCACCCTCTTTTTCTATGTGTGAAAGCACCACATGCGGCTTTTCCTTTGAGAGCGCTGCAATTACTTTTGGAGTTTTCTGCGCAAAGGAGGGGCCAAGCTTTGAGTATTCCGGCTTCATCGTTGATTTTATGAGTTTGCTCCTTGAAGCGCTCTCTATTTCTTTTATGTTTGCCTGCTTCTGTATTATGCCTAGCAATGACAAGACGGACTTTTTCACCTTTGAATCAGTTGAGACAACTATCGCCTTCCTTATAGGCCATCTCACTCCTATATTCTTCTTGTTCCTTAATGAGAGGATTGCAGTCACAATTCTTCTGGCATTTGCCATCATCTCCTCTAGCTTCCTGTTTGTAAGCTCTTTAGCGGGAATGGGCCAGCCCGCCTCGTGTATGCTCTCCTCTTTTGAGGTTACATTCCTGAGAAGCCCCTGATAGATTGCCTCTGAAATATAGGGGGCTAGTGGAGCAAGCAGCCTGGCTGCCCTGTCGAGCGAGTAGAGCATTGAAAATGCAGCTGCCCTGTCTTTCTTCCCTGCGCGCGCCCTTATTATCTTGATGTACCACCTTGAGAAGTCCTCGCCTACAAAGTCCATGAGCACCTTGAGGGAGATGTTGTAGTCGTGGTGCTCCAGGGCTTTTGTGAAATCCTCTGAAGCAGTGTTTGCCCTTGAGATTATCCAGGCATCCTCTGTGGTAAGCCCTAATGCCTTTGCCTCTTTTGCGCCCTCTTTTCTTTCAGACGCCCTCTTTGAAAATAATTTCTCAAATATTCCCGCAAATTCTTTAGTTTCAGTTCCTGAAATGCACTCTGCTGTGAAATAATATGTGTTCCACAGGGTCTTCAGGAATGGCAGGGTGTTTTCCCTGACAAGGTTGTAGCTGAACCTCTTCGGAAGCCCAGGAGCAGTGTAGCACATCTGCAGCCTAACTGCATCAACGCCAACTTTCTCAAACGCCTCCCCTGGTTCTATGATGTTACCCTTGCTCTTGCTCATCTTCTCGCCGTTCTCGTCAACAAGAAGCCCTGCGCAAACAGCGCTCCTGTATGCCGGCGAGTTAAACAGCAGAACTCCGAGAACGTGCAGGGTGTAGAACCACCCCCTTGTCTGGTCTGTCGCCTCTGCTATGAAATCATAGGGAAATCTTTTCTTGAATTTGGCAACATTCTCAAAAGGATAGTGAAACTGGGCAAATGACGCTGAGCCGGAGTCATACCAGCAGTCAATAACATCAGGCACTCTGCTCATTTCAGAGCCGCACTCGCACCTTATCTTTATCTCATCAATGTGCGGCTTGTGCAGGTCTATCTTCCTTGGCACTTTTATTCCCTTCTTGCGCAGCTCTGCGATGCTTCCTATCACAATCTCCTTCTTGCAGTTCGGGCACTTCCAGATTGGGAGGGGTGTTCCCCAGAACTTGCTTCTTGAAAGTGCCCAGTCCTTTGCCCCCTCAAGCCAGTTTCCAAACCTGCCTTCTTTTATGTGCTCCGGATACCAACTTATCTTCTTGTTTTCTTCCAGGAGTTTCTCCCTGAACTTGCTGACTCTTATGAACCAGGAATGCCTGGCATAATAGAGCAGGGGAGTGTGGCATCTCCAGCAGAAAGGGTATGAGTGAGTGTATTTTTCTATCCTGAAAAGCGAGCCGTTATTTTCAAGCATTGAGATTATTTTCTTGTCTGCATCCTTCACAAACATTCCTGCAAAGTCAGGTATCTCAGAGGTGAACTTTCCTTCCTCATCCACTGGCTTCACAAATCCGATGCCTGCCCTCCTGCAGGTGTCAAAGTCATCTTCCCCAAATGCGGGCGCCTGGTGCACTATCCCTGTCCCGTCCTCTGTTGAGACATAGTCAGCAGCTATGACGATGAACGCCTTCTCATTGCACTTCTTGAACTTTTCAATGTAATACGGGAAAAGCGGCTCATATTCCATACCGAGCAGCTCTTTTCCCAAAACTGTCCTTGTTATCTTTGCGTTAGGGAAATATTTTGGGACAAGCGCCTTTGCAATTATGTATTTTGAGAATTCGTGCTCCACAAAGGAATATTCTATGTCGGGGTTTACTGCAAGGGCGAGGTTGCTTGGAAGAGTCCAGGGGGTTGTTGTCCAGACAAGGAAATACTGCTTTTCATTGCCAGTGCCCTTCACCCTGAACCTGCATGTCACTGTATCTTCTGTCACATCCTCATATCCTAATGCGACTTCATGGCTTGAAAGGGGTGTTCCGCACCTGGGACAGTATGGCACAACCTTGTAATCGACGAACAGCAGCCCCTTGTTGTAGAGCTCTTTCAGCGACCACCACTCGCTTTCAATGTAGTCGTTGTCAAGCGTCCTGTATGGGTGCTCAAGGTCTATCATATATGCTATCTTCTCTGTGAATTCATTCCATCTGCCTATGAAGCGGAATACGTCTGACCTGCAGTTGCCTGTGAATTTGTCGATGCCGTATGCAAGCACCTCTTTTTTTGAGTTGAGCCCAAGCTGCTTCTCAACCTGAACCTCAACAGGAAGCCCGTGGCAGTCCCAGCCGCCCTTTCTTGGGACAGCATAGCCATTCATGTATTTGTACCTGCAGAAAAGGTCCTTGAATACCCTTGCCTCCACGTGATGAAGCCCTGGAGGCGCGTTGGCTGTGGGGGGCCCTTCCAGGAATGAGAATGTCTTCCTCCTTTTTGAGGAGAGTATTTTCTCCTTTATTCCAGCAGATTTCCAAAACTCCGACAGCTTTGACTCTATCCTTTTGAAGTCATATTCTTTATCGGGCAATTGCGTCATTCAGCATCAAATCAGGCAGAATTCGCAGTTATATAAAAAAGTTGCCCCGGCTTCTGGCGTTTAAGGCGGAAAGCGATTATTTTTCCATTAGAAAGATTTTTAAAGGTGTAATAATAGTTTAATTAGAGAAAGTTAATTGGAGAAAGTGCCGCTGGCAGGTGGAGTTTAGGCAAAAAAGAAGTGGTAAAAAATGAAGCTTCTGGACTATAATGGAATTCTATCAAAAAGGTATGCGCTTGTTGCTGTCTTTTCAATCCTCGCGCTTTTGGCTTTCGCATCATCTGCAATGGCAGGATGCTGCTTTTTAAACAACTACCAAATCAGCATTAGCAAACCCAGCGCTCAAGAGTGCAGCGATGCAGGAGGCATTGCATTTTTTGATGCTGACTGCTCCAAGCCGGCATTAACTGCTTACACCCAGCCGCTGTGCTGCGTGATAAATGTTTCAAACACGTTTAAGTGCTATTACGGCTCGCTTGCTTATTTCAATTATACAAGATATTCCAACGAATTAATGCAGTATGATTATGTCTGCCGTCCTGGTGATTATGGCGAGGACGGCTATAACGGCTGCATAAGTGACCCAATGGGCGGATGCCCCTCTCCTGCCCCAACGCCGAAATGCTCCCCTCTCGGTTGTTTGAATTATCTCAGTTCTTCCCTTTACTGCACTTACTCAGGCGCCATCATCTCAAACTGCTCATACTGCCTTGAAAATGATTGCGGCGGGCTTGTGTGCAATCAGGAAACCGGGCAGTGCGAAAACTTGGGAACCGGCTGCTCAGCAACAGGTTATTCGTGCTGCGCCAGTTGCGCTGATGAGAATAAGCAGAATTCAACCTTCAATTATGACTCAAGCAATCCAAGTTCAGACAGGTGCCCCTCAAACGCGCCGAAATGCTGCGAAAGCTGC
>PEXD01000079.1 GCA_002779235.1 Candidatus Woesearchaeota archaeon CG07_land_8_20_14_0_80_44_23 | reverse complement strand
CGCAAGACCCTGTCTTTGCGTTTTGTGTGCGGGGCTTTAAACCCTGCGCAATTTCTTTGTAATGAAAACAAAAATAAGAAGGTAAAAATCAGCCGATATATGGCTGGTTTGGCTGGACCGGCTTGTCCTGCCTGTCAGAGACCTTCGGAAATGGGATTGGCGGCGGGAGCGAAATCTCCCTGCTTATCACCACTGCCTCTATGGTTGCCCTTGCAAGAATTGAGTCCATCACTTCCCTAAGCAGCTCCTTGCTCAGTGTCTTGTTCTTCTTCCACTCCTTCAGGGCTTCCTCTGCCACTTTCTTGTCTTCCACTGCGACAAGCTCCCCTTCCAGCAGGATTTCCCCTATTGAGGGACTGTATGATGTTTTGAAGGCAAAAGTGACTTTTATGCCTTCTGTCTCCTTTTTTGCCCCGCCTATCTCTGCTTTTTCAATATTTCTTATTTCCACGTTATTGTTGACCTGCAGTTTGTCTGCAGCCATCTTCTTCTTTTCAGCTGAGATTTTGTTGAATCCGATTCCAAGTATCAAACAGACCACCTTTTTATACTGGCATCAGCCCGTATTTAAAAGTTTTTCCCAAAAACATGCCATTCTACTCTTTATCATTCAGGCCTCCTGGGACTATACTGACTTCTCCCTTTTCATCTTCATCATCAGTAAGAAGAGGGCGTCTGTCTATTCTGGGGTTTTCGCTTCCAATCTCAACCTTTTTCAGAAGCCCGGACATTGAATACATAGATACTGGAATTGGCCCGGAAGTAGCCCCGCACGTTCCAGTAAACAATGTTTTTTTGGTTCCAAGCATCTGAATTGAGTTCAGAAGATTATATGCGGAGCCGACTGTATGGGCGAGTTTTACCGGGATTATCCTTCCGTCTGTGTAAATCCTGTATACAAAGTTAGGGAAGGTCACATTAACCCCTGACTCATCATTGTCATCCTCTTCCTCCCCTGAAGCGTTCACATGCCCCCCGTTTGAGCCCTCTGTCAAAATCCCGTATTCCCTGTCCTCTTTTATGCACATCCTCATAAGCTCCCTTTTCAGCTCATCAGATGATTTCGGTTTTGAGGTTTCAATATCAAGGTTGCTGATTCTCGGTTCAGGCTCGTTGCTTTCCAAAGGGTTGCGCCTGCTGTTTCCGGCAGCCACCTTTTTGCCGAGTATGTATGAAAGCGCGGCTGCCGAGTTTCTGTCAGTAAGGTAGTCCCTCAATATGCCGTTTTCAACAAGAAGTTTTCTCTGCGTGCGCATCCCCTCATCGTCATACTTGAAATTGCTCCAATGGTTGGCAGAAGGGAGCATTGGGTCATCATACAGGGATATGAACTCGGGAATTATCTGCTTGTTGAGCTTGTCCAGGTTGAATGTTGTCAGATTGTTGTCAAGGATGTATCTTGCAGATAGAAGGTGGGCTGCCAAACCCTCATGAAACAGAACTCCTATCTCATCAGGGTCCATTATGATATTAAATTCTCCCGTCTCCTGTCTCGGGCAGTCATACCTCGCAGCTGCTTTTTTGTAGAAGTTGGCGCAGATGTATCTCAGAAGCTCCTCGTTGAGAAGCTCTTCCTGCTTTTTTGGTGCGAATGTCTTTACAAATTCAAGCTTCCTCCCTTCAATATCCTTTATCTCAATGGTAAATGCTAACATCGCGCGCCAATTCCTTGTTGCAATTCTGGAGCCCTCTGAGGAGACAAAATGGTGTTCTTCTTTTATTACCTTATATGAAATCGTTGAATCAGCAACGTGCTCCATCTGTGAAAACTCATAGCTGAGCTTTTTTGCAATTCGCTTCATCTCTTTCTTGTTGTATTCGGGGAACTCAGGAACTTCAATATCAACTGTTGCAGGGCAATGCTCCATCTTCCTGAAATGGGAAATGTATTGTCTGCCGTTTATCATTTGTGGCGCTTCAGTGGAAATTTGCATGTGCCCCTTGAAATACTGCCCCAGGCTGTTATTGAAGCTCTCCCCCAGAATTCGCTCTAATATTCTTTTGATGTCAGGCAGGGTGTTTTGCTTTGAGCTGGTTTCATGGTTGAACCAGTATCCATTTCCGTTGAAATCATCCCCCGCCCAAACCTCTACTGAAACATGGGACTCATCACTGTCCGAATCGTCATACAAGGCACCGTTTGAGTAAACTATGTCAATAGTGTTCCTGCTGTTGTGGACTGCATAAATGTATGAAGGTGAAAGAACAACTGAGGAATTTCCAATCTGCCTTGACTCCTTTGCATTCATCCACCTGTTGACTTCTTCTTCAAGAGTGCTCATTATCTTCACAGAATCCACCATTTTTTAAACCACCACAGAAACATTTTGTTTTTATTTATTTAAACATTTGCATTGTTCACTATTTTGCAAAGATAACATTTATATAATGCCTGCAATTTTTCTGAGAAATGAAAAACAAATTCATATTTGACCTGGATGACACGCTAATATCAACCGAATACCATTACACGCAGGCAAAGGCAAAGGCAGTAGATTACATTGTTTTCCTGCTTGGCAAAAAGACGCCCGGAGTAAATGAAATTGTGAAAACTATAGAAGATATTGACGACAAGGCGGTTAAAGAGCTGCCAAACCCATACTGCATTGAAAGGTATCCGGATTCCCTTGCAAAGGCAATGCAATCTCTCTGCGACGATAGAAAAGTCAAATGGAGCGAAAAGAATGTTGAGGAAATGCTGGCAATAGGCAACACTGCATTTGAAACTCCCGCTACTGATATTGTGCCTGGCGCTGAAGAAACACTTAACTTTCTGCTCTATCAGAAAGACAGTCTAATGCTTCTCACAAAAGGAGATGACAATTACCAGATGCAAAAAGTAATTGCCAACGGGCTGGACCGATGGTTCGCTAGGAACAGCATCAAGGTCATCAACTCTGATAAGACTCCTACTGCGATATTGTCCCTTTTGGGAAATCATGATAAGGAACACTCATACAGCGTTGGCAATTATTACAGGTCAGACATAGAACCGGCCATAGATGCAGGAATAAAAGCTGTCTACGTTCCAAATGGAAGCTGGAAGCACGAACTTGTTAAAAACAGCATAGAAAAAGCACTTCAGACAAAAAGGGCAGTTGTGCTTGACAGCATAATAGAAATTAAAAATAAGTATTCTGAGCTTTTTGAATGATTATATCTGCGGGGCTATCTTTTTCTCTTCTTTTTTCATAATCCTGCTTCCTGCTGCGAGCTTTATCAGGTCTCCCACTACAACTATTGAGGCAGAAAGCAGCAGCACCTTTACCCAGTCCCGCAGCCCGAGAGGCATGACATTAAACACTGAATTCAGCGGGCTGTAGAGTATTGTAATGTGCAGCCCCAGAGATATCAATATTGCATAGATGAGATACCTGTTTGAGAATATTCCTGCCTTGTGCAGCGGCTTTTCAAGGGATTTGCAGTTCAGCACATTGAACATCTGAAGCATCACCATCATTGTGAATGCCATAGTCCTTGCATGCACGACATCAGGAAGGTAGCTTTTGAAAATGAGAAGCGTCTCAACAGTCATCACGATGCCCAGAAATAACATTATTGTAAAATCCTCCCTCGTGATTATCGGCTCACGCCTGCTCCTTGGATTTCTCCTCATGATTTCCTTGTCCGCCGGTTCAAGCCCTAGTGCGAGGGCAGGCAATCCGTCTGTCGCAAGGTTTATCCAGAGTATCTGTATTGCAATAAGGGGCAGCGGAAGGCCCAGCAGTATTGAGATGAATATTGTCATAACTTCTGCAAAGTTGCTGGAAAGCAGGTATCTCACAAATTTTTTTATGTTGTCGTAGATTATCCTGCCTTCCTCAACTGCGCTTACAATTGAGGCGAAGTTGTCGTCTGTAAGCACCATGTCAGACGCCTCTTTTGCAACATCTGTGCCTGTGGCCCCCATCGCTATGCCCATGTCTGATCTTTTTAGTGCCGGCGCATCATTTATCCCGTCGCCTGTCATAGCCACAATGTAGCCCTTCCTCTTCAGCGCCTCAACAATCTTGATTTTGTGCTCGGGGCTCACCCTCGCATATATTGAAACTTTTTCAATAACGCCGTCAAGGTCCGGAAGTTTTTCAATTTCATCTCCTGTGAGCAAATCTCCTTCTATTCCCAGCTCCCTGGCTATTGCAACCGCAGTCGCCCTGTGGTCGCCTGTTATCATCACAACCCTTATTCCGGCGTTCTTGCATTTCTCAACTGCATTTTTCGCCTCCTCCCTTGGCGGGTCAATCAGTGCCTGCAGCCCTGTGAAGGTAAGCCCTGATTCTGCCTCTTTCTTCACTTTTTCATTGCATTTTTTTCCCGGAAATTCCCTGAATGCAAAGCCAAGCACCCTGAGCGCCTGCGAGGCGAGAACCTCATTTGTCTCAAGTATCTTCTTCCTATCTTGCTTGGTTATTTTCCTTTCCTTGCCGTTGATTATTATTTTTGCGCATTTCCTGAGAAGAATATCAGGCGCACCCTTTACGCAGGAGAGCATTTTCTTCCCAGCGCCCTTTTCGCCTGATTCTGGGGCAACCCTGTGAATTGTAGTCATCAGCTTTCTCTCTGACTCAAAGGGTATCTCGTCTATCCTCGGATATTTTAAGGACAGGAATTTTTTTGAGAGCCCTGCTTTGCCTGCGCTTACAAGGAGCGCAATCTCTGTGGGGTCCCCAGTTATGCCTTCCTCTATCTCAGCATCATTGCAGAGAGCGCCTATTCTCAGGAGCATTTCAAGGTCTTTTGACTTCTGGGAGAAGTCCCCTGCTGCTGAGTAGCCCTCGCCTGAAATGCCTGTTATGCGCTCATCAACAAATAGCTTTTTCACAGTCATCTCATTACATGTGAGAGTTCCTGTCTTGTCGGTGCATATCACATTTATGCAGCCGAGGGTTTCCACTGAGGGAATCTTCCTAATAAGGGCGTTCCTCCTTATCATGCGCTGAACCCCTATGGCAAGCGCAATTGTCACTATTGCAGGAAGCCCTTCTGGAAGCGCGGCAACTGCAAGGGAAACTGCATTAATCAGCATCTCCACAAATGCCTTTTCCCTGAACACTCCTGCATCAAGCGATGCTATCATTGAGAGTATCTGCGCGTCCTTGAGTATCTGGGCGATGAACACGATTACACATACCACAATTACAAGATAGCCGAGGAAAACCCCAAGCTGCTTCAGCTTTTTTTGAAGTGGGGTCAAATCAGTGTCAGGCGCCTCTATCATCTGTGCAATCCGCCCAATCTCTGTGTTCATGCCCGTTGAGCTTACAAGCGCCATTCCCCTGCCCTTTGTTATGTGAGTAGAGGAAAATGTCATGTTGGTCCTGTCAGCCAGGATGGCGTTTTCAGAAAGCTGCTCAGTGATTTTTCTGACAGGATTGGACTCTCCAGTAAGAACTGATTCCTGCGCCTCCAGGTTTATCGCCTCAATGAGCCGAGCATCAGCAGGCACTATCATTCCTGCCTCAAGAAATATTATGTCGCCGGGAACAAGCTCAGAGGCGTTTATCTCCTGCCTCTTTCCTTCCCTAAGCACCATTGCCTTCTGGCTTGCAATCTTCTTCAGCGCCTGTATTGACCTTTCAGCCCTGTATTCCTGGCTGAAGCCGAGGATTGCGTTGATGATAAGTATTACAAATATGGCGGCTGCATCAATGTATTCGCCTATGAGAAATGAGATTATTACTGCTGCAATCAGGATTATTATGATGAAATCCCTGAACTGGTTCAGAAATATCCTTACGGGACTTATCCTTTTTTCTTCCCGAATAAGGTTTTTTCCAAAGTGCAAGAGCCGTTCCTTCACCTCTGAGGAGGAAAGCCCCTTCTCAGAGCTCTTTAGGGAAGACATTGCCTGTCTTACTGTCTCTGTATAAGAAAAATCACCCAACATGTCACCTCTTTTTGAAGCTGCTTAGTTCAGCGCTTCTTAAAAAGTTTTCCATTGTAGTTTCTCCCATTGACTTTGCATCTTTCTTGATATTGAATTAAAAAAGTATATAAATGCGAGCAGCAAAGATTCAGCGGGGGTGCAATAAATTTGAAGACAAAGCTGTGGGCGATAGTTTTGGTGCTTGTCTGCACGATTTTTACATCAATAGGGCAGATTCTTTACAAGGTTGCCTCAAAAACCCTTTTGCTCAATATTTATTCAATCATCACAAATGTGCCCCTGATAATCGGGCTTGCATCCTACTTCGTAGGCGCTGTTCTGCTGATAATTGCGCTCAGGAACGGCGAGCTCTCTGTGCTCTACCCCTTTGTCTCAACCGGGTTTGTCTGGGTCAGCATCCTTTCAACACGGTTTCTCGGCGAGAGTATGAGCATGCAGAAGTGGGCTGGAATTGCAGTGATATTCTTCGGCATAAGCCTTATAGGAATAGGCAGCACCAAAGGAAGCGCAAAGAAGAACATTAAGGTGAGGAAAAAATGATTGCAGTTGGAATAGCCCTCACGCTTTTTGCAACACTTCTCGGTTCAACAGGCGCTCTCATGCTCAAGATGGGCTCCACAGGAACAAGATTCACGCTAAAAGGGATTGTTAGAAATTACAAACTCCTGCTCGGCTTCATCCTTTATGGGCTTTCAACAATTCCGTTCCTGATTGCCCTGAAATTCGGCCCCCTATCAGTGCTTTATCCATTTGTATCTCTCTCGTATATTTGGACAATTCTGTTGTCAATGAGATATCTAAAAGAAAGAATGAATGCCTGGAAGTGGATGGGCATAACGCTGGTGCTTACAGGGGTGACCCTCATAGGGACAGCATGAAAGAATACCCTAAAATTGAGGAGCTGCTGGAATACTCAAATGACAAACAGGCATTCAAGTCACTCTCTTCGCGCTTCAGCCAGTGCAATGGCGAGCGCTTCTCTATAATGAAATTCAGGATTGAAAAGAGCGCATTGGAAAGGGCAAACACTCGTCCTGCAAATCCGCTGGTGGACCGCACGCTTGAGCCCGGCGAGTATGTAAAGCTTTATGATGAGAATTTGGAACGCACAATAATGTCAAATTCTCCTATGGAATTCTATACTAATTATGAATTCATAAAAAAATGCAGGGGAGATGTGCTGATAGGCGGGCTCGGGCTGGGGCTTGTGGTGCTCTTGGCTGAGAAAAAGCCCGAGGTGAAATCAATAACAGTGGCAGAGAAGCATCTTGAGATAATACGTCTTGTTGCCTCGCAGATAATTTTCAACAGCAAAGTATTAATAGAGCATTCTGACATATTCAACTTTGCTCCGCAGAGGCGCTATGACACAATATACTTTGATATATGGGATGATGTCTGCGCTGCAAACTATGATGAGATGAAAAGATTGAGAGGCAAATACGCCGGTTATCTGAATGATGGCGGCTGGATGGGCTGCTGGAGCGAGGACGAGTGCATTAAGGCAGGTTCTGGCTTTTGAGGTGCATGAGAATGGAAAATGAGACAGTTGTGATTTCCCTTGGCGGTTCCATAATTGTTCCAGGAGATATTGATGTGCAATTCCTGAAGAGATTCAGAAACACAATATTGAAGCATATCAGACGTGGAAAAAGATTCATAATAATTGCAGGCGGGGGAAGGACTGCGAGAATCTATATGAATGCTGCTGAAAAGATAGTCAAGGTGCATGATGTGGATAAGGATTGGCTTGGAATCCATTCAACACGGTTGAATGCCCATCTCCTGCTAACAGTTTTCAAGGAACATGCATACTCCAAGGTTATCAAAAATCCGAATGAGAGATTGAGGTTCAGGAATAAGATTTTTGTGGCGGCTGGCTATCAGCCGGGCTGCAGCACTGATTATGACGCTGTGCTCCTGGCAAAGAATTTCGGCGTGAAAAAAATAATAAACATCAGCAATATAGATTATGTGTATGACAGGGACCCGAAAAAATTCCGGGGTGCAAAAAAGATTAATGAGATTTCCTGGAAGGATTTCAGGAAGATTGTAGGCAATAAATGGGACCCGGGCCTGAATGCCCCCTTTGATCCTGTAGCAAGCAGGAAGTGCGAGAGGTTTGGGATAAAGGTTTACATAATAGGAAAGGACATTAGAAATCTCTCAAATGTTATAGAAGGAAAAAAGTTCAGGGGCACCCTTGTACAATAAATATTGTTAATATTATTAGAATATTTTCAACCCTGATTTTGCAAGCCCTGAGATTTTTCCCCATTCAGAATCCACAAATTTCTGGATTTCCGCCCTCTCCTCTGCTGACATCTGGGAAAACCTCTGCTGGGTTTTCAGGTATTCTGAGACAGGCACAGGCTTAACCGGCTCCTTGCTTATCTTTATTCTTCCGTCCTCAATCTCATAGAGGGGCGTTACCCTTGAGCTGAACGCGAGCTGTGATATTTTCACTGCCTGGTCTGTCTGGCTCTTCCATCCAGGCGGGCACGGAGAGAGAATCTGAATGTAGCTCACTCCTGGCTTTGAAAATGACTTTTTCATTTTTGCCTGAAAGTCCATAAACTCTGAGATGTTGGCTGTAGCCACATAGCAGCCGTGCGATGCCATTATGAATGGCATGTTCTTTGGGAACTGAGTCTTGCCGTGTATCTTCAGCCCATAGGGAGTTGTGGTTGTGGAGGCATATTTGGGAGTTGCACCGCTTCTCTGTATTCCTGTGTTCATGTATGCCTCATTGTCATAGCAGAGGTAGGTAAGCTTGTTGCCTCTCTCAGCAGCTCCGCTGAGCGCCTGCAGCCCTATGTCGAATGTCCCCCCGTCGCCGCCTATCACAAGTATGTTGACAGAATCCCTCTTTCCCATCTTTTTCAGGGCCGCGTCTATTCCAGATGCTGCAGCAGCTGCATTCTCAAATGCAACGTGCAGCCAGGGCAGCTTCCATGCTGTCTCGGGATAGGGCGAGCTGACTACTTCCATGCATCCTGTTGCGCTGACAACAATTGTGTTAGGGCCTGCTGCCTTAAGCGCATGCCTTAATATTATCGCGGCTCCGCATCCTGCGCAGGCGCGGTGCCCTGATGCAAAGTATTCCTCTTCCGGCAGTCCCATTATCATTTTGATTTCCAACCCTTAACCCTCAATTACTTTTTTTTCAAGCCCCTCTGCCCAGGAATCCTCTCCTGAGCCGCTGAACTTTACGCGTATCCTGTTCCTGCAGTGGCAATTGTCGCACACTGCAATCTTGTAGTGGAAGAAATGCTCAAATTCTGACTTCCACTTTTTCAGCTCTATTTTGGCGCTGCAGTAGATACAGCGGCTTTTCAGCTCTTCTTCTCTCATTATCTGATGCTTCATTTTGCGTTTGTGTGATTGCTGCTTTTTCAGTTCAGAGTAGCCACTGAGTGCTGCTGTTTTCCTTTTCAGCTATTTCAAATGATTTTTTTATATCCTCAATTGTGATGTCCTTTCCGCCGAGCCCGAGTATTATATCATTGACATTTTTTTCTGGAAGGATTGCTTTTATTTCAGTGAATAAAGCTCCTCCTGCTCCTAGCCCTATGTTCCTGTCAAGCACCGCGATACCCTTAAGGGGCTTTGCAGCAGAGATTATTTCCTCTCGCGGGAATGGCCTCATGCACTTTATTCTTATCATGCCATATTTTTTGCCCTTTTTGCGCATCTCATCTATAACTGCCCTGGCTGTCCCGCAGGCAGAGCCCATGGCAACAATCGCATATTCTGCGTCTTCTATCATGTAATTTTCCACAAGCCCGTCGCCGTATGAGCGCGAGAATGCCTTTTTGAATTCTGAGTTTACATTTTTGATGATATCAATTGAGCGCCCCATTGCCTCATCCTGCATCTTCCTGAATCCTGCAAATGTGTCCGGAAATGCTATGGGTCCAAAGCTCTTGGGATTTTTCACATCCAGCTTGTCACCCGGCTCATATTTTGGCAGGAACCTGTCAATCGCTTTCTGCTCAGGGATGTCTACCGGCTCAAAGACGTGCGAGAGGGTGAATCCGTCAATGCATATCATCACTGGAAGGAGCACATCCTTGTTCTCGGCAATTTTGTATGCCATTATTGTTGTGTCCATTGCCTCCTGCGCTGTCTCAACATAGAACTGAATCCAGCCCGAGTCCCTTTCTGCAATAGAGTCCTGCTGGTCGTTCCAGATGTTTATGGGCGCTGAAAGAGACCTGTTTGCGACAGCCATCACAATTGGAAAGCGCATTCCTGATGCGATAAATAAAACTTCATGCATCAGCGCGAGCCCCTGGGAAGCAGTTGCCGTGAAAACCCTTACCCCTGCTGCAGATGCCCCAATTGCCGCGCTCATGGCACTGTGTTCTGACTCTGTGTGTATCATCTCTGCATCAAGATTTCCGTCGCTTATCAGCGAGGCGAGCTTTTCAACTATGTGAGTCTGGGGCGTTATCGGGTACATTGGAATTACAAGCGGCCTGCACAGCATTGCCGCCTGCGCAACTGCGTCGCTTGTCTCTATCAGCTTTCTCATTTTCTATTTTTCACTCTTCTTTTTCAATATCAGTAGGGTTTACCTTTCTTGATTTGTTCCACTCTGCCACTTCTGCTTCCTTTTTCTTCCTCTCGCGAAGAAGCATAACCTGGTGCGGTATCTCTCCAATGTCTTCGGGGGAGAACAGCATTGCAGGGGTTTTCATCTGCCCGCAGTATAGCTCAACCTTATTGTCGTGTTTGTTGTATTTCAGCAGCAGCACCCCTCCGAACTCTGCGCCGTGCCTCTCAGTCAGCTTTTGTGAAAAGCGGTTTGTTATGCTTTCTATGCTTTTTTCCTCTCCCATTATCTCCTTCAGGGTTATTGCGTCGTTTTCTGCATTCTGATTAAGCTTTGCCAGTACTTCCTTTTTCATTTTTTTCACCTACTTCTTTTCTTTCTCCATTATTATGGCTTTCACAGGGCATGAAGAAGCACATATCCCGCAGCCCTTGCAGTAATCATAGTTTATCTTGAAATCCTTTGAAATTGCAGCGTCAGGACAGAATGTCCAGCAGAGCCCGCACTTTATGCATTTCTTATAATCAATAATAGGGTGAAATGTCCTCCAGCTGCCTGTCTTGTTGCGAAGAGTTGAGCCGGGCTCAGAGATTACTGCGCCAACAGAGAGGGGTATGCCGTTTATCGACTGGATTCCGCTTTTTTTCCCGCCTTTGCCAGATGTTTTTTTTTCTGCCATGCTAATTCCTATTTTCCTGGCTTGCACTCCTTGCAGTTGGAGTATATCCTCTCCAAAACTGATTGGTTCTTTTCTATTATGTCTTTCCTTTCAAATATTTCAGGAAGCGCCTTTATCATGGACTGCATTGAAATCTCACCTGTGAATGCCGAGAATGCGGCAACCATCGCCGTGTTCACTATGTCTGCCCTGAAGATTTCCAGCGCAACAGAGCTTGCGTCCACTGAAAGCACGTTGATTCCCGTGAACTTTGAGCTGTCAATGTAATTTGCAGTGTTCACTATAAGCGTTCCTTTTTTTTCAGAAAGGTTCTTGATATCTACAAGGGGAAGAAGCGTTGAGTCAAGGATGATTACATAATCTGGCTCGTAAACCTGGCTTTTCAGGGTAATTTTTTCTTTTGAAATCCTGCAGAATGCTTGCACAGGGGCGCCCCTTCTTTCAACTCCAAAGCTTGGGAATGCCTGGCTTTCCTTGCCGTCGTAGAAAGCAGCCTTTGCAATAAGCTCTGCTGCAGTCACAGCGCCCTGTCCGCCTCTTCCATGTATTACAATTTTCCTTAAAGGATTTAGCTTTCCGCTCATTTTATCTACAAAAACTTGTTCTTGTGGTGAAGAGGTATATTATAAACTTTTCTTTTAATCCTGATTTTGCCATTGAATTTTGCACAGCCGATGCAGAGGATGGGAACGCCCCTGTGACTACAAAACTTTATAAATATTAAAAAGAAGTTAACTGATATGAGACGCATTAATAGGAAAGGAAATTTTCTTGTGTTTTTCCTGGCAATTTCATCCATAATCATATTCACCATGCTCTTCATTGCGCTTTACAACAAGAGCAAGGCAATGACAGAAAGCATAGGCGCTGAGCAGTTCCGCCTCTTTGATGTTTATGCAAAGGGTGAGAGGGCATTAATGTTCATAGACCTTTCAGGAAGGTATGCAGAATATGACACAGCAATGAACCTCGCATCGCGGGGAGGGCTTCCCGGAGCTGACTGCGGCTCTGATGCAGGATTCTCATACTGGTACAAAAGCGACGGGCTTCCCAAAAAAGAATGTTATCCTGACGATGCATCAGTAATACACGCCTTTTCAAGGCTTTATCCTGATTTCCTTGACCCATACCTGGCGCTTTACACTGATGACGAGCTGCCTACAAGCAAGGATTACTACTCATTCAGTATTTCATCCAGCAATGGAAAAACAGCAGTTGTCGCGAAGACAGATGAGAACATTATCATAGCAGAGGGCGGTGCAAGCAGTGTTGCTGCGCAAATCGACCTTTCAAGCGGGCTTGCCTATCCAATTGAGAAAAACGGCGGTTCTGACGGACAGCATTATATGGTCACTTCATGCTTTGGAAAAAGAATTTTAAAGGGAGAGTATAACAATCATCCCGGAATTGATTTGGGACATCCGAGAGGAACCTCTGTTTTTGTAGTGGCTGACGGGACAGTCATCGCTACATATGATTCCTGCAAAGAAGAATGCATTTATTATGATGCATCAGGCACATGGGATGACAACTGCTATTGTGGAAAAGGCTATGGGAACTCTGTGCTAATCCAGCACAACGGCTTCCAGACAATTTACGGGCATCTCCAAAATGTTCTCGTCTCAAAAGGCCAGACAGTTTCAAAAGGGCAGCAGATAGGAGTTGAGGGCAGCACAGGGCTTTCAACAGGCCCCCACCTCCATTTTGAGATAAGAATCAACGGGCAGAGGGTGAACCCCCTGTGCTTCTATGACACAAAATCTCCTGACTTCATTTTTGACAATGGTGATACAAGCTGCACCCGCAAGGATGATGAATGCAGTTCGCTTTCTCTTAATACAGGGAATTCGCAGCCAGCAGCCCCAGCGCAAAATAAAGAAATTTCACCCCTTCTATATTCAGTTAATCCTTCTTTCAAGGCAGTGATTAATTATGATTTTTCAAGCTATGAAACTGCCTCTGGGAAGGCAAAGGAAATTGTCACAACATGTTCAAACAGCAAATATCCAGAGCGCGACAGCTGCGTAAATAAAGAAGCGCAGATTCTTTCAGATAGAATTATGAATCTCAACTCCTCATGCTACAACCCCGCCTCCATGCTTCAGCCAGAAGAGCAGATTCTCTCTATGATTCTAAAAATGGAGCAGCAGTGCTCTGCTGACAATAAATGCTACTGCGAGTTCAAACTACACGATTTTCCGAAACTTGATGGCGTCAGCAGCACGTTTATATTTTATGTGAATGCTGCGCAGGGAACAATTAGGAGCAGCACTTGCTCTTCTCCTGACTGCATGAAAAACACAAAACTGCTCTGGCTATCAGATAATTTTAGTGACATTTATTATAATAACTTAGCAGGGCCAACTCCTTACATAATTCCCAGCAACGATTATAATTACAGCATTATATATGATAATGGAGTGATAACCTCAGCAAAGATAGAGCTTGTGAACGAGAGCGGCGATTATGTTGAATGGGATGTTTCGGATTTCATAATATACCAGACATTTATTCCGATAATTGTTAACAGCGAAGCGTTTTATTCCAGCGATCCTCAAAACCATTTCAGCAGCATAAGGGAGTGCAGCGTCTACCCTCCTGAGACATACTATTTCTGCGCAACAGACCTCACACATTCCATATTGGCATATTCGCCAGCATCTAAAAAAGTTGAGGGCCGGTATCCTGTGATAAGGTTTGCGCTTGAGATAAATTAACCATAGTTTGATGCATAAATTTAATAATTAGGCACAAAAATCATTTCTTATAGGCAAGGACATTAATATTCGTTATTATTTACCTTGCCTATATCCAGAAGACTTTAACAAATTTCATACAAATATTAAAGTCTTCTCGTATAAGTGATTCATAATGCTTGAAATAAAATATTCGGACAGGAAGACAAAGGCGAGAACAGGGATACTTCACACAAGCCACGGAGATGCATTGACGCCGTTTTTCATGCCTGTCGCAACAAAGGCAGCTCCCCGCTACCTCTCACCGCATGATCTTAAGGAGATAAAGGTGCAGGCGATAATTGCCAATGCGCTGTTGCTTTCATTTGCTCCGGGAACAGATGTTGTGAAAAAGGCAGGCGGGATTCACGGCTTTATGAACTTTAACCGGCCGATTTTTACCGACTGTGGCGGATTCCAGATTCTGAGGCAGAGCTTCTTCCGGGGAACAACAGAGGACGGCATAAAGTTCCGCTCCCCGTTTGACGGCAGGAACATTCTGATGACTCCTGAAATGATTATTAAAATCCAGCAGGAGCTCAGCTCTGACGCGGCGATGTGCCTTGACTACTGCCCGCCTTACGGCATGAGCAAAGAGGAGACCGAGGACTCAATGCTGAAGACGCATGCCTGGGCAGAGCGCTGCAAGAAGGCGCACACAAAGAGAAGCCAGCTGCTTTTCGGAATTGCCCAGGGGGGCTTTTACAGGAAGCTCAGGATTGAAAGCATGAAGTTCATGAGGGACATGGATTTTGACGGAATCTCTCTCGGCGGGCTTTTTATCGGGGAGCCGAAGAGGGACAGCTACTCAATGATAAAAAGCGTTATGCGCTATGCGCCTGAAGATAAGCCAAAATACATAATGGGACTTGGAAGCCCGGAAGACATTGTAAAAAGCGTTTCAATGGGAGTTGATTTTTTTGACAGTATTTTTCCAGTTGAAAATGCAAGGCATGGAACAATGTTCACATGGCACGGAAAGTTAAAACTGGACAGCAAGATTTACAGGGATGATTTTTCGCCTATTGACTCAGAATGCAAATGCTTTACCTGCACTCATTACAGCAGGGCATATCTTCACCATCTCCTAAAAACTCAGGAGCAGCTCGGATTTAGGTTAAGGATTTACCACAACATCTATTTCATGCAGCGCCTGATGGATAAAACCAGGTATTCAATTGAAGATAAGACATTTAGCAAATTTTCAAAAAAGATAATCTCTGCCTATGCCAAAAAAGACCCTGAAAAATCAACTGAGAGCAACGTCTCGGAAAGGATAACTGTAATTAAGAGAAAGGAGAAACAAGGATGAGCAAAAAAATAAGGCTTATACAATATCTTGCAAAAACAGGAGAATTTGAAGAAAGGGAAGACGCTGCACATTCAATAATGCATTCCCATATAACTGTTGATGGAAAGACAGTTACAAATCCCAATTATGAAATAAAGGAAAGCTCTGCTGTTTCACTTAATGGAAGGCAGGTTTCAAGATTAAGGAACATTTATCTTGCACTAAATAAACCCTCAGGCATATTCTGCCAGAAGTCAAGGGACAGGAAGGCCAAGACAATATTCTCGTTCATAAGGAAGAAGCGGCTTCCCCTCTTAGGGAAGGAAATAAATTCGCTGTTTTCTGTCGGCCGCCTTGACAAAGATACCACCGGGCTTCTGATTTTAACAAACGACGGAAAGTTAAATGAGCTTATGATGAAGCCGGAGAACAAGGTTGAAAAAACCTATATTGCAACGCTTGACAAAGAAATTTCAGAAGATTCATTGCTGCTTCTTAAGAAGGGAATTATTATTCCGATTGAAGATTTTGAAGGAAAAGAATCAGAATACAGGACAAAAGAGTGCTCTGCTGAAAGAATTGGCAATAAAGAGGTTAAAATAACCATTTTAGAAGGCAAGAAGAGGCAGGTTCGCCTGATGCTTTCAGCAGTCGGCTGCGCTGTTGTTTCGCTGAAAAGAGTTTCTGTTGGAAAGCTCTCTCTTGAAAAAATAGGAATAGAAAAAGAGGGTGACATAAAGGAGATTACAGAAGAGCAGGCATACTCAGCATGTCTGATTACTATGGAAAATAACCTTTTAGAAAAAGGTTAACGAAAAAGGAAGAGAGAAACTTTTAGAAAAAGTTTAATCAAAAAGGAAAATATAAATAATGACAAAAATAGTGTAAATATTGAGAAATGAGATAAACAATTAAAAATAAAGAAGAAAGGAAGGATTTACTCATTTGAAAAGTCCTTTGTACTTAAACTCCTCGTCCGACTTTATCATTCCGCGCTTTTTTATATATTCTTTTATCAGTTGTCATGCCTGAGCGTGCACGCCTCTATTCCTGTGAATAGGACCTTTCAGTCCTTAAGGGGCTCTCAAAAGAACAGGCATTCAGGCAAGCAGTTCTCACTGGAAATTCCTCTTATATAAACTTCTCAATAAGAAACCTTCTCAACGAGAATGGACTATTCATGTTCAACTTTACATTCTCAATATCCTCAAATCCAAACTTTGTGCTCCAGGCAATTTCAGCAGAGCAGACAATAAGTTACTCAATGCTAATATCAGCAGAGGGCAACCCCCACTCGCCAAAAATCCTGAGAATATACAGTTGGAGAAAATAAATAAAAAAAATCATTTTTATGGTAATAGCGGTAATGGCGATATTAGAAGCTTTTCAAGAGTTGATTGCTCTTTTGTTTTAGGCTCATTTATTATATGTAGTAGTATTGGCATGTAAAGGTGCTGCCCGGGTGTTATCTTACCGTCAGGCGTATTGTTTATCGCTCTTGCCAAATCCTCTGCAAAGCTATCCTGAATTCCGAGATTCAGGTAGGTGTCACCTTCCTTGGCAGTAACTTCCTTCAAGAGATAAGTATCATCTCTGCCCGGTATGTGGTCAATAGTTAAGTCAGCAGTTAAGTAATTCTGACCCTGGCTCGTGAACCTTTCAACATTAATTACATACGGCCGATCTAGTTTTTTTTCTGTTTCACATATTATTGCAATGGCACAAACGCTTCCTATTATTGGCATTGCCAGCATTGCATCTAATCCCAGTGCTACTCCCGCTTCCGCTCCCAGCAGTACAATTGCGGTTGCAATCTTCTTTTCAAATGAAGACATTTTAACATCTCCAAATAATTATTGTTATTAAAAGGTAATAATATTTTAATATTTAAATCTTTCGGTTTTTAGCCATTCAAAAATAGTAACAAAACTCGCTGCTCGGAGCTACATAAAAATCCATAAGGATTCGCAAAAAAATCTTTAAGGATTTTTTGTGCGCAAGACCCCGTCTTTGCGTTTTGTACAACAAAATCGTAGATTTTGTGTACAATTGAGCTTCGCTCAATTTGTACAAGAAATGCAAAGAA
>PEXD01000001.1 GCA_002779235.1 Candidatus Woesearchaeota archaeon CG07_land_8_20_14_0_80_44_23 | reverse complement strand
ATTTAATAAAAGGTTTAACCTGAAAAGTATATTCCCACTTGTGTCTGTTTTTCTCCTGGTGTTGCGTCAAACGGCACGTTTACCTTGGCTGCTACCCAGAGTATGCTGTTTGTTCCGTATGTGAACGCAGTTCCTGTTGCATTTACGCATAGGGATGTAGGAACACCTGTTGTAAGCGTTGTCCATGTTGTTGTCTGATATGCGTCTGCGCATCCGTCATTTGCAGTGGGGTTTAGTGCTGCATACCATGCCTGGCTCCATGCTGTTGATACAGTATCTATCCAGGTTGTTGCGACTGCTGATGCATTGATTGTCAGGTTTCCATTTGTGTTTCCAGTGTCCTGGACTATTATGTATCTCTTTGTAGAGTCAGAGATAAAACTTGCCCAGTCGCCCTGGCAGGTTGTTGTCGGCCTTGCTCCGGATGAGAGGTTGCTCTCCATTGTGCAGTTGTAGGAGTTGTTTGCATATCCGCTTCCGAAGTCAATTGCCTGCGTCACTGTAATTCCAGAACTTGATGTTACAGTCAGGTTGACTTTCGCTGTTCCAGATGTTGCAAATCCTGTGACGCCGCCGAATTTTGAGAGCCGGTTTAAACTTATAAGCGTCCCGCCGATTGAAACTATTATAGCAATCACCAGAAGTGTTGCCAATGTTTTGTTGTTTATATCATCCGCCATTTTTCTCAACCTCACCTATTACCTTCAACATTAAGGCTTATCTTTGACTGCCCGTCCGGCTCTCCAGGCCGCTTTTCTACGGTCAGAGAAATCTTAGAATTTGTGTTTGCCTGCGCATTTTCTGCGCTTGGGCCTGTTTTTGCTCCTGCTACAGACTGCAATATTGTCCAGGTTCCCATCACAGAAACAAGAATTGTGAGAACCAGCAGGATGGCAACCGTTGTCTTTGAAATCTCAGCCATGCTTTCCCTCATTTTTTTTAATTATTATACCTTTTTGTATACCAAAGCGGTTTTTGTTTTTAAATATTTCTATTTCAGCGTAGTTATAAACTTTTTAATTTCCCAATTGGCAGTCACCAGCCAGTTACTGCCAAAAGAAATCTTTGTGCAGGCAAACATTTTTAAAACTTGATATTGTCTCTTCTCCTGTAGGGCAGATACCCGGCTTTCGGAGTTTGCCTCTGAGGAAAGTCCGCCCACTATAAAAGCTGCACGCAAAAGCGTGGCCTGGAAACAGGCGGCAACCGCTCAGAAACGGCACGCCCAAGGCCAAGGATGATGCATGCGAAGCATCTGGCGACAGGTGCGAGCCAACCTGCAGACGTTCCCTTGGATTCGGTGAAACGGCGAGCCCCGGCGGTGCAAGTCCGTTTGGACGCATAGTAGAATGCCGGGAAGGGCTGTTCGAAAGAAGCCCTACAGAAGGCGGCTTATTTCTGCCCTACACCTTATTTTATTTTTCACTACTGCCTCCTATGTTAAAGTATTATGTTACCGCCAAGTAACATTATTGAAAAGATTTAAATACTAAAATGCTAAAATTATCCTAAAAGGGGTGGAATGTCAGTTTAAGCACGTTCCAGTTTAAACCGGAGGCCATAAAATGATTGTGAAAGAAGAATTCTTGAGCAAATTAAGGCTGTATTTCTCTCTGAACCTCTATGAGGTAAAGATATGGACAGCGCTGCTCTCAAGGGGAGTTTCGACAGCAGGAGAGCTCTCAGATATTGCAAACGTTCCAAGGTCAAGGAGCTATGATGTTCTTGAGTCCCTAGAGAAAAAGGGATTTGTCATAATGAAGTTCGGGAAGCCGATAAAATATTTGGCAGTCCCTCCGGAAGAGGTTGTCGAGCGCGTCAAAAAGCACATGCAGAGAGAGGCAGAAGTAAAGATAAAGCGCCTTAATGATATAAAAGAAACTGATATTCTCGGAGAGCTTAAGTCCCTGCACGCTCAGGGTGTGGAACTCATTGAGCCCACAGACCTTTCAGGGAGCCTGAGGGGAAGGCACAATCTTTACAATCACCTTGAGTCAACAATGATGGCTGCAGAAAAGACAGTTACAATAATAACAACAACCCAGGGCTTCATCAGAGAGGCCGAGGGCTTCAAGCCGGTTTTTGAGAAGCTCAAGAAGAGGGGAGTAAGGGTAAGGATGGCAGCCCCCTTAACACAGCAGTGCGCTGCAGCAGCCGAGGAGCTTGGCAAGAATGTTGAGATAAGAAGCACCAAGACCAAGGCCAGGTTTACAATTGTCGACGGAAAGGACCTCACATTTATGGTTATGGACGATGCAGAGGTTCACCCGACATATGACATTGGAATCTGGATAAATTCCCCTTTCTTTGCATCAGCGCTTGAAGAGATGTTCGAGCTTGCCTGGAAGGAAATGAAGCCTGCCGAGCAGGCAATCAAGATAAAGGTGAAGTAGGGCTTTTTTATTTTTTTATTCTTTTTTTAACTTGTTAGAATTCAATTTTTTTATTTTTCTGGTTCCTTATGAAATTGTATACTTTCATAAGCTTGTCATAAAACTTTTTCTTCTCCTGCTCGGAAAGAGTGTCATAAATCTGCCTTATCCTTGTGTATGCCTCTGCAGCCTTTTTCACATCCCTGTATTCAGCATACCTTACTGCCCCATTGATTAGCGATTCCAACCTCGCCTTCATGAATTTTTTCTTGATAAATCTGGCAGAAAAAACAGCCAGCAGGATTGCTGAAATTATGATGGCTGATGATATCATCCTTCTCCTCGACCTTGCGCCGCTCTCCTCAACAGATGCCCGGTTTTCAGATAATGAGAAATAGAAATCCTTTTCCTTCCTCTCCCCTTCATAGAGTGCAATTGCTCTTATTGTGTACTGCCCGTAGGGCAATTCTTTAGTGTCCCAGAAAAAATCTATCTTTGTGCTGTTAATAATGCTGATGTTATTTGCAGCAAGCTCTGCTATAAGCGTGTTTGAAGAGTAGACCTGGACTTTCGGCTCCACATCTGTTGGAGTGTTCCAGTTGCTTGTCAATGTCAGCACAAGCCGGTTTATCTCCCCAAGCTTGAATGATGGAATCTCAATCTTTTCAGGCGTTATTGTCTTCACGCCTACTGTTATGCCTTTTTCAACAATCCTTTCCTGCCCGTCATAATCAAGAACTATTTTTGCAGAATAGTCGCCGTTGAGATTTGAGAGTTTCTCCCTTACTGTCTTCTGCTCGTCAGGCGAAAGCCCTCCCAAATCCCGGGCTGCTGAAAATTTCACAACCTGTCCCTCATTTATTTCCAAAGAAATATTTGAGGAATCTATGCTCGTAAGCCCGATGTTCCTTATTGTTATTGTCGCGCTCCTGTCTGCGCTTACGTTTATAAAAGCCGAAAGGTATTTGTCTGAAAGCACAGCAGTGTAAATCTGCATTGAGACAGAGGCAACAGCCCCGACAGTCCCCTTTCCAGCGCCCTCAGAAACTGCTATTATGTTAGTGGTGTAAGTGCCAGGTGCGATTCCCGCAGGCAGCCTTGCCGTGACATTCACGCCCTTCATCCTTTCCCCAGGCAGTATTTCAACCCTGAATTGTGAGAGAGAGAAATATTGCGAGAGCTGCCCTTCAAGAGACAGAGTTGCATTCAAGCCAGAGCCGTCGCTGTTGTATATCCTTACCTCAAATGTTTTTTCCGAGCCCGGCTCATACTGCAGCCCGGTATATGCAGGGGCTACTCCTATGCTTGCTGAATATGCAATTCCCGACAGAGTCAGGGCTGTTAAAATCAACAACATTGCCAGTCCAATCTTTTTTCCTGCCATTTTAGCTTGCCATCACATATATTGTGCTGTTCTTGCTTCCCGGCGGCTCTGCATTGGGTGCAGTGACATTTATCTCTATTCTCGCTTCGTCAGCAGAATCCAGGTATCCGAGGTCAACTATTGCGATAGAGGATGTTGCGCTCATGTTCTGCCAGGTTGTCTTTGAATTTCTCCAGTCAAAGCTGTAATATTCTGTGCTTATGTTCCCTATCTTGAACTGGTAATAGCTCGTGTCAAGAGCAACTGAATTCCAGAGCGCAGTTGTGTTTATGCTTATGTTAACGGGAATGTTGCCGTTGTTCCTTATCTTTATCGGCTGTGGATTGTTGTCTGTTGTGTCATTTGTTGTGTTCGGGCTTATAGTTCCGAAGTCAACACTTGACACATACAATTCTATGTCTCTATAGGGCTCTATTGAGAAGTTCCAGACATCGCTCCAGTTTCCGTATTCAAAACTGTCAAATGCGCGAACCCTCCAGAAATATGCGGTTGAGAGGTTCAGCTGCCCTCCATAGGTGTAGTTTGTAAGGTCTGTCGATATGTCTATCACAGGCGAGCTGAAGTCAGAGTCATTGTCAGCCTGCAGGAAATATGTCAATAAGTCGCCATCAGCATCAGTTGCGACCTGCCATACGAAAGTCATGTTCCTGTCATGCTCTGTTCCGCTGTTGTTACTTGGACTTGTAAGGTTCACCTTTGACGGCGGCGTATTGTTGCTCCTTATCTCTATGTATGTGAACTGCGTCTGGTTGCTCGGAACCTGAGAATAGTTCAGCGACTCAAATATCACAAAAAACTCATATCTGCTCCCTCTCTCCCCTGTTGAATTCACTGTCCAGGACACATTGCACTGCTGCTGGTCCTGCAGGTCGCCGAGGCAGGAGAAGTTGGTATTCAGCAGCGGATTTGAAACATTTGTCCAGAATGGAGTTGCCCCTGGTGTTGTTGAGATTATTCCTTTTGATGAGAGTATCAGGAATTCGTGGCTCGCATACTCCCCTACATTTCCTGCATTGTCAACTGCCTTGACATAGAGAGTGTGATTGCCCGAATTCATGCTTTCATTGATGTAATATAAATTTGTCGTCCAGTTTCCCCCTGTTTCAGGCGTGTCATCATCAATTGCATAATAATAGCCGGCAACGCCGCTAACATTGTCTGTCGCAGCAGTCCAGTTGAATGTCCTGTTGTTTACGAAGCTCCAGCCCTCTATATTATCTGTCAGGTTCCCGGGCGCTGAAGGCGGAGTGAAGTCAATGCTATAATTTATTGAGGTGAAATTGCTGTTGTTGACATTGTCATATGCCCTCAATTCAACAACACAGCCATTTGCCGTCTCATTCCTGCAGTCCATGCCAGCTCCCACGCTGACAGAAATAGCAGTTGCATTGTTGCAGTTTCTTGCAGTCCAGCCCTTTGTTTCTGTCCCATTGCTGATTACCCTGTAATAGCATGCCTGCAGCCCTGACTGCAAATCAGAGTCAGAAATGTTGAGTGTGAAATTGCTATTATGCCATGAGGCAGCAGCAGGCGAGTTTACAGTTGTATTCGGAGCAGTTATGTCCCTTGTCAGGTTGAATGCTGTTGTGTT
>PEXD01000055.1 GCA_002779235.1 Candidatus Woesearchaeota archaeon CG07_land_8_20_14_0_80_44_23 | reverse complement strand
AAAGGCGTGCGCAATGTAGCATAGTGAAATAACATGCTTCCTGCAGTCGCGATTCGGGTCAGAATATTCTCCAAGAAGCCTTTCTATTTGTATTTCCAGCGATGTTTCCTCAAATGCCTCTCTTGCTGCAGCAGCCCTTGCTGTCTCGCCATATTCAATAAAGCCGCCTGGAAGGGCCCAGCCCAGAGGAAAATACTTCCTGTCCACAAGCACTATGCCCCTGAAATTTTTTTCTTCAAGCCCGCCCTCTACATTTTTATAGCATTTTATTATGATGTCCGCAGTAGGGGAGGGGACTCTCAACTTTTCTTTATTTCTAAACAAAGTTTTAATCCTTTCAGCACCATTGATTTTCATAATATAACCAGCAATCTCTTCTGGAACAAGAGTTCTCCATCTTTCTTCATCGTTTGCAATCATGCTGCGGATTGTAGTGCTTGAGACATCTATTTTGCTGATGCTTGTCACTTTGTATCCCTGTTCCTCAAAGAGCTTTTTTACAACTGTATTTCCGGAATATACAACCTGAAATTTAGGCATAAGTTCTTTTACATGGCCGGCCCATTTTAGATAATTGTGAATGTCAGGAATGGGAATTATGTGTGTTTTTTTCTCAATCCGCTTTTTAGCGACCTGCTCAATCATTTCGTATCTTTCTTCTCCTGTAAATGGATTGTCTGTAATATTCATGTCAGGCTTCTTATGTTTGTAATCATACTGGTAACTTCCAATCCCTATTATCATCTCGTCCAGGTCAGGATTCCTGTCCATCTCTTCAATCACAGCTAAATGCCCAATGTGCAGCGGCTGGAACCTTCCGATAAAAAGTCCTCTTCTGATTTTGTTTATCATTTTTTAACCTGTTTGCCCTTTTCATCTTGCATTTTTATCACATTCATCAGTCAGGAATGCCCCACTCCATTCTGATAAGAACATCTAAAACTCTTTTCCTGCCAGGTTCATCCTCCATCAGCACTTCCAGCGGCGTTCTTTTGTTCAAGGAAGCAATAGGAGTATTTAGCCATTCTATCGCTTTGTTTTCAAGCACCTCATTAATTCTGTTTAACACATAATTTTCAGAGGTTTGTGATGCAGCTGCCTCTTTAGGAGTTCCCGGCATTTTTCTCTTGTGCTCTGACATTTGGATTCTCCCAATTACCTTTTCAACATCGCTTTCATTGATTCCAACTTTTTCAGCTATTGCATTCTTTTTAACTTCAAGCTCAAGCCCGAGAAGAACTTGGTCCAGAACCTTATATTTGATTCCCATCTCATCCTCATCTGTCTGCCCCTTCCACAGCCCTGCAGTCGGAGCCCTTTGAATGATGCTTTCGGGAACCTCAAGGCACCTTGCCAACTGGTAAACCTGGGTCTTATACAAGTCACCTATTGGAAGAATATCACAGCCGCCATCGCCAAACTTTGTAAAATACCCTGCGCTTAATTCGGATTTATTACCGCAGCCCGTCACAAGATAATTCCTTGAATTTGCAACTCCGTACAGCAGAGCCATCCTGATGCGGGGCTTGAGATTTGCCTTGCTCATGAATTCGTCAAACACCCTTTTTTTCAGAAAAACCTCTTCAATATCAGAGATTGAAATTATCTTATAGTTTATGCCAAGCTTTTCTGCAAGGGCAACTGCGCCGCTTGTATCTGAGCTCTGATTTGTTTCAGACGGCATCATTAGGGCGTAAACTTTTTCCGGGCCAACTGCATTTCTGCACAGAGTTGCAACGACTGCGCTGTCTATTCCTCCGCTCATTCCGAGAACAAGTCCCAGTGCATTGGCTTTTTCAACCTCTTTCAATATGAATTCTTCTATTTTTTCAACTGTCTTCTTTGAATCAATTATTAATGCTTCAGAGGGATTTTTCAAATACAGCTCTCTTATTTTTTCTTCAGGTTCCTCTCCTAAAGTGCCTTTTCCCATATTTTTTCCTCCAAGACATCCTCTATTTTTATCAACCGAATCCCTTCTTTCAGCATTTCCTCAATTGCCTTTTTTCCATCATCATGGTTGATGTTGACTGCCTTTATTGCATCCTCCACCAGATATATTTTTGTGCCATTCTTTTTCAAGGCGGCGCTGAGCTCCAGAGCAGCATATTTGAGGCAGAAGTCAGTTGCAACCCCGTAAACCACCACAACATTCGGCTTTAGAATCTCAAGAACTTTTTTTGCGTTGGGATTGTCAAATGTGTTGAAGCTCTGCTTTTCAAAATACAGCCCACAGCCGCTTTTGACAATATCCTCAAGCTCATCATCGCCGTATTCCATATTTTCGATGAACTTGAAATTCGGCGGAGTTGTTGCAGTTATCTTTTTCTGCCCATAAGTGCCGTCCATGCAGTGTTCAGGAAAAGCTCCTCCATTTAAAATCAATTCCGGGTCTGACTTAAAATGCCTGTCAACACTTCCAAGAATCCTTATGCTATTGTCTTGAGCATATTTGGTAAGCAACTCAAGATTCGGAATTATTTCCTCTGCATTGCTTATATACAGGGCGCCCTTTTCAGTCAGCCCCTTTTCATTGACGAATTCCCTGCACATAAAATCATTCTGCGTATCCACATCAAAGAAAACCATATTTGCTTTTTTCATTTTAACCACCTTTGTTTGTATTATTCCCATTTTTGTATTCTTCAATCAGTTTTTCAGTCAGGGCTTCAAGCCCCGGGCTTAACTCAACAGGATATTCAACAGAGTTTTCCAATGACTTGTATTTTTCAGGCAGCTTTGAAACCTGCCCTAAATGGTATTTCCTGATTTCGTCCAAGCTGGGAATGTCATAAATCAGTTCTCCTTTTTCCATAATCTTTACTAGAAGGGGATGGGCGCCTTCTATCTTCTCATCATCCAAAGCCAGTATGTCTTTCTCAAATAAGCCATTCCTATCATAAATTCTGAGCGGCATCCTCTTCGGCAGGGTAAGCTTATCCTTGCTGAGTTTTATCTTTGGAATGCGCTGCCTTGAATTCATTATCTCATCGAGTTTGTATATCATGTTTATTGTTGGCGCATCTTCTGAGCTGTCCATCTTAGTTCCAACACCAAAACCTGTTATTGGCGCATTATTCTTCACCAGATAATCTATCTTATACTCATCCAAATCGCCGCTAACAAAGATTCCAACATAATTTAATCCTGCTTTATCCAGCATTCCCCTAACCTTTCTACCCATCTGAAGCAAGTCGCCGCTGTCAACCCGTACTGCCTTTAGCCTGTGCCCTTCTTTTTCCATCTCTTTTGCAACTACAATTGCATTTTTTGCTCCTTCAATTATGTCATAAGTATCTATTAAAAACACCGAATGGTCAGGATAGGTTCTTCCATAATTTCTAAAAGCTTCCAACTCAGAATTAGAAGCAAGGATATAATTCCTAAAAGCGTCTAACTCGGGATCCGATGCGAGAATAAATGAATGAGCCATTGTCCCTGATTTTGGAATTCCAAAGGTTTTTGCAACAAAAACATTTGAGGTCGCAGCGCAGCCACCAATATAAGCTGCTCTTGAAGCCAATATATCATGAGCCCTTCTCAGGCCAAAATCAACTACAGGAATGCCTTTGGCAGCGTCTACAATCTTGGAGGCCTTTGAAGCTATTGTTGTCTGTATATGAAGCGTGTTGAGAACGTATGTTTCAATGTATTGGGCTTCTATTGCCGTTCCAGTAACTCTTAGAATTGGCTCGTTCTGAAAGACAATGCTTCCCTCACGAACAGCCCACACATCTGCGCCAAACCTGAAGTTTCTGAGATAATCAAAGAAGCCCTTAAAGTATCCATCATCAGAATTCTCAAACTCGGGCTGCGCTTTCATCCAGCTGATGTAATCCTCACTGAATTTCATGTTTTGAAGATAATAAATTGCCTGCTCCAAACCAGCAGACACGAGATAAGACCTGCGCTCAGGAAGCTTCCTTACAAACAATTCAAAATTCAGCCTGTCCTTATAAGAGTTTGTGAAATAAGCGCCGCCCATTGTTACTTCATACCAGTCAGTGACCTCAGCCATATTCTCCTCATTCACAAATCCGGATTTTGGCATTCTCATTTTTCTCACCCTTTCTCTGCTGCTAAAATTAGAGTTGAATCAGGATAATTTGTTGGAACATAGATTCCGTCCTTCTTTTCAAACATTTCAACATCATTTTGGTACTTATTCCTGAGAAAATCAATCAGGTAGGAACCGGAATAAATTATTTTGAAGCCGCAATTTTTTATCAAATGTTCATATTCTTTTTTAGTATAAACTCCAAACTGTTCCCTGACTTCAAGATTCCAGTTTTCATTGTAGAAATATTTGCTCAGAAATTCCATTGCATCAGCTTTTTTAACTGCTATGCATTCAGAATTTTCGGTGTGTTCTTTCCTATAACGCACCTTATGCGGGCCGAATTCCTCTGAGAACCTGTAAAACTTTCTCTCAGTTTCCGGGTTTTTGAACCTCAGATATGCAGTGCCCCCTTCAGGTCTGACCCCGTCGCGGATTATGATTCTTCCGCCGGGCTTAAGCATTTCATAGGCATTCATGACTGTTTTTTCAATGAAATCTTTTTCATAGCTGTTGTATGAGAATATTTCATGAAGAACAGAGCAGAAAATTATTGTGTCAAGGCTTTCATCAGAGAACTGCTTCTCGGTTGCATCGCCGAGACGCACTTCAACATTTCCGTTGGAATAGCGCTTTGAAGAAGCGACAGAAAGCATCTGGGGCGAGTCATCTATGCCAATTATCCTGCTCTCGGGAAAATTCTGGGAAAGCAGCTCGAGGACTGTCCCTGCCCCGCAGCCAATCTCTGCTATTAGTCCTTCCTTCACATAAGGCATGATTTTCTTTTTTTCAGGGGCGCTGTTTTCCATACCAGTGATGTATGCATTGAGCCCTTCCCTGCTGTGCCCGTTCTTATCCAGATTGTTTCTCATCTTGCATTCCTATTCTTGTAATATTTACACTTATATAAATGTTATAATTACACTAAGTATTTAAACCTTTTGTTTCTTTCGGGCAGGGAGCATTGCCTTTTAGGAAAATTATTTAAAAAAGCGGGCTATATTGAGCATTGGAGGGGATAAAATGATAAGCAAGAATGCCCAAAAGGTAATACTCATACTTTCGGCCACTATATCTACAATAGGCGCGATAACAGCGCTCTCAAGGGTCTCCAACAGCATTTCCGGCATGGCGGTGTATTCAGGAAATGCCGCGCCGCAGGGCAATTTCGTTTTTGTCGGCGGCATGCTGGTGTTCATCATGTTTGCCACAATAGCCACCATGATTTACAGGAGCATAGAACGGCAATAGAACCGCCCTTTTCCTATGGGAAAAGCGCGGATGGAAAAGAACTAAAAAATATAAAAC
>PEXD01000045.1 GCA_002779235.1 Candidatus Woesearchaeota archaeon CG07_land_8_20_14_0_80_44_23 | reverse complement strand
AAAAAACTCTTAACAGGAAGTGCGGTCGTTGGGCAAGGCTTTTTAAAAAAAAGACTTGAGTGAAAAAAACTCTTAACAGGAAGTGCGGTCGCCGGGATTCGGACCCGGGTCGCAAGCTTGGGAAGCTCGAATCATAGCCGCTAGACTACGACCGCGTCAGGGCTGGGTTAAGCAGAGCCCTTTATAAAAATTTTGGAATCACCCATCCTGATAATTCATCTGTTGCTCATGGAAAGATTTATAATAAAATTGTTGTTCCTGCCCTCATCACATTTTCGGGGGTGCCGGATGGCTCCAGAGAACTACAAGCGCTATGACCTTCACTGCCACACAAGGTATTCTGCTTGCAGCATGCAGAGCACAAGGGATGTTCTCAAAGTGGCCTTGAAGAGGAATCTTTCCGGGCTTGCTATAACAGACCATAACCAGATTGCAGGAGCGCTTGAAGCGCAAAAGCTCCTGCGCCATGAATTTAAGGAGGCATTTTCCAGAAAGAGATTTGAGCTTGTTGTCGGGGAGGAGATACTCACTGACAGGTGCGAGTTGCTCGCATATTATCTCAATGGAAGGATACGCCCCGGCAATTTCTATGAGGTTATTGATAAAATAAGGGAGCAGGGTGCAATATGCTCAATTGCCCATCCATACACTGTATTCCGAAAGGGTTTCAGGGGCGACATATCAGAGGTTAAGTCAAAGGTGGACGGGCTTGAATGCTTCAATTCAAGGAACTTAATTCCGGGCAGGAACAGGATGGCGGAAAAGATGGCAGAGCGGCTTTCCCTCGGAAAGACAGCAGGCTCTGACGCCCATTCGCTGATTGAGATAGGAAGGGCCTACACCCTTTTTTCGCCCTCGCTCTCCCTCAAAAAGGCGATACGCCTCAGAAAGGCATTTGTCCAGGGCACATCATTTTTCTCACCTCTGGGATTTGTAGCAAGCGCAGTCTCAAAAAGAATAAGATAATCTATAAAAAATAGAAAATAAAAATGAGAATTTAGGCGTATTTGTCCCTTATCTTATACTGATATGCCATTGAATGGACTTTCAACAGCTCATTCTTAAGCTCATTTGATTCGCGAACATTCTCTGGCTTGAAAGGTATTTTATACTGCTCAGATATTTTCCTTAAATATTCCTTGCCGCTCTCAACATGCTCGGGCCCTATTTTTTCTATGGCTCTCAGGTGCATGCTCTGGCTGTAATCCTGGCTTATGCTTTCAACAAGCTGCCCTATATCATCTTTTGTTATCCTTTTCTTGTTTTTGAAGAAATGCTTGAGCGCCTCTTTGTCAATTCCAAAGAAATGTTTCATGAGAGAGTCTTCAAACATATAATCAGTCATCGTCTCATAGCCTGGTATATGAAGAACCTGTTCTTTTAACGTTTTTGTAACGTTATCAATAAGCTTGTCTTTGAGTTCGTCTGTGAATGCATGCTCCTTGTCATACAGCTTGTTCTGTTTTACTATGTCATAATATTCTGCCATGAGAATTGATTCAAGGCGCTCTACGCCCGCATTTACTTCTTCTATCTTTTTCCCAACATCCTCAAAATTAACATCCTCTGCCATGCTTATTCACCTTAAGATAGTAAATATTTTTCTGTATTTAAATTTATTGCTGAAAAATCACCGCTCAACCTTCTGAATCCATTGAAATTCTTTTTGGGAAACCTTTAAATATATCGCCCCAAATAACTTAACCATTCCAATCATATGGGAGGAGCTGCAAATGGCCAAAAAAGACAATTCTGATAAACCAAAGGAAGCTGATAAGCCAAAGGAAGCAAAGGAGCCAAAGGAGCCCAAGCCCTCTGCTGAAGAGAAAAAGGAGGATTTGATTCCCGGCATTCCCAAGGAGGCCCAGGAGAAAATCAAGGAGATAAAGGAGAAGCTCGACTCCTTCCAGAAGAAGCTTCTCGACAAGTTTAAGGATTATGTTATTGGGATAGCCCTTCTTCCCCCTGAAAAGCAGCACGAGCAGAAGAAGGACGGCGATGAGAAGAAAAAGGATGATGCTGAAAAGAAGAAGGATGATGCTGAAAAGAAGAAGGATGATGCTGAAAAGAAAAAGGATGAGATACCAATCCTTGTTCTTGTTGACGATTCTGATTCGAAGAAGATGAGCAAGGAAGAGCTGTCCGAAAAGCTTTCCACTGTGATTGACTCAATTGCAAAGGAGGTTGACCCACGGATAAGCCCAAAGACCCTCATACTCTCTGACCTCTGGCAGTCCTGCTATGACGCGAAATATGAGGTTCTCCAGATGATTGCCATGTCTGTCCCGGTTTATGACACAGGCATGCTCTCGGCCATAAAAATAGGCGAAGTTCACAAGTCAATGGTCATAAAGAAGTTCGAGAAATACATCCTCAGCTATGTGCTCGCTGGTTCCCTGGTAAAGGGCAAGGCGACAAAGAGCTCTGACATTGATGTCTGGATTGTGATAGACGACACTGATGTCAAGAGGATGACAAGGACAGAGCTCAAGGACAAGCTGCGCGCAATAATAATCAGCATGGGCATCGAGGCAGGGGAGATTACCGGAATAAAGAACAAGCTCAACATCCAGGTTTACATCCTGACTGACTTCTGGGAATCCCTCAAGGAGGCAAATCCTGTGATATTCACCCTTCTCAGGGACGGCGTTCCCCTTTATGACAGGGGAATATTCATGCCCTGGAAGCAGCTTCTGAAGATGGGAAGGATAAAGCCATCGCAGGAAGCAATAGACATGTTCATGGGCGCAGGCGAGCAGATGCTCAAGCACGTTGAGCTGAAGCTCAAGGACATAGGCATGGATGATATCTACTATGCAATCCTTACCCCGTCGCAGGCAGCGCTGATGGTTTACGGGGTTCCGCCGCCTTCGCCAAAGGAGACAGCAGACATGATGCGCGAGATATTTGTCAGAAAGGAGAATCTCCTTGAGGACAAGTATGTTGAAATCCTTGAGAGGAACATAAAGGTAAGGAAGGACATAGAGCACAGCGACAAGAAGGAGCTCTCAGGCAAGGAGGTAGACACCCTCCTAAAGGACGCCCAAATTTACCTCAAGAGAATCCAGCGCCTCTTCACCCAGATAGAGAAGATGAAGGAAGGCGAGGACATGCTTCACATCTATGAGAGCACTATGACAGCAGTAAGAGACGTGCTGAAGACAGACAACATAACCCAGATGGATGACACTGACTCAGTTTCCCTCTTTGAAAAGAAGATGGTCCAGACAGGGAAGGTGCCTGAGAGGTTTGGAAGGCTTCTCAGGGAGATAATCGCTGCGAAGAAGGAATATGATGATAAGAAACTTGGCAAGGCAGACATCCAGAAGGCAAAGGCGTCATTTTCAGAGTTCATAAAATATATGATTGAATACATGCAGAGGCGCCACATGCAGGAAATAGAGAAGGCGAAAATCAAGGTCAAGTGCGGAAACAGCTATGGTGAGGTAATCTTCCTTGAAAAGCAGGCATTTATCATCCAGAACTCGGGCGAGGACTCAAAAAAGGTCTCAAAGGCGCAGGTTTCAGAGGACGGGGAAATCTGCGAGCTCTCTCCCAGCAGCTTCGAGGAGATGGATACGGCTCTTGCCGGCCAGCATTCTGCCCCAAGAATACTAATAAAGGAGAAGAGTTTTGAGAGCCTGAAGAGGATATTTGGGAAGGATGTTGAGGTCATAATCAACATCTGATTGCATTTTTAATTTGCCTTTCTTTAATATCTATTCTGCTTAATAATAATCTTTATAAGTTTTCAGCCAATCCTTCCTCTCCATGAAGACCGGCTACAAGGTTTGCGATGCCATGACTATGGAACCAATAACAGTTGCCCCTAACACAAGCATAATGGAGTGCTCGAAGGTGATGGCCAAGAACCATGTGGGCGCCCTCCTGATAACAAAGGGCAAGGACCTTATTGGGATAATCACTGAGCAGGACATTGTCAGGAATGCTGTCGCAAGGGGAATTGACTGCTCTGCCACGCAGGTGAAGAGCATCATGGTCAAGAAGCTGATATCAATAAATCCTGCAGCAGACATCTACGATGCCCTCGTCAAGATGCGTGATGCGAACATAAGGCACCTTCCGGTAATCGACAGCAGGAAGCTCATAGGGCTTCTCACCATAAAGGATATTCTTAAAATACAGCCGCAGCTTTTCGACCTTGTTGTAGACAGGTTCGAGCTCAGGGAGGAAGAGCACAAGCCGGTGCACGAGCGCACTGAGATGCTCTGCCAGATTTGCGGAAGCTTCAAGGAGCGCCTCTACCCTGTCAAGGGCATGCTTGTATGCAAGAACTGCCTGAAAAACATGTAAGCATTTTCCTGCTTTTTACTTTGAGCATTTTAAAGAGAAACTTTTATAAACGCAATTTCTTTCGGATTTGTACATGCTTGACAAGAACAAGAATATACCTCCCACAGTATTGAAGTATAAGGGTATATTTGACATAGGAGCGCTTTACAAGTTTATGTCTCACTGGCTCATAAACGAGGGCTTTGAGTTTTATGAGACAAAATACAAGCATAAGCCCCCTAAGATAGAAATCAACTGGGAGGCAAACAAGAGAATAACCTCCTATGTAAAGTATATTATGGAAATTCACTTCTACTTTTACGGCGTGAACGATGTTGAGGTAATCAAGGACGGCGCAAAAAGAAAGATGCAGGATGCGCGCGTAGTCATAACATTCAGCGGCAAGGTTGAAACCGATTACCCTGACATCTACGGGGACAAAAACTGGGAGAAAAACAAATTTTTCGTTAAGGCAAAGAAATTTTTTGAGAACTATATTATAAGGCAGGACCTTGACGTGAAGCACATTGACTCGTTTTACTATTACATACTTCGCTTTTATGAGGATGTGAAATCCTTCCTTGGAATGGAAACAGTGGGAGGACTTTCATAGGGAGGGCTTAAAATGGCGGAAAAATTGCCCATTATACAGAATGTGACCATGAGCTACTCAGGGCTCTTTGATGTCAAGGAGCTTTACAGCGCAATAAATGAGTGGTTTAAGGACAAGGGATATGATAGGAGGGAGATAAAGAATGAGGAGCATGTCAGTCCCTCCGGAAAATTCATTGACATAGAGATTATGCCCTACAAGAAACTGAGCGACTATGCGAAGTCCGTTATAAGGATACAGATAACAATGCACGATGTAAAGGAGGTTGAGATAGAGCGGGACAAGCACAAGGTAAAGCTCAATCAGGGCAGCATTGAAATCATATTTGACTCATACCTTGAGACTGACTACGAAGGCAGGTGGGAGCAGACCCCCTTCTATTTTTTCATGAGAACTGTTTATGACAAGTTCTTCTACAAGAACTACACTGAGCACTTTGAGGAGATGGTTGCCAGCGATACAAGGGAGATGGAGGCAATGATAAAGTCCTTCCTCAACATGTACAGGTTCAGGAAATAATTCTTTTTTTTATCAAAATATTTAAAAAGCGGCTTCAAATCTATGAGAGGTGCGGGGGTATCAAAGCCTGGTCAAATGAGCAGGACTTAAGATCCTGTCCCTTAGTGGGTTCGCGTGTTCAAATCACGTCCCCCGCAGTTATTTTTTTGTAAGTTTCAATTCATTTTTGGTTCAACCGATTATTTTAAAAACAGTGAATTATTCCATTTGATAGCGCCTCTGTAGCTCAGCGGTAGAGCGCCACCTTGGTATATTTCGCCGGGGCTAACTGCTCTGAACGAAGTGACAGAAAGGTGGAGGTCGCGAGTTCAATCCTCGCCAGAGGCTTTCCTTTTTCTAATCACAAACTATTTAAAACAGTTGGGCAATGCTATTTCTGGTTTTCATGGAAAAAAGGATTTTTGACATGTCAGAAATTGCTAAAAGTGCACATAATCTTGCTGTAGATAATGTTAAACCAGCGATTTCTGAGCATGCTCAAGAACACTCCCTGCACTTTAGCGTGGCGGTTCTTGACATAATTGTTTCAGTGCTTTTTGTCACTGTTTCTGTTGAATTTCTCTTCTTCATGGGCTCAAGATTCTCAATATCCGGCTTTGTGATATACTCTTCATCGCCTTCTGCCCAGGCAAATTTCATCCTCATAATTTTTTTGCTTATGTTTACCATGCTTTTCGCCCTTCTTGCTGCAGAGCACTCCGGCGCATTCGGGAACTTTTTCCAAAAATTTCTTAAATGGTTTTCCGCTTTTGTAAGGAAAGAAAAAGACGCATAATCCATCCTGTCTTTGCACCGTTGTGTCTAGTGCGAGCAGGCTCTAACCAGTTACTCCAATCCGAAATATTTAAATAAGGATTCTATGTCTTTTAATACAGATGGGCCCGTGGTCTAGTGGCTATGACGTCTGCTTGACGTGCAGAAGGTCCCCAGTCCGAATCTGGGCGGGCCCAGTTTTTTTAGTAAAAAAAGAGGGAAGTTAATGAAAAAAGGGGAGCGTGTTGATAGTGCTAGGCTTATCTTCACTATCTTTGTTATTTCTCTCGCCGTCCTGTCATTTATTCTTATAAAGCCGTTTATTGTATCAATCCTGTTGTCATTAATATTTTCCTATATTTTTTATCCTGTTTACAGATGGCTTCTCTCAAAGATTAAGAACAAGAATGTGGCTGCATTTATTGTTACAGTAATTGTCTTTGCAATTATCGCAGTTCCAATCATACTTTTCGTGAATAACTTCATACGTGAGATTTCCAGCTCTTATTTGTCCGTCCAGGATTTTCTCATCAAGAATTCTGTGGGAGAGGGCTGCTCATCTGATAGGGGAATGGCGTGCAGGATTTATTCCTCTCTTAGCTCAATCATGCAGAACCAGCCCTTTAGGCAGAGCTTCATGCAGATGTTTTCCGAGGTGACATCTTTCTTTGCAAAGAGCGCGGCTGCCTTTGTGTTGTCACTTCCAGGCATTGCATTCCAGCTTTTCATTGTTTTCTTCACGCTGTTCTTTTTGCTCCGCGACAATGCGCTCATATCAGAGAGCATATGGCGCTTATTCATGATAAAAGAAAGCCATAAGAAAGTTATAATCTCAAAATTCAATAACACTCTTTACGCAGTGATTTATGGCAATGTGATTGTTGCGATTATTCAGGGCTTAATTGCAACAGCGGGTTTTTACCTGCTGGGCGTCAAGTCCGCTCTTTTATGGGGTTTTCTCACTACAGTTGCAGCGCTCATCCCGTTCATAGGCCCGCCGGCTGTCTGGTTTCCTCTTTCATTGGTTCAAATAATCAAGGGCTACGGCTCAGGGGATAAGAGCATATTCATGAATGGTGTGTTCATATTGCTCTACGGCTTTTTCATAATAAGCACAATTGATAATATCTTAAAGCCAAAAATAATCAGCGATAGGGCAAAAATTCATCCATTGATAATCCTTTTCGGTACTATCGGAGGAATAGCCTTTTTCGGGCTTGCGGGAATAATCTTGGGGCCGGTCATACTCGCCCTGTTTTTCACTTGCCTGGAAATTTACCGCATAGAATATTCCGGGGTTAATAAAGAAACAAACTGAGAAAGACGGTGAGACGATGAAGCTTAAGGTAATAGACCTGGACATCAGTTCAGGCAGCACGCCTGTTGCCATAATGAACGAGTCAGACGCAAGGAAGCTTGATGCCCACTTCGGGGACAGAATCAGCATTAGGAAAGGCCAGAAGCGGGCTGTCGCCATAATTGATGTCTGTCCAAACAAGAGGATTGTCCCCTCTGGCAAAATCGCGCTTTTCAAGGAAGTAATCTCCAAGCTGAAGTGCAAGCCCTCTGATTATATTGAAATTTCACTTGAAAAAAAGCCGGATTCTGTAATGATGATAAAGAAAAAGCTCGACGGCGCAGTTCTTTCTGACTCTGAAATAAGGCAGATTGTCAGCGACATAGTTGAAAACAAGCTCTCAGACAGCGAGATATCATATTTCATTGGAGCATGCTACATAAAGCCGCTCACATTTCAGGAAATTGTCAGCCTGACAAAGGCGATGGTGGAAACAGGAGATACAATTGCGTTTGAGCCGCCTGTTTTTGACATTCACTGCATAGGAGGGGTTGCAGGCAACAGGACTACTCCCATAGTTGTGCCTATTGTCGCAGAGGCCGGGCTTGTGATACCCAAAACCAGCTCAAGGGCCATAACCAGCCCTGCAGGAACAGCTGACACAATTGAGGTGATAGCCCCTGTTTCTTTCGGAATAAGCGAGATAAAGGAAATAGTGAAGAAGACGGGCGCCTGCCTTGTCTGGGGCGGAGATGTCTCGCTTGCACCTGCCGACGACAAAATAATACGCCTTGAATACCCCCTTGGAATTGACTCGCAGTCCCAGCTTCTTGCGAGCATAATTGCAAAGAAGAAGTCAGTTTCTGCAACGCACATTCTCATAGACATACCTGTAGGCAAGGGCTCGAAGATGGAGAGCATGGGAAAGGCAAAGGCCCTCCGGGAGCAGTTCATAAAAATAGGGAAAGCCCTGAACATAAATTTTGAAATCATGCTCAGCGACGGCTCCCAGCCAATAGGAAACGGCTTCGGGGCAGTGCTTGAGATGAGGGACGTTCTCAGGATTCTGAGCAACAGCACAAGCCAGCCCACTGACTTAAGAGAGAAGTCCCTTAAGATGGCGGGGCTGATGCTTGAGATGTCGAAAAAGGTCAAGCGGGGCCAGGGCTACGCGCTGGCAAAGGAGATACTCCAGTCAGGGCGGGCAATGCAGAAGTTCAGGCAGATAATTGAGGCTCAGGGCGGAAAGGTTCCAAAAGAGGAGGAGCTCAAGCTCAGCAAATTCTCCTACATATTCTGCGCCTACAACACAGGGCGGATTGTCCATATTGACAGCGCCCTCATCTCGCAAATCTGCCGGCTTGCAGGAACCCCCAGGGACAAGGCAGCAGGAATCTACATGCACAAGCATGTTGACGAGTCAGTCAATGTTGGAGAGCCGCTTATGACATTATATTCCAGCAGCAGGGAAAAGCTTTCAGAGGCAATAGAACTTCTGAAGAATGTTGGCTTCAGCACAGTTGTAATCAAATGATTTTTTCTTCCAATCCCATGAAATCACCTTATTAAGCGTTTAAAAGTCAGTTCCTTACTGACAGAGTTGTATCTCTCTTATTTTTTGCTGTAAAATAAATTCAAGAGTGTTGCATTAATCCTGCGTATTGTTTCCAGTTTTCAGGTAATTAAACTCAGAAAAATATTGTCTTGCTATCTCTCGGCTGCTTATTATCAGAATGTTTTCATCATTTCTGTAGTTCGCATTTGCACTCGGGTTGAAGCTGCCTGTGATGACTGTTTCATTGTCTATTATGAAGACCTTGTGGTGCATCAGATACTTGTTTGAGTCAAGAGAAACGTCAATTCCCGCATCGAGAAGCTTTTTGTATTCTGAAAAATTTGAAATCTGCTGGGAGTCAAATATTCCTGATACCCTGACTCCTTCTGCATTTTTCCTTACAAGCGCGTCTCCAATAGAATCATCAGTGAAACTAAAGGTCATAAAATAAATTTCGGATTTTGCTGAATTTATTTTATTTACCACGTTTTTGCTGCATTCATCTTCGGGGCAGAAGTAGTTCTCCACCAAGCTTCCGTTTATTTTCAGCATGTGTGCGGCTTTTGGAGAGTATCTCTCATGCCCCCTCACAAAAAGCTGCTGAAACTTTTCCTCATAATTCCTTGCAAGCGCCGCTGAATTTATCACGACAAGATTGTTGTTGTTCCTGAAAGAGTCCGCCTTTGTCGGGTTGTATGAGCCGGTAACTACAATCCTGCTGTCGAAGATGCAGAATTTGTTGTGCATTATCCCCTCTGAATAGACAGGGATTATGCCACTGTCTGCAGCAATCCCTTTTATGACCTTGCCATAATTGTTATCATCTATCACAGCCTTGTGGGAAGGTCTGCCTGATATCAATGTGATTATATACGGGTCTGCCGCATAGAAGGCGCATTCCACCTTGCCTGAGCTGTTTATTAACTGCTGGATTTCACCCCAGCAGTCCTGCCTTGGGCAGAAAAACACATCTATGCTGCTGTTTTCCCCGCCAAATACAGCTGCGCCTGTTGTCCAGTTGTTCAAGCAGAAATCTGCTGCCCAGTATATTGCAATAACTCCTATTATGACTGCAATAAGGGGAATCCTTCCCATGCATCTATTTCTGAAAAAATCCCTTTATTTACTCTTGCCTGTTTTTTCCGGAAATCTTCTGGAGGAAGTTGGCGCTCGAAAGAATTGAGAATTTTATTCCAGAATATTTTTTTTCCAGGGACTCTGTCATCCTGTAAACAGGGCTGCGTTCTTCTCCCGAAAGCTTCCTCTTTGAAAGCCGCTTTGCATACTCCCTCATTTCATTCCTTGTTGCATTCCTGAATATCTTGATGAAAATGATTCCGTTTTCTTTCTGGACAGCGCCAATTCTTTTTTTCTTTCCGCTAATCTGCGATTCCAGGAAAAGCGCGTCCTCCCTCTCTATGCTCCAGGGCACTGCAATGCACTTTGAGCTTTTTTTCTTTGCAAAGTCAATCTCATCTCTGTCTTCAAATATTGAGGAGTCAGGTTTTCTGCACTTTCTTATTATGAATTTTACCCTCTTGTCGGTTATTATTTTTGAGAGAAATATCCTTGCTGCCTCTGATTCAAGAGTTCCGTCGTCAAGCAGGACTACTGCTCTTGCGCCGATTATCCTGTCGATTGCCCCTGAATAGGCAAGGTCATTCCTGCAGCGCCTTTCCAGCGCCTTTGAGAAGCAGAGCCTGCAGAGTTTCCTTGAATACCTGAAGGAAACCTCTGCTTCCCTTTTCCTGCATCCTTCGCAAAGCATTTTCACACTCCCTGAAATCAGGCAGCTTTTTTTAAACCTTCTGCTGTTTCGTTTTTGTCCCTGAGTTGTTACTACTATTGTATGCTAAAAGATAGAAAAGTTTAAATAGTAGTTTGTTTCACTATGCAGTAGATAAAATAATTTGGGAAATAACAACTTTCACAATCTATCACCTCTTTTTCCCAAGCAAGCAGCCTTCGGGTTGCTTGCATGGGTTTTATAACAAAGAACTTACCTTCTTCTTACTGCCTTTCTTTTTTTTCTGAGAATCAACGATTTATATTCTCTGCTTATACGCTTTCTCCTCTTAAAGGTGACTATTGTCACTATCGCCCCTGCAGCTGCGCCCGATACAAACACAAGCATTATTCCCAGAATTGTTTCAATAACATTCCAGGATATTATTCTCTTTGGAGGGAAATAGGCATTCATGTTTGAGAGCTCCAGTGCATACCCTGAATAGAGCAGCGCCGAAGCAGGCACATCATTTTTCAGAGAGTTAGCATACTCGTAATAGCTGAAGCCCGCAATGGGGAACCTTCCCATTTCTTCCTCCTTGAGTATCAGCTGCTTAGCCGCATCCAATCTTTTCTCAATCAGAGACGGAAGCTCTTTCTCCGCAGTGTCCGAAAGCACGATTATTGTGTCTGCCTCTGCCTTTGCAACAGCAGCGTTGGAGAAGCAGTCCTCATAATTTCCCTGCTGGGCATCGCTGCTGGCTTTCTTTATCTTGTCATTCACGTCTTTCAGGTTGTCCTGAAAAAACAGGTAGGCGTATTGGTATCTCTCCTGCGCTTCAGAAACCTTTGAGAGGCACATTGCCCTCAGGTTTTCGCTGCTTACATCGACCTTTTTTCCAGGCATGCCGAGGAACTCCTTCCAGAGGTTGGCGCTTTTTGTGCGCTCCTCTGCATACGCTATGGAATAAACTGCATTCTCACTTTTGTTCTCTGAAATTTCAGCCATGGCATCAGTAAGATATCCGCTGGCTTCAGAAAGCCGGGATGAAACTATCATGTATGCCTGCAGTCCCGTAACCGTGCTGTAGCTTCTGTTGAGCCCCTCAGATGACTGTTTCAGGAATTCTGAGACATTATTGTAATAATCTATTATCTGCCCGATGCTCATGTTTTCAATCTCTTCTTCCACAAAGCGGAACTTCAGGTTGGAGCCGAAGCAGTAGCTCGCTGCAGAGTAATAGTTTCCCTCAGCCATCTCGCTGTGTGACTTGTTTGAAATGTTTTTTGCGTATTCATACTGTATGAGAATGCTTTCATTCAGGTATGAAATGTTCATCTTTTCAAGTTTTGAAAGCATTTGGTATGACTCGTTGCAAAGCGAGTCGGCGACGCCCGCCATTATCGCTGAGTAATATGCATTCTTGGATATGTTGCCTGAGAAGACCTTTTCCTTCCTGCCTGTAATGTAGTATATCACTTCCTGGAAGCTTGAGACCTCTACAGCGTCCACTCCCAACTTTTTTGCATATTCAATTAGTGTTGTGTTGGCTGCGCAGGTGCGGTTCCCGAAGCAGCTCTCATTCTCCCCGAACTGCGTGTTCTCGCCCTCAGGTATCAGCACTGTCTTGATGCTGCTCTTGGCTGCTGCCTCAATTTTCTGTTTTATCCCGTCCACAGGCCCTATTATCCCGCCCGCATTTATAGTTCCTGTTGCAGCCACGCTCTCATTTATTGGGTAGTGCCTGAGCTCTGCATAGGTCATTGCCGCTATTGCAGCGCCTGCGCTGGGTCCTCCCACAAGCGATGAGCCCGATCTTATTGTGTAAAAGAAGTCCAGGTCGCCGCAATATATGCCTGCCTCATCGCATGCGATTTCCTTGGCGAACCTTGTGGATATTTGGGTGTCCACCTTCATAAGCGGGAATGTGTCTATGAAAACCCTGCCGCTTCCCGGCTTTATTGTCAGGTAGATGTCCGCAACGCTTCCCTCATAGCCGCCTGCTGTTTCAGAGACAGCGAGGAGCTGCATGTGGTTTGCAGATGCTGTTCCTGAGATTAATATAATAAGAATTATTGAAAGAAGCGCATTTTCAGGTTTCATGCAACAGAATATTTTATATGTAATATTTAACCTTTCGGAATCTCTGCACTGTTGTTTGTGCCCTGGACAACGCTTGTGTTGTTAGCGTTCATCTTGTCATAGTATTCCTTTTTTGCGGGACAGTTGGGATTTATGCAGAACTTCCAGGGCCTCCTGCCCTTTGAGATTATCAGGACTATGGGGTAGCCGCACCTCTCGCACTTCTCGCCGCTCGGCTTGGCCAGCCCGCTCTGCGGTATGCTGAATGTTGTCTTGCACTCTGGATACCTGTTGCAGGCGAGGAACCTCTTCTTTGACTTCTTTGAGAATATTATCCTGAGCGAGCCCTGCTTGCAGGCCGGGCACTCGCCCACAATGCTCTGCTTGTTCTGGGTCTTGTGGTATGCGCCCTTGAGCTCAAGACCTACTTCCTGCTCCTTTTTCTTGAAGTTGGTGAGCACCTTTGAGAGGATTTCCTTCGCCTCTGAGAGCACTTCATCTCTCCTTTTCTTTTTCTCCATCACCATGTCTGCCTCGTCCTCAAAGTGCCTGGTGAGTTCCTCATCTACGATTTCAGGGCAGTATTTTTCAAGGGTCTTCTCGGTCTTTATTCCAAGCGCTGTCGCCTCTATTATCTGGCCGGACACGTATCCCCTTTTAAAGAGCGTGTCAATTATTGTGGCGCGCGTCGCTTTTGTGCCCAGGTTCTTGTTGGCCAGCTCATTGACTATTGACGCAGGGGTGTATCTCTTGGGCGGCTGGGTCTCCTTCTCAAGCTCCTCAACTGAGCTGACTGAAACCTCCTCGCCAACTGAAACCCTTGGAAGCTCAACCTCCTTGCCCGCTGCATAGGGCGCGTATGTTGAGAACCATCCCATGAACTTTGTGGTTATTCCGCTTGCGACAAACAGCTCCTCATTGCAGTTCAGCTCCAGTGAAACTTTTTCCTTTATCGCAGGAAGCGCAAATGTTGAAATAAACCTCTTTACAACAAGGTCATAGAGCTTTTTCTCCTCTCCCTCCAGTTTTTTGGGCGCGATTCCAGTAGGATAGATTGCTGGATGGGCCGGGTCTGTTTTGCTGCCCTGGTTAGGCGTGAGCTTTATTGAGGAAAGCGCTGCAGAGACTCCTGCTTTCTCCTTTCCCGGGCTCAGCAGTGCAATCAGCTCCCTGACTTTTGCAGCATACTCCTGCTGCTCTGCAAGGGCTGAAAGAATTCCTGCATATCCTATCTCTGGCGGCAGCTGCTGCGAGGATGTCCTCGGGTATGATATCAGCCCCTCAGTGTATAATGACTGCGCAATCTCCAGGCATCTCTTCGGGTTTATCCTGAAGCAGTGGTATGCCTCCATCTGCAGGCTGGTCAGGTCAAACGGGTGCGGCGGCTCCCTGCTGACCTCCTCTTTCTGGAGATTTGAGACAAAGCACCTTTTCCCGGAAACATTTGAGATTATCAGGTCTGCCTCCTGCTTTTCCCAGAAGCGGTCTGCCTTGTGGAATGCCTCAATCCTTCCCTCAGGGGTTTCCCCGATAAGCATTACCTGCCAGTATTTTTTCGGCACAAACGCCTTTATCTTTTCCTCCTTGTCCACTATTATCTTCAGGGCAGGGCCCTGCACCCTTCCTGTGCTCATCACCTGGAACGTGCCTGCTGTCTTCATTGCTGAAGTGAGCGCCCGCGAGATGTTTATGCCATAGTAATAGTCAAGCTCATGCCTGAGAAGCCCTGCCTCTGCCTGTCCCCAGTCGATTGTCGGCGATTTTCTCTCATATGCCTTCACAAGGTCCGGTGTTGTAAGCGCAGAGAATTTCATCCTTGCGCCGTCCTCCTGGCCGCAGATGTGCCTCAGTACATTGAGCCCTATGACCTCGCCCTCGACATCATAATCTGTGGCTACTGTGAACGACTGCGCACCCTTTGAGATTTTCTTCAGAACCTCTATATACTTCTTTGTGAAGTCCGCATTCTTGCTTATCTTATAGCTTGGCGCCCACTCGACGTCAAAAATAGGATACTTCCACTTGTTGCCGCCCCTTTCCATGAGCCCGAAAAGGTGCCCGACTGCGCACCCGACAACTATCCTTCTTCCTGCGCGCTCTATCTCATAGTGCGGGACGCCTTTCTCAGCGCTTTTTGTGAGAGGGCCCTCTGCCAGGGCATCGGCTATCTTCAGCGCAACCTTCGGCTTTTCTGTGATTATGAGCTCGTAGCCGCTCTCCGGAGAAGTTTTTTTCTTTGCCGGCTTTTTGGGCTTTTCAGAAGAATCTTTTTTAGAAGCCTTTTTTGATGCTGCCTTTTTTACTGCCATTTTATGTCCAGAAAACCATTTTTTATTCAGATTTTTTGTTTTTTGTTTTTTTCTTGAAACAGCCCTTTCATATATATATTTTGCTAAAGAAAGCTTTAAAAAGGGGCGCTATTTCCCCATTATCATGGCAAAATTAAGGAAAGGAAGGGCTTTCAGAAAGCTGAAAAGGCCCTACACCAGGATTTCAAAGTTCAGGAAAAAATCATATGTGAGGATGGACCCCCACATCAAGGTTATAAGGTTCGACATGGGCGACCCCAACAAGAAGTTTGAATACACTCTTGAGCTCATAGCCAAGTCATCGCTGCAGATAAGGCAGGAGGCGCTCGAGTCCGCAAGGCAGATATGCAATAGGATTCTCGAAAGCGGGCTCGGAAAGACAGGATTCGCCTTCAAAATAAAGGCCTATCCCCACCAGATTCTGAGGGAGAAGCCAATGGCTACAGGGGCAGGAGCTGACAGGACGAGCACTGGAATGGCAGCACCCTTTGGAAAGCCCGTCGACGTTGCAGCAAGGGTCAAGAAAGGAAAGGAGCTCTTTGAGGTAAAAGTCGACGCTCCAAACATTGACACTGCCAAGAAGGCCCTCAAGGAGGCATCCTACAAGCTTCCCTTATCATACCAGATAACAATCAGCAAGAATAATTAATTTTTTTCTTAATCAATTTAGCTAATTATTAAAAAAACATTTAAATAAGCGTTTATTAATGCCATATTATGAGCAAGCAGGTCAAGCGTTCGATAATTCTTGAGTTCCTTGAGAACAGTACTGTAAGGTGCGAGTACTGCGGAAGGGAGAGCAAGATTATCCTCAAGTGCAGGAGCTGCAGGGCTCCTGTGAAGCTCAAGGACTGCCATTTCTTCCATGTTGTGCCGATTGCCAGCGGCGGGCAGGACAACTTTTCAAACATCATAATGCTCTGCCCGAAGTGCAGCGGAAAAATTGATTTGATCAGGGAAAAGCTCAGAAGCTCAAGAAACAAAAAGCTGAGCTCTTATTGAGAAAACGCCTTTTTCTTATCTCCCTTTCCAAGCTCTTTTGCTTTGGCCCTGTAATATTCCTGCGCCTTCCCGCTCAGGAAGTCCTTAAGCTTTTCCGCGCTCTCGAATGCGTCCGGATGAATCCTCCTTATTTTTTCAGAATTGCAAACCACACTCTCATTTTCTATGTCTGTCTTGCTAATATATGCATAAAGCGGTTTTCCGAATTTTTCTATAATTAAGAAGAGCTTTTCCTGCTCTTCAAGCGGGTATGAGCCAGTCGGGTCAAGGATAAAGACAATTATGCTTGCGGCGTTTTTCATGGCAGAGTATGCCTGCTTCTCGATGTCATTCATCCTCTCGGGCCTGCTTAAGGTTCCGGGCGTGTCCATCACCTGGACATCCTTTTCTGCTCCGGGAAATTCGAATGCACTGAAATAGCCGAGCATCAATGATTTTGTTGTGAATGCGTATGCTGCAATCTCAGGCCTTGCGCCTGTCATTTTTGCGAGAAGCGTTGACTTTCCGACATTCGGGAATCCTACAATCGCAACCCCATACATTCTTTTTATGAGCGGATAATTCTTTATCTTCATTTTGGCTTCTTTCAGGAATTTGAGGTTGCTGTCGACCTGCCTGAGCATTGAGGAGAGCCTTCCCTCAAAGCCCCTCACTGCCTTTTTTGCATCCTCGCTCCTGTCTGCCTTCATGACATCCATCTTGCACTGCCCTGCGAGCCTTGAAATCCTCTTCATGCACCAGGAGAGAGCTGCAAGGGATTTTTTCAGCTCTGCTGTGCCGATTGTTATTTCTATGAGTTCCCTGTAGAATTCTGATTGCCTGTGAACCTCAGGAAATGCGCCGATTATCTTTGAGAACTGCTCTTCTATGAATTCCGACATGAAGGCAATGTGGTCTGCATACTCCCTTTTTAGTGAAAAGTAGCCCTGCTCCTTTTTCTTCCTGGGATTCCCGCGATTCCCACCCTTTTTTTTCTTTGTGCGGCCTTTTGCCCCCCTGGCCCTTGAGAAGGCGAGGCGTATGTAGAAATCAGCGTCCTCTATTGTGACATTTCTCCTCATTATCCCGAATTTTTCCTGCTTTCTCATTATCCTGATGTTTACTGCTGCTTTTTATATACTTTTGGGATAACTGGTTACGCTCGGTTAACATGCAACAGCGTGGCTGGGCATTCCTTCGGAAGCCCAGCGGTAGCAAATGATTATGCTTCAGTTTGTTTTTGTGCACAAGACCCTGTCTTTGCGGCATTCAGGACAGGGCCATTTCCTGATAAACCTTAAATATTGCAGTTAATTATTGTTCTATGGGGAGTGAAAATGGATTTGGTTTTCGTGAGGCTGGCCAGGGTTTCAATTGACAAGTATACGCCAGCTGACAAAACAGCTCTGTTTGAGGTATCCCTTGAGGATGTCATTGGCTCTTCATCTTTTTCAAAGCGGCTTCTGATTGATTCAAAAACCAGCAGCCAGATTCTGCAGGAGCTGGTGAAGGCAGAAGAGAGAAGGAGCTATGTGCCTGACTCCAAAGGCGTAAAGGTGATAGTTGAGGATTATGAGAATGTTTCAGAAAAGCTGGGAAAATTCATAGGCAGGGCATTGGCTTTTGTGGCAAACCTTGACAGGCATGAGCCCAAATCATACCTTAACACGCTGAGCAACATTGACAGGATGTCAATTGAATTTTAAATTTTTTGGGGGGTGGAAATGAAATGGCGCATCATTACAGGAAAAGGACAGTGAAGCTGCTGGT
>PEXD01000006.1 GCA_002779235.1 Candidatus Woesearchaeota archaeon CG07_land_8_20_14_0_80_44_23 | reverse complement strand
TCCAGAATTACAGGGCTAATAAGAGCCCTGAGCAGGCAACCACAACAGCGGAGATAATAGAGATATTCAGGCAGGAAATCAAAAAAACCTCAGCATAAATGATGAAGTATGCTCTAATAAAAAAAATTATTTTGATTTATCTTAATTTTTAATATTTTATTATGCTGTAAACTTCTGCCTTGAGGCTTTTCCTTCCTTTAAGCTCCCTCAATTCTATGAGAAAGTCAAAGCCGCACACCTTTCCGCCCAGGCGCTCCACAAGTTCTGCAGTAGCAGCCACTGTCCCGCCTGTTGCAAGAAGGTCATCAACAATCAGCACCTTCTGCCCCGGCTTTATTGCATCCTCATGCATCTCAAATGCATCTGTGCTGTACTCTGTGGTGAATTCCTTGGTTATTTTTTTGTATGGAAGCTTCCCGGGTTTCCGGACAGGAACAAATGGAACCTTTAATTTGTAGGCGAGGACCGAGCCGAAGATAAATCCGCGGGACTCTGCGCTCACAACGCATTCTGCCCCCTGCTTCCTGGCGAAAGAGAGCATCTTTGAAATGGCATATTTGAATGCCCCTGCATTTTGCAGAAGCGGTGTTATATCCCTGAAGAGTATTCCCTGCTTTGGAAAATCTGGTATGTCTCTTATGAAATTCTTGAGTTCGCTCTTTCTCATTTTCTTACCTCACATAAATGCTCCATTCAGAGCATCCTTGCAGGAGCACGTTCTTTCTTCCTTAACTTTGGGAATGACAGCCATCAAAAGCTTTCTTACCTTCTCAACATTTAACTTCATTGTCTTTAAGACCTCCTCATTTGAGACCGCATGCTCCTTCCAGCAGTCATAGTCAGTGACCATTGAGATATTTGCATAGCAGAGCTCCGCCTCCCTTGCAAGAATCACCTCAGGAAACATTGTCATGTTGATTATGTCTGCATTCCAGCTGCGGAATATATTTGACTCAGCCCTTGCGGAGAAGCGGGGGCCCTCAACCACGACGCAGGTTCCCTTTGGATGGTAAGGAAGCGAGAGCTCCTCGGCGGTTTCAATCAGGATTTTCCTCAGCTCCGGGCAGAATGGGTCTGCTGATGAGATGTGGCAGACCTTCCTGCTGTCATAGAATGTGCTCTTCCTGAATTTTGTGAAGTCAATGAACTGGTCTGGAAAAACAATATCGCCGGGCCTGAACTCCTCCTTCAGCGAGCCCACTGCATTGACTGCGAATATCTGCCTGACCCCAAGCTCTTTCATGGTCCAGATGTTGGCGCGGTATTTGACATTTGTCGGGTTGAGTGTGTGGGAATCCCCGTGCCTCGGTAGTATGATTATGCCCTTCTTTCCAATCTCTCCTGAGATGGGCGCTGCAGAGGGGCTGCCGTAGGGAGTTTTCACCCTAATTCTCTGCACATTCTTCAGCAGGGACTCGTCGAGTGTGACAGTGCCCCCAATTATACCTATTTTGTGATTTCCAGATTCCAAATCTTTCACCCAGCAGCAAAACAAAGCCCGTGTTTAAAAAAGTTTTCAGGAAATTCTGAGAAAAAGTTATCACTATTAAGTTACTACAAAATCAAAAGATTTAAATATTAGAAAGAATTTGGACATGATGAACTTGCAGAGGGTGCGGAAATCGCTGAAGTCCATCTGCAAAATATCATAAAAATCCGCTGAGAGCGCCCTACTCCGCACTAAAGCCCAGAGAAATGCGTAGCATTTCTGGGGCACAAAAATTGCTTTAGCAATTTTTTGTGTGCGGAGTTTGACCGGACACTCTCTGATTCGCGGATTTTTAGGATGCCAAAAACGGCGCCGTATCTCTAAACTAAAGTACCAAAAATTTGCCAAGCGAATTTTGGAACATGAAAATCAAAGATTTTCAGTTCAAGAAATGCAAAGCATTTCTTTGAACAAGAAATTCCTTTGGAATTTCTTTGTATTGAGTTTTAGCGCCGTTTTTCAGCATATTTTTCAGGCAGCATAAAGTTAAATATCGAGAGATGCAGCAAAAAAGGAATGGCGCTCTGATTAAATGAGCAGGAGGGCAAAATGCATAGACACAAAAGTGCGGAGCGAATAGCAAAAACAGGAATTGACTCATATTTCACCAGAACTGCTGTAGCTGACTACAATAAGTGCCTGAAGGAGATAGAGCTGCTCACTGACGACGAGATAAAAAAGCTTCTTCTGATGCAGACAGTGGAGGGGCATTCCAGAAAGGGCCATGGCAGGTTCTCAGGGCATGGAAGGAACAGAAAGATTTCACTTTACCTCAACAGCGGGATGGAAGATGTTGTTGAGGCGCTTGAGAAAAAGGGAGGATATGGGATTACCAGACAAGATGTAAAAGAAAGAAGACAGGAAATAATCAATGAAATTTACAGCTGGGCAGAAGATGCCTGCAAATTTGAAGCAGGAAGGAAGCGCTTTAATAGGATTCCAGAACGGCTCAGGCACCTGACAAATGAGGAAGGGCAGCCCCTTATGAGAGTTCCATTTCTTGAAGGATATGAAGTTAAAAATCCAGCAACAGTCCTTAAAGGCATTTTCCTGGGAAGCAGGATGGACAACATTGAATACAGAAAAAAGACAATGGAGAGATACATGGGCACAGATTTTGAGATATCCATAGGCGGGGGGGAATGCGTTGCACTTGACCTGCAGAAAATCAGGGAGACAAACATCATAGACATAATAGACGACTATGCAAGATTCCCAGATGCACTCGGAAGCAAGCTTAGCATTGATTTTCTTTCAGCAAACGCCCTTGAGGAATACATTCCAAAAATGATTGAGGAAGGTATAATCCTCCAGGAAGATGCAGAGAGCAGCTGGACAATAAGGAATGGATATGTAAGGCATAAGGTGGGAAAAGGTGTTTCAGACGACCTTGCAGTAATAATCGCTGGTGCGAAGTATGGAATGGACGCTGCAATGGGTGTTTACTTAATTGATGCAATTGATACTCTCGATAAGTATGTGCCGACAATAGTCAAGGGCGGGCTTGACGAGAGGCTTGGCACAATAATACAGGAGCAGCTTCCGAACATCGCGTCAGATGATGAGACAACCTCCTTTATCAGGGCAATCGCAAACTCAGAGAATGAAATAGCGGACTCCTCGCAGAGGAGATTCCTGCAGGTGTATCCGGAATTCGGAAAAAGCGCGATAGAAAGCCACATAGAATACATAACAACCGGGCAGGTAACCCCGGGAATGCTCTTCGGATTTGACGAGATTATTAGCGAAAAGTTCTATGAAAAAGCATCTGAGAGGATAGAACTGCTCTACAAAATAAGGTAGATGCATTATTTTTTGTCTATTCCTGATTTTTCAATTGCTGACTGGAGAACTGACTCTCGCCTGTATTCTGACTTTTCCTTGGGGGACATCTTTTGGTTTTTCCCGGCTTGTTCTTCTTCAATCTGTTTGTAAATGTTTGGCAAGGATTTAATCTCTGATTTGTAATCATTTTTTCTGTAATTATTCACATAACCAGCGGAAAAATCCTCCTTGAGTTGCGCCTTCCTTATTTCCCTCTGCCCCTCGCCTGAATTGAAGGCAGAGTCAACTGAGTTTTCGTCAGTTTCTTCAACAATTTCATCAAGCCGTTTCTCTCCAAAGAAGACCAGGATGCCGAGGATGAATGCGAAAAGCAGTATGCTGGAGAACATTGCCTTTCCCGGGACAGTTCCCGAAAAATCATAGACGCTCATGCCTGTGATTGCCGAATCAAAAAGCAGCCATGCAACCAGCGCTGCAAGTGAGAAAAAAAGAAACGCCATTATCTGCCTCTGTCTCATTTTTTCATCAGAAGAGGTCTGACTCCTGAAGTATTATCCCAATTGCGAAGAAGAGAAGGTAAAGCGCAAACGGAAGATACACAAGCACCCCTGAGAGGAAGTGGAGCGGGATGTTCAGGATTTGAAGTAATACCATCGCAGTGCAGGCATAAAGCGAAGTGGAGAGCACGCGGGCGTAGGAGAGCTTGTGCCTGAGGGCCCGTGCAGAGAGATACATCAGCAGCGACATCACAAGCATCAGAACAGTATATTTTATGAAATAAAAAATCAGGAGTATTATCAGCAGAGAGGGCATCATCAGGATTATTGCAGTGCCTATTATTCTTGAATACTCTGCCTTGTATTTCAGCACGTCAAAGAATCCGTCCCCGCCAATCCTGACAATCCTGTCCTCGGGCGGGTAGAGGAGGCATGCTGCCTGCCAGAGCATGCAGGGCAGCGGCTTCCTGTAGATGCCGCTTGAAGAAACAACAAAGTCGCTGTCCAGGGACATTACAGCAGTGGTGTTTGCTGTCTGGTTTGCTGCTGATGAGTTTGAGGTGTTGGAAGGCTGGGGCTTGGGCGCAGCCAGGGTAAATAAGGGGTCAAACTTCGCCCTCAGCCCGAAATCCAGCAGCACAGGGCTCTTAGCATCTGCAGAGATTGAGAGTGATGAAAAGCCCGAGAGCGCGCTTTCAACAGAGCCGGAAAACGATGAAACCTTTGGAATCATTATTGCAAGGCTTATGATGAGGGAGAATAGTATCAGCCAGAAAAGGTATGAAAAGCCCTGGCGGAGCTTCCTTGAGCTCAGCCGCGGATAGGCGTCAGGGTTCAGGCTCCTGATTAAGGTCAGGAAAAAATTGAAGAACAGGTTTTTCCTTACCCTTGCTGAGAAAGATTCTCCCTGGCTCTTTTCTGTGAAATCAAAATTGCCGGCTTTCCTGGGCTTTACGCTGAAATCTTTCTTTTTTCCGAACATATGGAGCACCTTCTGTTTTTGGGATTAGTTTATTTTTATTTAAATATATTTGCATTAATACCATATAAACGACAATTTTTGCTATCGGGCAAAGATTTAAATATGGGTGCTTTCTCACAAACTTAATATGGATTTTTTATTTCGGGGTGAAAATATGGAAACTTCAAGACCTTTGGATACGCTTAACAAGGCGCGAAACAAGAGAGTAATAGTTGAGCTCAAGAACGGCAAGCAGTTCATAGGCAAGCTTTCTGCATTCGACATTCACATCAACACAGTCCTCGAGGAAGTTGAGGAAAGGGTGAACGGCGAGATCACAAGGAAGATAGGCGTTGTTTTCCTCAGGGGAGACACAATAACTATGATTTGCCCGGAGTGAATTTCTGAGGTTTGGTTTAAATGACAAAGGGAACTGCTTCACACGGAAAGAAGTCCGGCGGAAAGAATCACATCAGATGCAGGAGATGCGGGAGAATCTCCCTTGATATAACTACAAGGATTTGCTCGCACTGCGGATACGGGAGCAGCAGGAAGATAAGGAAGTACAAGTGGCAGAAGCCCGAAAAGCGCGGGCTGTCAGGCAAGGGAAACTAATAATTCTTCATAATTTATTTCTTATGCAGAAAAGCGGCAAAACTCCAATCTTCAGATTGGAGATAAGCCGCTTTTAGCACAAAGAAATGTTTTACATT
>PEXD01000052.1 GCA_002779235.1 Candidatus Woesearchaeota archaeon CG07_land_8_20_14_0_80_44_23 | reverse complement strand
GCTATTATGCCAAGGGTGAGGTCTGGAAGATTTGGCACATAAGCCCTGCCGAGGTAATAGCTCGCAGGTATTGCTGCTGCAACAAGAGCATTGTAATTCCTCCTGAGAAAATCTACAGCAGAAAGGGCAAATGAGCCGAATGTTTTCCGAGAGGTTTCCCTTTCCAGTATTGCCTCTATTCCGCTCTCATTTTCAGAACTGCTGCCTTTCTGTCTTGAGAGGTAGTCCTCCAAAAAATTCTTTTCTCCCATTTCTTGTCCAGAAAGTCAGAACAAGTATAAAAATCTTTATTTTTTAACTACTATTAAATAATAAAATAATTAATGAAAGCATGTAGAAGCATAAAAAAGGGAACATAGTAATCAGGAAATAATCAGAAGCGGGAATCAGCAGCAGTAGAGCTTGCCTGGCATCTGCCCCTTCTTTATCTCGCCGAAGGGGTTGCCGAACTTCTCTGTGTTGGCTATCATCTCCTTTGCAGACAGCGGCTCAATTCCTTTCTCCACAAGCCGCTGCCTGAGCTTCCTCATCATTCCGGGCAGGTCTATCCTGGCAGGGCAGTTTTCAGAGCAGGCCTTGCACATTGCGCAGAAGAAAGCCCCGTGCTCAAATGAGTCCTTCAGGCCTTCGTCAAATGCAGAGAAAATAACGCCTCTTGCCCCGAGATACTTTGAGCCGTAGCGCCTCGCAAGATTATGATATACTGGGCAGAAGTCAAGGCAGGCGCCGCAGTTTATACAGTAAAGAAGCTCTTTGAATTCAGAGTTCAGCATCTCGCTCCTCCCGTTGTCAACAAGAATAAGATATACCTCCTTCGCGCCCTGCGCCCCTATAACAATCTCGTTCTGGATGTCTGCTGTCTTGCTTGGGCCAGAAATTATGCTGACATATGACGGGAATGCCTGCCCTGTGCCGTATAATGCAGAGCACCTGACAACATGCAGCGCATCCTCAAGAGAAGGCACAATCTTCTCAAAACTTGAGATTACTATGTGCTTGTCAGGAATCCTTGAGACAAGCGAGATGTTGCCCTCATTCTCAAGTATCACAATGCTGCCGTCAGATGTTATTGCATTAGCGCCTGTGATTCCAACTTTCGCCTTTAAGATTTTCTCCCTTAGATAAACCCTGACAAAGGCAACTATTGCCTCCCGTTCCGGCTTGACATCTGCGCCGAGCTTTTCCCTGAGGGTTTTGGCTATCATTTCAGGAGTCAGATGTATTGATGGCAGAACAGGGTGCATCTCCTCATCGCCAGAAACCTGCACAAGGAAGTCCCCAAGGTCTGTCTCAATCAGCTCCCTGTTGCGAAGCGCTTTGGCGAGCCCTATCTCTGATGCAGTGTTTGACTTCGCCTTTATTATCAGGCGCTCTTTTCCTATAATCTTAAGAATCTCTTGCCGGGCATCCTCTGAATCCTTGGCCTCAATTACTCTTATTCCGTTTCTCATCAGGGATGCAACAGCCCTTTCCTTCAGCTCTTTCATGTGCTCTATTGAGTATTCCTTGATTTTTCTCAGAGCGTCCCTCTCCTTTTCTCTCTCCTCTGGGGAAAGCGCCGCATCCCTCTTGTCCTTGTAGGAATAGAGCACTGGAAGGATTGCCTTCTTGAAGCCTTCATTTTCCTTCAGGTCCTTTTCAAGGCTTTCCATTCTATTTCCTGCCTCCCTTTTTCTCAAGAAGCTGCGAGAGCTCCACCACTTCTATTCCTGACGCATTTTCCTTAAGATTGTAGTAGCACATCGGGCATGTTGTTACAAGCATTTTCGCTTTTGTGTCCTTTGCCATCTCAACCCTTTCCTTTGCAGCTGCATTTGCAAGTTCAGGATAATTTGACTTTACGCCTGAGCCAGCGCCGCAGCAGAGGGCATTTTCCCTTGAAAGCCGCATCTCCCTGAGCTTTGCGCCTGTCGCCTTTATTATGCTTCTCGGCTCATCATAGATTCCGGAGTGCCTGCCCAGGTGGCACGGGTCGTGGTAGGTAACTTCAGTATTGAGCTCAGGGGCTTTCAGTTTTCCCGCCTTTATCGCAGAATCAATTGTCTTTGTTATGTGCTCAACCTCAATGTTCCAGCCCTTCACAAGTTTTGGGTATTCCTGGGAAAAGGTCTTGTAGCAGGCTGGGCAGGAAGTTATTATCTTGGTTATTCCATGCTCTTTGAAAACCCTGAAATTTTTCTCTGCAATCTCCTCTGCTTCCCTGATGTGCCCTGCATTCAGTATGGGGCTTCCGCAGCAGAGCTCGAGCTCATGAAGCTGGATAAAGTCAATTCCCGCTGCAGAAAGAATCTTTTTGTAGTTCTCCTCAAGCTCTGTCCCTACAAATTTTATCAGGCATCCCGGATAGTAGAGGATGTTCTCTGTCCTGAATAAGTTCTTCAGCTTTTTTATCATACAGCCACCTAAATAAGCCCGCATTTTTATATTATTGCTTATAGTATGCCCACAAGCATGGACACTCCCAGGGCAATCATCACAATTCCCATGACAAGCCTGAGCCATTTTCTTTCTGAAAGGCGCCAGTGCTCTACTTTTTCAGGCGGTATGCCCTTGTAAACAATAAAGAGTATGACAAAGAGCGGGAACACAAATATCAGGTTGTAAAAGAGCAGGTAGGGAATTGCTGCTGACTTCATCGAGCTTAGCAGGCTGAGTATTGCGAGATAGACGCCCCCTGTGCAGGGAAGCTCAAACATGCTCACAAGCACTCCGAGGATTACTGCTGCAGGCACAGACGCCTTCTGAATGTATTTCTGGATGAGCGGCTTTTTTGACTCAGGTATGGCAAGAGTTATGCCCCTGCCGTAAAAGAAGAAGTCCTTCACATTAATGAGCCCTGCTGCAATTGCGATAATTGCTGCAATTGTAGGCACAATTCTTGAAAGCAGGGGAATCTGAATCACTGTGAGCAGCCCGAGCCCTGAAAGGAAGTACGCTACAAAAACACTCGCAATGTAGGTAAGCCCAACCTTGAGTATCCTCTTCCTCGCGCCTAAACTCAACAGGTAAACCAGCAGGAATATCATAACTGAGAATGCGCATGGGTTTATGCTGTCCACAAGCGCAGCCAAAATCACAGCGGGAATTGTAAGCTGGACGTTGTTTATGGGTGAGATTCCGTGGAGGTTTGACTCCTCTTTAATGTATTTTTCAGGGCAGATAAGAGTGTGGTTAAGGAAATACTGTATGCTTCCTTTAAGGTCCTTGCTTATCGCCTTGTCTCCTATGAATGCCCTGTCTCCTATGAAGGCAGCAGGGATTCCAGCCCTCCTTATTCCATACCTTGAGTTGAAGTCATCAAGCATTGCCTTATTGGTGTCGTTGAAATACACCTCAAAATATTTCACATTTACCTGGGGATATTTCTGGGCAAGCTCTTCTATCAGCGGCTCCACAAGTGCGCAGTGGGAACACCCCTTGCCGTAGAAGAAATATATGCAGATGCTTTCATTTGAGGCGTTTGAAGCGTTTGAACCCGGAAGTGAAATGTTCGCGATGGCATTCCCAGCATTGCACGTGGGAGTGGTCAGTTCGCAGTAGTCCCCTGCAGCTGCGCTCATCGGCAGAATTGCGAATATTGCTGTCAAAAGCAGAATAATCGGGATTATCCTGACAATTTTCTTTGTTTCCATAGCAATTTGGGTATAAGCGGCATTTTTAAAAACTTTCGGTTTCCTATTTTAATTATAGATTAAAAAAGAAATTAATAAATACTCCAGCCGGAAAACTTTACTGAAAATGGCAAAGGTTCTTTTGGACACGAATTTTCTGATGATACCAGGGCAGTTCAAAGTGGACATCTTCTCAGAACTCTCAAGAATATTCGTAAATCCAGAGCTATTCACTCTTGACCTCAACATAAGAGAGATTGAAGAAATTTTAAAACAGGGAAGTAGCAGGGAGAAAAAAGCAGCGAAAATAGCCCTTGCTCTCGTTAAGAGGAAAAGCGTTTCAATAATAAAAACAAAAAGCTTTTTAAATAGGATAGAAAATCCCAGAGATACAGACAGTTTCATAGTTGAGTGCTCAAAAGACGGCTATGCTGTGGCGACGCAGGACCAGGAGCTTAAGAGGCGCCTGGCCAGCAGTGTGCCGAGAATAGTGCTCAGGAAAAAGAAGTTTTTGGCGCTGATAGGATAATAAAAACTGCTTAAAGGTGGTGGAATGTTTTACAAGATAACTGTTCAGGACCACATAAGGGTTCCCCCTGAGCTTTTTGGAGAGCCGGTTGAGAATGCAATCCTCAGCAGGGTGAAAAAGCAGTATGAGGGCGTGGTTTCAAAGGAGCTTGGCGCAGTGATAGACATCTCAAGGGTTCTTGAGGTGGGCGAGGGGATGCTCATTGCAGGAGACGGCGCTGCATACTACAACACAACATTTGAGATACTTACATTCAAGCCAGAGCTGAAGGAGGTTGTCTACGGCAAGGTCAAGGACATCGCAGACTTCGGTGCTTTCATCTCAATGGGTGCAATGGATGGGATGGTTCACATCTCCCAGACAATGGACGACTTCGTCAGCTTCAGCAAGGAAAAGGTGCTTGTCGGAAAGGACAGCAAGAGGATGCTTAAGCCGGGAGACCTGTGCAAGGCGAGGATAATTGCAGTCAGCTTTAAGGAACCCAACAATCCAAAGATAGGGCTGACAATGAGGCAGCCCGGGCTCGGGAAAATAGAGACAGAAGCTGAAAAAGCAGCTTCAAAAAAGACAGAGCAGGAATCAAAGGCAGCAAAAGCGCACAAGAAGGAAAAGAAATCCGGCAAATCGGAAAAATCAGAACAATAAGAAGAGTGATAATTATGAAAAAGAAGGTTTGCAAGCAGTGCAAGATTGTGGTGAGCGGCGACAAGTGCCCCATATGCAGCGGCACGGACTTCAGCACCAACTTCCAGGGAAGGATATACATCATAGACTCAGCCAAGTCAGAGGTTGCAAAGAAACTCAACTTAGGGGCAAAGGGCGAATACGCGATAAAGGTCAAATAACAAAAAGGTTTGAATAAAATGGAGACAAGCATAACAGAAAAGAAGGAAAATGAGATGTTCTCAAGGCAAGAGGTGACCGCAGAGGTCAGGTTTACAGGAGTGACGCCATCAAGGAAGGAGCTTACGGCTGAGATAGCAAAGAAACTCTCCGCAAAGCCGGAGCTCGTGTCAGTCCAGGGAGCAAGGCAGCTCTTCGGCGCAAAGACGCTCCGCGTTACCGCAAATGTCTACAAAAATGAGGAGGAGCTGGCAAGGATAGAGCCCGCCCACATCAGGGAGAGAAATTCCGGAAAGAAAAAAGAGGAAGCAAAAGCGGAAGTAAAAGCGGAAGCAAAGAAGTAGGTGAAAACTGATGGCAGAAAAAAAGAGCAAGGCAAGGAAGCTTTACACTTATTACTCAATATCAGGCGGCAGGGCAGAGCCAAAGAAGAGGAGCTGCCCAAAATGCGGCTCCGGCTTCTTCATGTCAGAACACAAGGACAGGTTCACCTGCGGCAAGTGCGGATACACAGAATTCAAGCACCAGT
>PEXD01000008.1 GCA_002779235.1 Candidatus Woesearchaeota archaeon CG07_land_8_20_14_0_80_44_23 | reverse complement strand
CCTGTCGAAACTGCATTCAGCACCTGACTCTTCTGGCACGAGCATAAGAAGTTCTGCTCACTCACATTCGAGCATAAGAAGTCCTGCTCATTCACATTTATCAACGCTGACTGCAGCTGGAGGTTTGGGCTTGCTGTCACGTTGATAGTCCCATTGAGCCTGGAATCCAATTGTATCGTGAAATATATGATATTCTGCCCGAGGGAAAGGTTCTGGCTTGCAGTTATATTTATTGACGCTGCTATAGCTGGAGCTGAGAATGCAAGCAGCGCAATTATGACAATTAATATTTTCGCCATCCTCTCCGGCAGAACTCTTTTCATTTTTACAGTTTCATTTTGGAAATGAGCGAGCCGTCCTTTTTCACAGAATCCTCAATTGCCTTCTGCAGGTAACCTTTCAGTGTCATATTCTTCAAAAATGCGATGACCTTCGCCTTTGTGTGAAGGCCCTCGTCCAAATCCAGGTTTATCTTTTTCATTTTCTCCAGCCGTCCCCTCGGAAATCCCGAAGTTACAAAGAAATGCTCTGCATTTCTTGTTCCAAAAATTTGCTAAGCGAATTTTTGTTACGTTGCTCACTTTAATAGGTAAGTTAATTTAAATAGTTTTCTATTCTTTTATTACTAAAGTAATTAAAATATTTTTATAATAAAACTTATTAAAGTTTTTAATATCATTAAGAATATCAGTATCTCTTATTATTTAAGTTATTTATATTATTAAACTATTTAAATATTTTAAATTATTAAAATAACATAAATATTTCCCATAAAAATATTCAATAGCGGAAAAAAAACAAAAAGAAGAATAATGAAGATGCAAAAATGCCAAAAAATCAAAAATCAGGGGCGCCTAGTAATACTGCTCTTCTTTTTTCTTCCTTCTCCTGAAGAATGCTATGATTATCAGGATTAAGACAAAGATTATCGCCGCAGTTATGCCGTATGTAGTTGCATAATAAACATAGTCAAAGCCCGCCTGCTTCATCGGGAAGGTGGCGGTGGTGAACTTGACCAGGCTGTCCTGCCTCTCTCCGTAGTATGCATTCACTGTTATCTGCGGGTTGTCTGCTATGTCGCCCTCTGTCAGCTTCCCGGGCACATCCACCTGAAGCTTTCTCGTCTCGCCTGGCAGGAGGGATGCGACATCCTTTAGCGCCAGGGTAGTCGGTATGCCGTTGACTATCACATCAGGCAGCTCTAAACTGACATATGCCTTCACCTGCCCTACATTCTTCACTTCAATAATAAATGCGCCCAGCCTGCTGTTGTATTCCAGCCCGGTTATGTTGATTGCCGAGTTGTCCATAACCTCTATTGTGGATATCTGCACTGTTGCCTGCAGAATCTTCTCAAGCGAATTCTTTGACTCGCCATAAAGGGTGTATACCTTTGCTGTTATGTTCCCCTGCAATCTTTCATTAATGCTGTATACAATTGTCTTCTTTGAATTTCCGTCTATGAAAACAGCGTCTGTGTCTCCAACTGTTATGCTGTTCCCCGAGCTGTCGGTGACGCTTATTGTGCCCTTGATGTATGCCGCCTGGTTCTCTGTGTTGGTGTATGTCACCTCAAGCTGCTGCGTCGCTTGGTTGTAGGTTATCTGGAATATCTCTATGTTGAGGCTGTATTTTGGAAGGTAGAAGAGGTCCAGCCCCTCAACCTGCGAGATTGCGCCCTGGGGATTCCTTGCGCCCTGGGCAAACTTCACGAACACGCTCAGCCCGAGCTCCCTCCTTATGGTTGTTGCGCTTCCCACAAGCTCATTCCCAATGAGCACAGCCACGCTTATTCCGCTTCCCTTGATGTATTCCCTGACTGTCTGTGGGACGTTGTTGGAGCCGATGAATATCACTGGCTCTGCGCCGCTCATTATCTCCTTCTCTATGAACTCGCCGTTTGTGAAAATTACCTGCTGCGCGCTGGAGATTGCCCTGTATTTCTTAACCATCTCAATGTTGTTCTCAAACCTGTCCCCCTCCTTGTTTATGATTTCAGGATTGTATCTCTGCAGGGTTGAGATTACCGCCCGGTTGACGTTGCCGTATATTATTATCTTGTCAACCTTTCTTGAGGAAAGGAATGCATCTATCTTTCCAATATTCTTGCTGTTTGCAAAGAGCACGTACCAGTTGTCCAGCACTGCATAGGGCGCAACTGATATTGCATTGTAGCCGTATGAGTCATCTATTATGATGAATTTGGTTATTGAAGAGAGCTGCTTTGCAAGCTCCAGATTCACGTCTGAGAATGTGAGCTCCTCTGTATTGAAGCCCCTTGCCGCCACTATGGTTTTATAGCCGACAATGTAGGGCACCTTTGAAGAGCTTATTATCTGTATGTTCTTGTTTTTGGCATCTATTGTGTTAAGGAGCAGGGTGCCTGCCTTGCTGCTTGTGAGAAAGCCGTTGTCTGCCTTTATCAGGTTTGCATAAATAACTGTGGAATAGACATCCCTCCAGTCCTCGGAGTTTGCAATAACATAATTAGGAGTCAGCGCAAGGGCGCTTCCCGAAAGCATTATTGCAAAAACTATCAGCGCTAATATGACATTCTCTCTTCGCATTGAAATTCCACCCCTAATTATTAAATTGTTATAAAAGAAATAAAGAGGGCTTTCTTTTAAATCTTTTGCCCTGCCTTTGGCTTGCTTTCTGGTTTGGTTTGCTTCTCGCGCTTCTCGCCACGCCCCAGGTACGATTTTCCTATGCGCAATATCGCGATTGCCATGAAGAATCCGGCGAAGATGTATGCAAGTATTATGTAGGAAAGCGGCACATTCAGCATACTCAAGTCGCCGTATGACAGGAAAATTCCTATGGATATTATTTCAAGCCCGATGCTCCTGATGAATCCCCTGCCTAAGAAAAGAAGAAACAGCCCGAACACTAAAGGAAGCATCACTCCGGAAATGTCTACCACAAGATAGCTTGATGCATTTGCGCAGTTCACCTGTGTAAAAGGATTCTGCGGAAGTTGTGAGTTGAAAATCACTGACTCAGTCTCGCACCCTAACAGTGCTCCTGCAGCGCCGTGCCCTATCTCATGTATTGCTATTGTGCTCAGGAAAAGGAATGCGAGAAGGGTGATTACAAAAATGAGATAGCGTGTGCATGTGGCAAATACACTCTCAGAATGAGGTTTCTTGTCCTCTGATTCATTGAGCCGGCAGCACTGCCCAATCATAAGGTAATAGGCCATTGCCATTCCGAGGTTTGGGATGAACCATATGGGAGAAAGGTTCATGCGGGTTGAGAGGAATGTGAATGCAGCGCCTGTGGCTCCGTAGGCAGCTATGAAGATGCTTGCATGGGCTATTGCACTTTTTGAAATAGCTGCATTCACCCCTATAAGCAGCAGGAGCAGGAATGAGACAAAAATAATGATGAAAAGGAAATTTTCGGGTTTCATGCCGAAGCCGAACAGGCAGAGGGCAAATATTGAGAAGAAGACAAGGATTTTCCTGTCAGAGGTTATCCTGTAAAGCGCAAATGAGAGAAGCGCGGCAACAGGCATCACAAATGCAGAGCCGGCCATTATTGACTCAAGAGGCGAGGGGCTTGCCAGGTTGAATGCCCAGATTGCATTCAGCACAGCTGATGCCAGATAAAAAAATGAGGTAGAAAGTATTGCCCAGGCAAAATGCATATTCCTGTTCCTGAAACTTCTGTTGGAAAGGACCCAGCAGAGCGCTGCGAGCGCCAGAAATGAAACAGAATTTAAAAGTAAAATTGCCTGCATCAAACACCTCTTTTGCTGCCTATATGCCTTAATGCTTTATAAAAATTGTGAAAAAAGGATGTAGAAAAATAAATTAAAAATAAATTAATAAAAATTTATAAAAAAATTTCTTAGTTCAGCTCCACATAGAAATAATAGAGCGTTGGGTTTGTGTCTCCGCTGTGCCCGTCCTCAGGAACCATCAGCTGGAAATCGTGGGCTGCATTGTCGTATCCTGTCTTGTCCTGGTTGATAATTGCTGTATACAGCATATAAGTTCCGTCGTTCAGCAAAAGCTCCTCAAAATTGTTCTGTGATGCTGGTGCATCATTCTCATAGAGGAACTGGCTGTATGAGCATCCTGTTATGTGCTTTGTTCCTACATAAAAGTCAGCGCTGGATGTTGCATTGAATGTCTCATTGATTCCGTCCTTTTCTGTAGCACCTATGTTGAGCGCTGTCTCATCTGCTTCTATGTTTGTAATATTTGCGCATGCTATTCCTGCCCAGCTGACTGAGTTTGAGGTTCTCACAGCATAGACCTCTCCTAAAGGTGAGAAATCCTGCCATGCATACATGCTCTTGTTGTTGGCGTCGTCAAGCACTATTGTGCCGCTGATGTTTCCGAAGTAGCCCTGCCACACATCTGTAACTGCTGTTGCGCTTATTGAGAGCTCTGTGACATTTCCGGCAAGTGCTGACACATTTTGAGGTGGTGTGTCCGCGCGCCTGCCTTTTGCTGTTGCGTTAATGGTATCCGGGCCTATCGGCTCTGCCAGCGCAACTGCCGCTCCCAAAGTCACTATCAAAAGGAGCATTACTGCAAAAAATACCTTTTTCAAAATTAACACCTCCTTGCTTGTTTTTTTGTTTGCTCGCCGGACCTTTGCCCGTTATTCAAAAATTGAAAAATAAAACATAAGATGTGCTTTCATCTGCTGTATATGCAGGCATATCCCGCAGGCATCCTGCCTGCCTGCTTCTCTCCTGCCACCGTCACCTCCAAATCAGTTTTTATTTCGGAGACCTTTTTTTCCGAGTCCTTGTCCTTTGCTATGACCATGATTTTTTTTGAGTCAGGGTTTGCTGCTATTGAGGAGACGCCCAGGATTTTCTCTGCCTCAAGGTAAAACCTCTCCAAACTCAAGTGCATTTCAGGGCTGGTGAGCATCCAGATTCTGAGCACTGCCTGGTGGTGCGCATCTGCCGGAATCATCTTTTTCTCGCTGAAGCCGCTGCAGATTGCTGCAATATATGCTGTATCTCCATTCAGCGAGAATAGCATGTGGGGCTTGCCCTTCTCCCTCGAGCCGCACCTTTCCTTTTTCACAATTCCCGCTACCTCAAGCAGGCGCAGCTGCTGGCTGATGTTCGCAATGCTTGTCCCTGTCTTTTCAGCCAGCTCTGTGGGCGAGCGGCTCTTTTCTGAGAGCAGATGTATCATGCTCCACTTGGAACCGCTGATGAGGGGCTCTATCTCCATATTGCGTGCCTTGCGAACTTTTACCTTTTTATGACAATTCTCTCTTAATATACATAAAATACTAAATCAAATTCAAGTATACTTTTATACCTTTTTTGTATATTAGGGTATACTTCTATTTAAATGTTTCGTTTATTTTCTTAACAGAATTAGTTTATTTACTTAAGTAAGAAATTAAATAGTAACTTTTACGGCGGGAAAAGCAAGGCAGAAACTGACTAAATCAGCTCAAGATACAGGTAATAGGGCACATTGCTGCCCTGCTGTATGCCGTAGTCAGGAACTATCATCTGGAAGTCGAACTTTTGGGTGTTGTAGCCTGAGCTCTTATTTTCCAGGAGCGAGACATAGACAAGGCTGCTTGTGTCTGTGAGCAGCACCTCCTGGAACTTCATGCTTTCATTCATCGCCTGGCTGGCATTGTTGACAAAGGTTGCTGTTGAGAAGCAGGTGCTGTTTGCTATGAGCACATTTCCGACGTAGAAGCTGCGGTGCGTCTTTGAGGAAAATGTCTTTGAGATGCTGTCATCGCTTGATGCTGTGATGTTCAGGGCTGTTTCTTCTGCTGATATGTTTGTTGCGTTTGCGCATGCAATCTTGGTCCAGCTTATGGTGTTAAATCTTGAGGCATATGCCTCTCCTGAGACAGTTGTGACAGTCCAGTCATATATTGAATAGTTGCTGGAATCCTGGAGAGCCAGTTTTCCAGAAACATTTCCCACATACGCCTTCCAGTGGGGATTCTGCGTGAGCCCATAGAGGTTTATTGTGCTTATGGTGCCGCCCGAGGTGTTTATCAGGGTATTCGAGCCAGAGGGCCCGTAGTCAGTTGAGTTGAAGATTATCTGCGGTCCTGAAGGTGCTGCAAGGGCTGCTGCTGGGAGCAGAGCCATGGCTATAATAGCTATAATAAATGCCAGCGCATTCCATATCCATTTTTCAATTTTTTCTTGCATTTTTCTTCTCTGCCCTCGACGCTATTGTCCAGACAGTCCTGTAATCTTTTCCAAGAATCTCCGCAATCCTGCTGTTCCTCAGCCCCTGATTTTTCAGGTAGGAAACCGCATTCTCCAGTATGCTCAGATGCCTGTTGCCGAACTCTTCTGCAGGAATGAGAAATTCTGAGGACTCTGAAATTTTCTCTGGCATTGCCTTTTTTGCCCTCTCATAAGAAGCCCATACTGTCTTTCCGGACCTTGAGAGCAAAATTGCAATATCAGTGTTTTCAAGCCCGCAGTTTTCCCTGAGATACTTCACCACTGCCTCAAGCCCGGGCAGTTTCCTGAATGCCCTGGCAGGCACCAGGCAGGTTTTCTGGGAAATGCTGAATATCTCATTTTTTGAGATTCCCCTCGACTCTGCATAGGAAATCAGGCTGCCGAGCGCTTCAATGAGTTTTTTTCTTTCTTCAGGCAGTTGCAGTTCAGGCATTATTCTTCTCTTTCTGTTTTATTTATTTCTCTCTTTGTAAGAATAATATCTATTTAAATGTTACTATCATCTCTTATTGTAAGATTAAATAATGTTTTTCCAGCAAAAAAGAAGCCAAAAGAATATAAACAGTTTTTATTATAGAAAATCATACTCAGGCAAAAAATGAATTCAAGAGCTGTGGCTGCAGAATCCGTGCTTCTTCTTTTAATAATTGCAGCAGCAGGATTCTTCATGTTTGCTGAAAAAAACCGGATGACAGGGCTCGCCATCTCAGCATTTTCATCCTGCCTCGATACAGACGGCGGCCTGAATTACTATCTAAAAGGCACTGCTGTAATTACAACAAACGAGAGCAAGACAATCTCATACACTGATGCCTGCCTGAATTCCACGACATTGACTGAATATTACTGCCGGAGCCGTTTTCCGGCGTCAATAAACCAGAGCTGCACATATGGCTGTCAGGCAGGCGCATGCATAAAGCCGAAGTGCACTGACTCTGACAACGGCAGGAATTATTATGTAAGAGGCGTTGTTTTCGGCCCGAGATATGAAAGGGCTTTGATTGATTATTGCTATCTGAACAGCAGGTATGCTGTTGAGTACTATTGCGCTGCAAATGGCTATGAATCATTTGCTCTTTATGCCTGCTTGGAGGGCTGCAGGGATGGCGCATGCAACACTCCCCTGCGTCCTGATTTGATTGTGTATTCTTTGACTACAGATAGGGCTGCATACAGCCCCGGGGACGCAGTGAGAATTTACATTAATGAGACAAATCAAGGAGAGCGCAGTGCAGGCCGCCATGAAACCAACATATACATTGACGGGGCTGATGCCGCCCATCTTGTCGGCAGTTTCAACTTCACAGCCCCGATTGCTCCAGGCAGCATTCAAGAGCCCGACTCAGTTTATTATTTCAATGCCTCCTGGTTTGCCCTTTACACAGAGTATTTCGGCAGGTGGCACTGCCCTGAAAGCGGAGGCGCCCACAACATAACAATAAAGGTTGACGCCCTTGGCGAAATCAATGAATCCAATGAAACCAATAACATTATGAACATAACAATAAAGTGCGGGGCGCCGCAGACCTGCTCTGACTCTGACAGAGGCATTAAATATTATGTCAGGGGAGTTGTCATCGGCCCGAAATACGGGATTAATCTCACTGACTACTGCTTTTTGAATAACACTCACATCATTGAGTATTACTGCGATTTCTCCAGCAACGAGGCATTTATTGCCTATGCCTGCCCAGACAGCTGCGAAAACGGGGCATGCTTAAGCTGCCCGCATGGCTGTCCTTCCGGAGAAGTGTGCCATAATGGGCTATGTGTAATGCCCTAATTATTTTTTGCTTTATTTTGCTCATTCTTCCAATATTTTGATAGTTTCTCTTTGCACCTTTAAGATTAATTCCTTTATTTTCTTTAGCTGTTGTAAATCAATGCTTGTTTCAACACCATAAGTGGAAAGCTCCCTACTTTCTCTTATAGTTGGATTAGTAATGTTCTTTTCAACATCAAGAGTATCAAATTGAGTAACTAACTCTTTATCTAAGTCCAATTTCTTCTCATTTATCAAAGAAAGCAAGACAGTTATTGTACAGGCCTGATTTCGGGATTCATAACCATATTTGGCGAGAATTGCCAAAAAGCAGTGATAGATAGCATAAAATCCTACATTCAAAGCCCAGTCGTATATCTTTAGCCTTTCAAGTGTTTGCACCACGCCATAATTATACTCAGACTTCTTAACATGTTTTTGTGCCAGATCCAAATTCGACCTTGTTTTCACAAGCCGTCTCTGGTCTTTCAGGCACCATTTCAAATGCTCATCTATTTGTGGCATTTTCTGACTACCTCCGCATATTTTTCAGGATTATGGAATACAAGATTCTCAGAGAGCATATTATAGAAAATTTTGTCTTCTTTATTTAGCAGGATATCTTTCTCAGTTATATCTATATATCTTATTGGTTTTTCAACCAACTCAGATTTTCTTATTTCATCCTTTATCCTTTTGATATCTTTTGATTTTTCGATATCATACATAAGTAAAACATCTACATCGTTGAAATCCTTAGTATTTATAGATGAACCAAAAACCAAGCCCATTTCAATGCAGTCCTTAAATTTTTTCAAACTATGTGACAAGGCACTTAACCATTCAGGGAACTCTTTTTCTTCCAAACTCAGCGTATATTCCATAAATTTGATGGCAAGATTGTTATCGTATTCATAGGAAAAAAAGACAGAATTGCCTATTTCCTCCCTGACTAATAACTTTTTATCTGCCAAAAGATTACATAACTTATTGGCATGGGCATGATTAATATTTAATATCCTGGACAATTGCCTGGCGTTATATCTATCCTTGTAATGCTTAAATAAGTATTTAGCTATTTGAATTTCAATCTTTGTAAATTGTATGTTATTAACAGCCATATGTATGCTATAAACATACATTATATATAAACTTTACGATTTTTAACCCCTGATTCTCTACCTTTTCAGCTCTGAAAATGTGGGTTGCCTCATTTTTGAGGAAAAATCCTCACTTTCGGGACTTCGCTAAATTCTATATATTCTGAAGCATTTTTTGCCATTTTTTAACTCTTTCTTGTCTCACTCCTGTCTTAATGCTGTCTCAGGTTTGTCTCAAAAGTTCCATGAGAAATAAGGGGGTGTCGTCCACAGGAAATAAGGGGGTGTCTCACAGGAGTATCGAGTCCTTATGAGACTTGTCTCAAAACCAAAGATTTTTATAGGGGCTCGGTTTAGGGTTCTCAGTTTTGGGGATGTCCATGGATGATTTTTCAATCAAAGAGGAGATAGACGCCAACAATAAGAGGATAGCCCTGCTTGAGGAGCAAAACAGGGTTCTTATTGATGAGATAAAGAAGCTCAGGGAAGAGCTCTCAAAGAAGGAGGAGCCATTAAAAGACGAGCTCATGAGAAAGTTCAATAGGAACAAGAAGAACATCATCAAAAGCAAGATTCTCGACATAATCGGCGGCAGCAGGGCAATCTCAATCCCTGAAGTCAAGGACATTGTTGTAGAGCAGATGAGATACTGCTCAAAAGCCACTTTCTACAGGTATATTGAAGAGATGAAAAGGAACGGGCTGCTTGAGTTCTCGAATATAAACAACAGGGCAATAGTAGTGCTTTCCAGGCAGATTTAGTTAGTTTTTCTTCAGTTTGAGCCTTTTAAACTGTTTATATCCAGTTAAACTAAAAAGGTTTATCGCTCAAAAAATTTCCTGCTGAATTTTTTATACTGAGGAGTCTGATTTCACAACGGAAATAACAAGTTTCGGTTCTACCTCAATTTTCTCGAAGTAATTGTCCCAAGCAGATGTGATTGTCTTCATCTTCTCAATTCTGCTGTGGCTGAGGTCCACTTCCTTTTGCTGCCCCTCTGAAACCACATTCTCTGCAAGGGCCTCCATGTCCCTGAAGCTTTTGTCCAATTGAAAGTAATATGGCTTGTTTGCATTGTCAAATATGTGCAGCTTTGCATCGCGGCAGATAAGAATTATGTTCTGCACGTCCTCAACAGACATATTTTCTAGGCATTGTTTTATTTCTGTTGCGTATTTATGAAGTCGTTTCATCTTGTATTCACCAGTTTTTTGAGTGTTTAAGGGTGTGTAAAACAGAATGATTTAAATACTTTATGGTTTTGGATACTAATATGGATAAATGTATAAGAATAGGTATAAAAGGTAAAAAATCATATACAACCGCCTTTTTATATGGCACGCCCTGGTCCCAGGCAAGGGGGCTTATGTTCTCAGGCAAGAAGAACCTCATTTTCGCCTTTAAGCGCGAAGCATTAGTAAGCCTTCATATGTTCTTTGTATTCTTTCCCATAGACGTGCTCTTCCTTGACTCTGCAAAGAGGGTTGTTGAGAAGGCGCGCCTCCTGCCTTTCACGATTTATATTCCTAGGCATCCCTGCAGATATATCCTTGAGCTCTCATTTCCAGGATTTGCAGGGCACGCAAGAATTGGAGATAAAATATCTTTCTGAAAAAATCTGGGGACACGGGGAACCGCCCTTTTCCTACGGGAAAAGCGCGGATGGAAAAGAACGAATTAAAAAAAAATGGTGGGCTCAGAAGAACCGCCCTTTTAAAAAAAGCGCGGGTGGAAAAACTAACCAAGAAAAAATAGTGGGGACACGGGGATTCGAACCCCGACCCTAAGGTTTCTTCATGAGACGCTTCGTCATCGCTTTCGCTCAGCGCTCCAGAAACTGGAGCCTCATGTTCTACCAGGTTATACTATGTCCCCGATATCATAAAAATCCACTGAGAGTGGATTTTTAGGATACAAAAAACGGCGCCATATATCTCACAACTCAAGTAACAAAAATTCGCCAGGCGAATTTTGGAACATGAAAATCAAAGATTTTCAGTTCAAGAAATCACTTGATTTCTTTGAACAAGAAATTCCTTTGGAATTTCTTTGTAATGAGTTTTAGCGCCGTTTTTTTGTATAATTAAAAAGAGAACAATGTTTCTTTATAAAATTAACTTTTTAGTCAGGCTAAATAAACTATTTTTTAATAGTAATAAACATTTAAAAAGAATAGGAGGTATATGGACTTAAATGGAATGTCATTTAAGACGTAGGGTGAATATTTTTATAATAACATAAGGTGTAAATATATGAGCAAAGCATTTGTTAAAAGCACAGCACTGATTCTTTTGGTTTGCTTCGCAATCTCTCTCATCCTATACGGGACATATGTTCTCGCCGAAGTAACCATAAGCGGGCTTTTGCCTGCGGATAATTCTTATTCCAATACAAGCACGCCAACCTTTTATTTTACTCCCATAACTAATGTTTCAGGTTCAATTAACTGCACATTATTCTTAAATAGCAGTAACAAAGGAAGCAATAATTCTATTGTTAATAACACTAATTCATCAATAGTTGCAAACATTACTGTAGATGGATTTTATGTGTGGTATGTAAATTGCACCGACGCTCAGGGGACAAACCAAAGCGCTTCCAAGAATATCACAATAGACACAACAGCACCAATTTTTAGTTTGAACAGTACCAGTTCTACTGCGGCTGGC
>PEXD01000030.1 GCA_002779235.1 Candidatus Woesearchaeota archaeon CG07_land_8_20_14_0_80_44_23 | reverse complement strand
AATCTGAAGATTGGAGTTTTGCCGCTTTTCTGCATAAGAAAATACTTTTCTCTGAAGGCATTCAAGTATACTTCAAAGTATGATGCTGCAATAATAACTTACTTAGAGGATGCATTTGCAAAAGACGGCGATGAAGAGATTAGGGAATGTAAAAGGTGCCTGAACAATACAAAAAATCCCACCATCAGAATAGGAAAGGACGGATTATGCAACATATGCGCTCTGTACCTTAAAAATTTTGATAAGAATTCCTTAAAAAAAGAATTGGCTTTTTTAAAAACTCTTATTGACCCTAAAAAGAAGTATGATGCAATGGTCGGAATTTCTGGAGGCAAGGACAGTACTGCTACCTTATACACTGTAAAGGGAATGGGCTTTAATCCCCTTGCATTTACTTTTGACATAGGCTATTATCCAGAACATATCTTCTCAAGAGCAAAACAAATTGCTGAGAAATTAAATGTAGACTCTGTTAAAATTCCAATCAAGAAGTACATAAGGAAAAATGACCTGTTGTCCTATAAAAAAACAGCAGAATTATTTGATAAGCCTGACACAGAAGAAACAAAGAAAGAATTCTTTTTCCATTATTTAAATGGAAGAAATCACTATTCTGCCAAATGCACCCATGCAGTCCCGTTTGTCAGAGTGTGTCAATTATGCAGGCATACTGTAATAAGGGCATACTACGCAGAGGCAGTAAAACGGGGGATTAATCTTATCATCCTTGGCATGAATGAGTGGGCAGGCCTGAGCCAGAAAAGGTCATCAAAAAAATACAAAATATCAGGCATTAGGAAATTGCAGCCATTCCCGGATAAACCATCTGTATATGTGGTTCATCTTCCATTTTTGCTCCAAAGGAAAAGCAAGGATGTCAGGAAAATTTTAAAGAAATTAAATTGGACAGTGCCAAAAGGGGAGAACTTTGTTGAGTCAAATTCCAATTCCTGCTTGCTTGCAAGGGCCGCAGAAAACAAAACAAAAAGGATGTTGGGCTTCCATCCCGATTCAACAAGATTGTCAAGGGAGATTACTGTTGGCTTTATCACAAAAAAACAGGCAAGAAAGGCATTGCAAAAAATTAACAATTGTAAGTATTCTGTGCGCCAGGTCTTAGAAAAAGCAGGAATTTTAAATTAAATAACAAATCTTTATAAAAGCCCTGAAAATCCCTCCTCTTATGAAAGCCATTATGAAGATTGACGGCTTCAGAAGTGCAGGGGCGCTCTTTGACAGCGTCAGCCATTTCGGAAGATAAATCTCTAATTCTTTTAGCAAGCATTATATTCATGTAATGCATTAAATTTTTTTAGGCAATATTTAAGCAATATCAATCATGTTCAAGGTGATTTTCATGAATTATGTCAAGGATTTCAAGTGGAAAAAAGGGATGAAAGCAGATGAATTTGTAACAGGGCTTTCAAAGGTTGGATTCCAGAGCGTGCTTCTCGGAAGGGCTTCTGAGATAATCAGGAAAATGAAGCGCGATGGGGCGAAGATATATCTCACCTTCACTTCAAACATGGCAACTTCTGGGCTTCGAGGATTCTTCGCCCAGCTGATTGACCTTGGGATGGCTGACATAATAGTCACTACTGTCGGCGGGCTGGAAGAGGACATAATGAGGGCTTCAAAGGAAAGGTTTGCCATAGGAAGCTTCAGGGCAGATGATGTCGCGCTTCATGAAAAGGGCATGAACAGGGTGGGAAACATTCTCATAAGAGAGGAGAGCTATGCAAACTTTGAGGACATTATGACAAGAATGCTTGGAAAAATATATGAGAAAAAGAAGCGCCTCACAACAGCTGAATTTTTTCGTGAGATAGGGCTTATGCTCAGGGACAAGGACTCAATACTCTACCAGGCGGCAAGGCATAATGTGCCTGTCTTCTGCCCCGCAGTGACAGACGGCGCACTGGGCTTTCACCTATTCATGTTTCAGGAGAAGCATCCTGACTTCATAATAGATTCAGTGAGGGACTTCAAGGACATTGTGGTGTTCACAAGCCAGGATGACAGGAAAGGGATAATCTGCCTCGGAGGCGGGGTTTCAAAGCACTATGCGATACTTTCAACCCTGATAAACGGCGGCATGGACTATGCTGTCTACATGACAACAGCAAGCGCCTCAAGCGGGAGCATGAGCGGCGCAACTACAGACGAGGCAAAGAGCTGGGGAAAGATAAAGGATGATGCAGATGCAGTTACTGTGATAGGCGATGTCACAATAACTTTTCCACTCGTGATGGCAAAGGCGCTTGAGGAGCTGAAGAAAGAGGGCTGCCTCAGAAAATGATAGAAGGGTGAGAGTATGGCAAGGTTCATACTGAGCAGGAAAAAGGCACTCAGCCAGTACAAACTTGTGAGCAGCATTGCTGACGCTATCTCATACAGCTTCAAGACAAATCCTGAGGTCGGAAAAATTCTTGAAAGGGAGACCGACTGCTACATCAGCATGTCCTCCTTCTCATACCTGCCTTTTGTGAAGGACAAAAAAAGGATATTGTTCTTTCCCCAGGCCTGGAATTCCACAGAGATAAAAAAGCTGTTTGCCCTTGGAATAGACAAGTTTGTGACGGACAACCAGAGGGACCTTGACGAGCTTGTCTCATTCTTAGGAAAGAGCGGGAAAAAAGCATGGATTCTTCTGAGGATGAGGATGAATGAAAACACAATCTATACTGGAAAGCACTTTGTATTCGGAATGACTGCAGACGAGATAAACCGCAACATTAAAACTCTGGCAGGCAATGCCTCAATAGAAAAACTCGGAATACACTTTCACAGGAAGACGCAGAACACAAGCGAGTGGTCAATAAGGGAGGAGCTTGAGGACTCGCTGACAGAAGAAACTCTGAAGTCAATCTCAATCATAAACATCGGCGGCGGGCTGCCTTCAGCATACAACAATTCAAAGCCGGAAATGAAGAGCATTTTAAGAAAGCTCAGGCAGCTCAAGAACTGGCTGAACGGGAAAGGGATAAATGTGATTATCGAGCCGGGAAGATTCATTGCAGCGCCTGCAGTTGAGCTCGAGGCAAGAATAAAAAGCGTCTCTGAAAATAACATAATAATTGACTGCTCGGTCTACAATTGCGCCATGGACACCTTTGTCATGAACATACGGCTGATCGTAAAAGGAGAGACAGATGAAAGAAAAGGAAAATCCTATGTGATAAAGGGATGCACTCCTGACTCAATTGACATATTCAGGTATAATGTTTATCTTAAGAATCCCAAAGCGGGAGATAAGATTGTGTTTGTGAACGCGGGGGCGTACAACTTCGCGTCTGACTTTGACGGCTTGAAAAAAATACCAACAGTTATTGTTGATTAAATGGTGGAGAAATGAAAAATTTTATGGCTATTCCGAAGGAATATTCAGGCAAGAAATCAAAGTTCTCGATAATCCCGATTGTATATGAGGGGAATGAGAGCTGGATGCACGGCGCGAAGAATGGGCCTTCTGCAATCATCTCTGCATCTGAAAATTTGGAGTATTATGACGAGCAGTTTGAAGTTGAGCCTTTTCTCTTGGGAATAGAAACGCAAAGTGAAATTGTTCCCGGAAAAATAAAAGAAGAAGATGCTGTAAAAATTATTGAAGCAAAGCTAAAAAAACATGTTTCAGCAGCAAAGTTTCCAATCTTTCTTGGGGGAGACCATTCAATTACAATTGCATCAACAAGGGCAATGGAAAAGATATTCAGTAATTTCTCATTTATCTCCATTGATGCGCACTCTGACCTGCGAGAGTCATGGAATGGCTCGCGATTCAACCATGCCTGCACTACAAGAAGGGTGCTTGAAAGGCACAAATGCCTGATTATAGGGCTCAGGTCGCAGGATGTTGACGAAAAGGATTTCATGAAATCAAACAAGAATGTTTCTGCGATAAGAAAATATGATTTTTCAAAAAAACTGCTTTCAGAGAAGCTTTCAAATCTTTCCGGGAATGTCTACATATCAATAGATGCGGATGCATTCGACCCTTCTTTCATAAGAAACACCGGAACCCCTGAGCCGGGCGGCTTTTTCTGGGATAAAATAATCGGGATTCTTTTAGAAATCTTCAGGAAAAAGAATGTAATTGGCGCAGACGTAGTTGAGTTTGCGCCGTCGGAAAAGCCAGAGGGCTTCAATGCAGAGGCGTTCGCGCTTGCAAAGCTCTGCTACAAGATGATGGCTCTAAAGGGCATTTCAGAAAAAAGTTAATTGGTCATTCATCTAATGATTTAAGGTATGCCGTCAGATTTTGCCTTGCCTGACATTCATATTTTTCCCTGAAGAAATTGGAGGAGTAAATATGGGGTCTGTCAATGAAATTTTGAATAATCCTTTTTCTTTCTTCTTTGAATTGGTTATCCCCTACCCAAGAGTATTCCTCTCGCACCTCTTCGTTATGCTCAATAAATTGTCCATAGCTTTGGCCAAAATTTGAGATGTCTATGTCCAATAAGAAACGCGCATCCCTGCTTTCAGGAACTTTTTTGTGCGCAGTAGCTAAAATCATTTTGGCCACATTGTTGATGAAAGAATTGCGCATTCCCATTTCTTTAAGACAGATGGCGGCTAGCTCCGCACTTTTCTTCTCATTGTCTTTTGCGCGGGTGTCATAAACTGCATCATGGAACCATATCACCATTTCTAATTCTTCAGGATGTTCAGCCAATAATTTCACACCCTGAAATTCGCGGAGAGAATGCGCAATGTGCGCGAGATTGTGATATGAGCGGTTTGGTTCAGAATATAATGTTACTAATTTTTTATATATCTCTTCACAATTTCCCTGCGCAGAAATATTTTGGCATAGCAAATTCCATTTTGATTCCATGCCGTTGAATTTTTGGAGAAATTTATTGTAAACGGCGTTTGGCACATACCTATCAATTACATCCTCCCATCCTACGAGGCCGACGAGCCCTTTGATAAAGCTTGAGCTTATCTCAGCATATTCCTTCGGAGACATCAAAAAAACTGTTGAAATATTTGGATTCAAATCCTTATTAACATTTTCTAAAGTCCTTTCAGATTTATAATCTGCCTCATTTCTAATGCCTTTTAGGATGTAGTGTGCACCGATTGAGCTGGCATAATCGACAAGGAATTGATTTTTAAAAAAATCCACTCTTACATCAGAAATGTCTCTTGTTGCTGTCTGCAGCATGTATACTCTTTCCTCAAGAGAGAAAGTATATTCCTTATCTGGGTTTGTTCCCACTGCCACAACCAGTTCATCAAATAATCTTGAGCCTTCTTTAATAATCCATAAGTGCCCTTTTGTAACAGGGTCAAAACTTCCTACATAAACTGCCTTTTTCATAATAGCATTGACTACTCTGAAGTTTATAAATTTTTATGCAGAAAAGCGGCAAAACTCCAATCTTTAGATTGGAGATACTGCCGCTTTTAGCACAAAGAAATGTTTTACATTTCTTGTGCAAGAAAACCTCAAGGTTTTCTTTACATCCTAAAAATCCGCGATTAAGAGAGCGTCCGGTCAAACTCCGCACGCAAGAAAATTTTTCAAGTTTTCTGCGCACAAGAAATCTCCGAGATTTCTTTGTGCTTTAGTGCGGAGTAGGACGCTCTCAGCGGATTTTTATGATATTATGTGTGAATGAGAGAAAAATAAAGAATTATTTTCCTTCCTCTGACTTCAGAATGGCAATCTCATCATCAGGGCTTGGGCGGGGGTTGAGCTGGCTGG
>PEXD01000002.1 GCA_002779235.1 Candidatus Woesearchaeota archaeon CG07_land_8_20_14_0_80_44_23 | reverse complement strand
CTCTTCTCAGTGAACTTGAAGAACAAACTTAACACAACAAGTGAAATTATCAAAAGGACAAACAGTCCGAAAATCATCTGAAGCTCTTTTTCAGCTTTCCTGTTTAAAAGCAAATGGCTCACCTCTTTTGCATATTATTTTTGATAATAAATGCCCAAACAATATTCAGAGGAAAAGTGTATATTGGTTTATATAAAACTTTCTATAGTTTCCACATTTATTCGTATCTCAGAGAATCCACTGGTTTCATCTTGGATGCCTGAACTGCAGGGAAAAGCCCGGAGAGAGCACCTATTACAAAGGAGAATAGAAGCGGCCCGAATATCAGAAAAGGGCTTATTGAGATTCTCAGGATGTCTGCTTTGAGGTAGTATGATGCAACTGCAGAGATTAGCGTGCTTGCTATGGCTCCGAACAGCACTCCGATTGCTCCTCCTATAAGCCCGAGAAGCCCTGCCTCAATTATGAATATGAGAAGTATGTCATGGTTCTTTGCGCCGATTGATTTCATCACTCCTATGTCCCTTGTCCTCTCAAGGACAGATGTATACATGGTGTTCATTATCCCTACTGCGCCCACAAGAAGGGATATGCCTGCTATTCCGACAAGCAACCCCTGTATGACTGCGATTATGCTGAGAAAGGAGTTTATTAAACTCCTTGTTGTCTGCACAGTGAAGCTTTCTTCCCCTTTCTTTTCGTTCCTCTCATTTCTAAGAGCTTCCTCTATCCTGTCAGAGGTCTTGACAATGTCTGCGCCCTCCTTCACTATGGCATTTATCATTGAGACCTGGTCTGTCTTGCCATCCAGCTCTCTCAGGGCATCCTTGGGCATCCTTATTATTATATCCATTATTCCAGTGCCGCCTGACTTCTGTATTCCAATTACCTGGAACTGAGTGTTGTTTATTGTCAGCATGTCACCGACTTTTATCCTTCTTGAGAAAGCGTCGGTGGCAACTTTTGAGCCGATTACTATCTTATATTTGTCCCCTGGCTTGAAGTTCCTTCCTTTTTCTATTTCATAGAGCCCTGTCTGCCCTGCATACTTCAGAGTTTCAACATTGACATCCATTCCCCCAATGGGTATTTGCTTCACCTCATTCCCAAAGGAAACTGGCTTGCTTGACACATAAAGCCCCATGGCGAATTCCACGCCGCTGACCTTTTTTACTGTATCCGCATCCTTTTCAGTGAGCTGCGCTGTTGTCTTTGACATTGGCATTCCCGTGCTTCCTGCGGGGCTTATTGTAATCCTGTTCGAGCCCAGCTTTGAGAACTGGTAGTCAACTGCGTTTGTAAGCCCCTGCCCGAGGGCTATAAGGGTCACTACTGCGCTTATGCCTATGAGTATGCCTATGATTGTAAGCAGGCTTCTCGTCCTCCTTTTTCGGATGTAGTTCCAAACTATCCTGAATATCTCGCCTATCATTTTTACAGCCTGAACTGTATGCTTTCCGCGGCCTTCATTTTTGCGGCCTGCCTTGCAGGGAATAACCCTGAAATTACACCTACAAAAAATGAAAAAAGGAGGGAGCCGATTATGAGCAGGAGCGAAAACTGCGGCTTGAGAAGGGTTGTTTTCATTGCAACGACTGCAACATTTTCAACAAGCTTTGCCAGCAGCACTCCAAGCCCGAGCCCTATTGCCCCTCCTGCAAGCCCGAGCAGCCCTGCCTCCATGAGGAATATCAGCAGTATGTCAGAGTTCTTTGCCCCGACTGCCTTCATTATCCCAATGTCTTTTGTCCTCTCAAGAACAGAGGTATACATGGTGTTCATTATCCCGATTCCGCCGACTATAAGTGATATTGCGGCAATCCCGAGGATTACGAACTGCACTGCGTTGAGTATCACATTGAAGCTGTCCATAAGCTGCTTAGAAGTATCCACAGAGAAGTCCTCTTTTCCCTCCTGCAGTCCGCGGTATTTTCTGAGGTTCCTCTTTATTGCTGAGGCAACAGAGTCCACTTCTTCGGCATCATTTGCCTGCGCAATTATCATGTCAAGCTGGTCCTTTCTTCCAAAGAGAGATCTTGCCTCGTCAAGCGGGATTGCAATGCTGGTGTCATCACTCGGATTGCCTATCGGAGCCATTATGCCCACAACCTCAAACTCCCTGCCATTTATTTCTATCTTATCGCCTATCCTTACCGGCTTTTGGAAGAAGTCCTTGGGATTCGCGAACATGCTCCCTACATTCGCTTTGTTGGTGTCACCTGGCTGGAGATACCTGCCCTGCTGGATTTGTATGTTCTGCATTGTCTTGAAGAAATCAATATCATTCTTTTCTGTCGGGAGCCCCGTCACAGTGGTGTATTTCACCTCATTGCCGTGCTTCACAGAAGAAGTCATGTATATTAGGCCTGCTGCCTGCTTCACGCCGCCCGTCCTCTGAATTATCGAGAGCTCCCTGTCAGTGAAGTATGAGCTGCTTGTAAAGGAGGAAAGCAGCTGGGAGCCCGGGCTTATTAATATCTTGTCCTTGCCCATGGCATCAAACTGCCCTATCACAGCCTGCCTTACTCCTTGCCCCAGCGCTATGAGCGATACAACAGAGGCGATTCCTATGAATATTCCTATCATGGTCAGCCATGACCTTACTCTTCTCCTTCTTATGCTTCTCAAAGCAAAAGAGAAATATTCGCTTTTCAAGATTCCTCCTCAGAATTTTTAAAAAGAGAAGCAGCAGCTCTCACTGCCTCTTCGGACTGCGCCTTTTCCTTTTTCTGTAGAAAACAATTCCTACAGCAATTATTATTACTATCAGCAAAATCCAAAGGGGGCTTTTCCCTGAACTGATTCCGAGCCTTCTCTGCTCTGCTGCCGAGTAAATTCTCAGCACAACACTTTCATTCTGCTCGTAGGAATTGCCCATCGCGTCAGAGTAGTCAAGGGTAACAGGTATCTCAACAATGCCTTCATTTGCCCTTGCAACATATGCGTTTATGTCTGCTGTGTCATAATCGTCAGAGGAGAGCTGGCCGATGTATTGTTCATTTCCCGAGACAATGGTTAAGTCAGGAGTGTCAGAGAATTTCAGGTTCAGGAATCTCACATCCCCTATGCCTAAGTTGACCAACTTCAAAGTAATCTTTCCGCTTGAGCCCGCGCTTTTGATTGCAGATGAGTCAATCCTCACGCTTATTTCGGGCTTTGCATTGACAACTATTCCCAGGATGTCTGATATGGTGTGGTTGTTGTTTGCCTCATCTATGTATTCTATTGCTATCGAAATCTTGTAGAGCCCAAGTATAGTATCCGGAGAAGTTAGCAGCTGAAATGTGAAATTCTGGGTTTGGCCTGGCTGTATTGAGTATGCCCTCTTTTCTGTCCCTGAGCCGATTGGCGCAAATGGAGTCGTTCCTTCAAGGGACAGGCTGACTGAGACGCTTCTCATTGGCGAATCCGCCATGTTCTTGACGCTTATTGTAACATCATTCTGCCTGCCCGGCTCAAAATATTCCTGTGATGTTGCAATGGAGTCAATTGAGAGCCCGAGGAAATACCTTCTCACTCTCACCTGAAATGCCGGAAGCTCTACCCATCCTGAGCTGTCGATGTTGTATCTCAGCTTCAGGTTAGTGCTTCCTGAAAGCGCCTGCTGGTCAACCTTTATCCTGTATTCAAGGGTTACTGCGTTGTTTGCATCCTGAACCCCCACAAGGCTTCCCACAGATTTAGTTGCGTTTGTTCCTGGGTCAAGGGAGAATGGGAAATCCGGCATGAGCTGGAAAACCACATTCTTTGCCATATCTATTCCTATGTTCTCAACCCTGAACTTCACTGTAACATACTGCCCTGCATCCACTGGGTCCGGCTCCTGGTTTATCATATTAACCCTTATCGCTGTTCCAGGGAGCACCTGGGCAGATGCCCCTGCTGATGAAATCATGACTATTATTGCCATAAGCGCAATCCATGCTGCGCATATTCGAATATTCTTATTTTCCATTTTTTATCACCTGCTGCTATTGTTTCAAAAATCCTAGATTATCTGCCCATCCTTTATCTGAACTATCCTCTTTGCATATTTCTGTGCAAGCCCCTTGTCGTGGGTGACGAGCACTATCGTTTTTCCATCCACCTCATTCAGCTTTTTTATCAACGCCAGTATCTCGTTACCTGTCTTTGAGTCAAGGTTGCCTGTCGGCTCGTCGGCGAGTATCATCTGCGGGTCATTTGCGAGGGCCCGCGCTATTGCAATCCTCTGCTGCTCTCCCCCTGAAAGCTCCGAGGGCTTGTGGGCCATCCTCTTGAGCATGCCCACCATCTCCAGAAGCGCTTCTGCCTTTTCGCTCTGCTCCTCTCTGGGAATGTCCTGGAACATCATTGGGAGCATCACATTCTCCTTTGCATTGAATGCTGAAATCAGGTTGAACTGCTGGAATATGAACCCTACCTTCCTGCCCCTTATCCTCGCAAGCGTGGATTCTGTCATGTGCGAAACATCCTGGCTGTCAAGGAAGATGTGCCCTTTAGTGGGAACGTCAAGGCATCCTATCATGTTCATTGTAGTTGATTTTCCAGAGCCGGATGGTCCCATTATCGCCACGAACTCGCCTTCATATATCTTCAGGCTCATTCCCCGCAGGGCATCAATATTAGTATCGCCCATTTTGTATGTCTTCCAGACATCCCTAAGCTCGATTACCGGCTTTGCCATTGAACATCCCGCTCTTATTTTGCAATTCTTAAAAGTTTTTTCTCTGCTGAATTTATGAGCTCCTTAAGCTCATTCTTCTTTTTTTTGCTAAGTGTTTTTTTTGACATTATTTTTATAAACAAAAGGTTTATTCTCGTAATCTGATTATTGAATTCAGGGCGGAGCATGTGCTCCTCATTAATAGATGAAAGTATCTTTGCTGCCTGCTCCATCCGCTTTTTGGGGTCCTTTTCTATGCACTTGAGGATGTTCAAGCTGTTCAATGTGCTTTTCATGAAATAGTCCTTCAGGTGCATGGCCTGGTGCACAGCATAGAGTATCTTTTTGCCTTTCGCAGTTATTGAGTAGTATTTTATTTTCCTTCCAAAATTATCTTTCCTTACATTCACAAGCCCATCTGACAAAAGAAACTTCAAGAGGGGATACATTGAGCCGGCAGACGGCTTCCAGCCTCCTGTCTTTTTTTCTATCGCTTTCATTATTTCGTATCCGCTCCTTTCGCCGTCAGAAATTTCAGAAAGAACTATTATTGCAAGTCGGCTCTTCACAACTACATTAACTAGGCTGTCTTCCCCTTTTCCGCCTTTATCAGAAATTTTCCCTTTTTTCATTTTGAATATGTATATATCGAAACGATATATCGAGAAAGACAGGTAGCACACATCTTGCTTTTAAAGCTTTTGGAAAAAACTTGTCAAAAACCACAGTTAAATAAGGGTAGCCTAAATGTTGAGTTGGAAAAAACAACTTGTGGTTTTTGAGCACACAAAATTCCACACTAAGTTTATATAATTATCCAACACATTTATCAAAGACATGTGGAATTTTGTTGTTTAAAGACGGAAAACATATGCTCTGTAGGAGAAGAAAGGGAAAAACCGTTCTTTGTGGGAGGGATAAAAATGGAAAAGGGCACTGTAAAAGTCAAGAGAGGATTCATGAGCATGCTGAAAGGCGGGGTCATAATGGATGTGACGAACGCTGAGCAGGCGAAGATAGCCGAGGAAGCAGGAGCAGTGGCTGTGATGGCGCTTGAGAGGGTTCCTGCTGACATCAGAAAGGAGGGCGGAGTCGCAAGGATGGCGCAGCCAGATAAGATAAAAAAGATTATGGAAGCAGTAAGCATTCCTGTCATGGCAAAGGCAAGGATAGGGCATT
>PEXD01000020.1 GCA_002779235.1 Candidatus Woesearchaeota archaeon CG07_land_8_20_14_0_80_44_23 | reverse complement strand
CGCGCGAAGCGCGGCAATCAGTCAGAGTTTCGTTCAAAAAAGGTTCGAGCTTCGTTCAGTAATTGCGACCAAGTTAGACATTTTAAAAATCGAGGGGCATTTAGTTGCCCGGCGCGCCCGCCTCTGACTGAAATTCAGGAATTAGTTCAGTAATTTATTTAAAAGAGTTAAAAACCATGGCCAGAAGAAAACAAAGCGAAAATAATGGCCACTTGACACCACTTTTCAAATAGGATACATTAGTGTCATATTTATGAAAAGTAAAAAAAATCTTTTAGAACAGCTAAAATCCTTGCCCCACTTCAGCAAAAATACCGTTTATCAGTTAGGAGAACAGTTGAGGCTCAAGGGCTCAACGGTTAATACTTACATTAGCCGATTTTTGAGGTTCAAAGAAATTATTCCATTGAAAAGAGGTTTATATGTATCCGGTGATTTTTTTGAAAAAAACAAGAGGGATATTTCATATTCGTTCTATCTTGCCAATATTATTCGGACGCCCTCCTACGTGAGTTCATGGGCAGCTCTTCAATATTATAACCTGGCGACTGAAGCTATTCATTCCATCACTTCAGTTACTCCGAAGGTTACGAGAGACTATCAGACAAAGGCTGGCAATTTTGTTTATCAGTCAATTAAAAAAGATTTATTTTCAGATTTTTACTTGACTAAAGGAAAACCTGCCTCGCCGGCAGGCGAGTTTGATTTTTATATTGCTTCACCATCCAAAGCGTTGTTTGATTTGCTATATTTCAGAACGCATCAGTTCAGAGGTGTAAAATTGGAGATGATTAAGGGGCTTGTAGAAGAGTTGAGGATAGACTTTGACGAAATGGATAAGATAGAACAGGAAAAATTTTATTTAATGATTAAAAAATTATATGAGTGAACAGATAACCACGGTTTTGAAAAGAAAACTTGAAGATCTTTCCGCTTATGAAGGAATTGATGCTGAAACTCGTCGCAACGTTCTCAAAGAAGAGCTCCAGTTTTATGTGCTGAATTTCATTTATCATCATTCGGAATATAGCAAATGGATTATGTATGGCGGCAGCGCGCTTCGCATAATTCATGGACTCAATCGCATGTCCGTTGATTTGGATTTTGAAGTTTCCCATGCGGTAACGGAGAAGTTTTTGGAAGAACTAAAAAAAGAAGTTGAGGATTACTTCGTTAACACCTACGGCGCCGATGCTGATTTTCTTACGATAAAAATTACTAGCGGCAGAGGATTACTTTTAAAATTTCATGTTGGCAATGAATTAAGTCTTGGAAATTCGTCAAATCAGATTCATGTAAAAATTGATCTGAATCATTTTGTCGCTCCAAAAACCGTTAGCGAACGGCGACCGATAAATCGCGATCAACTTTCTTTTGTTATTCTGACATATAACATGTCGGCGCTTATGGCCAGCAAGCTCGCCGCGATTTTTTTGCGCGGAACCAGAGGTGTGGGCGCGGTTGTCTATGAAGAAAAAGGACGCGACATTTATGACCTTCTCTGGTATATGGGTAAAAAAGCGGTACCGGATTTCGATTATCTTGTTGCTAAAGGCATCAATATGAAAGATCCGCGCGCGCTTTTTGATAAACTGACGCTTCAGATGAATAAAGCGAGCGATGAGAATCTTAAGCAGGATTTAATACCGTTGTTTGTAAATATTGGCTATATTGAAAATTGGCTCAAAAATTGGAGAGAGAGCTATTTGAAGCTTTTGGATGGATATAAAATTCTTACTATTAAAAGACTAGACCGCGTGATGATTCATCAGGACTTTAAAACTGACAATTTCTATTTTGTTTATTTATACGAAACCAAAGAAGAAGATTTTGCAAAAATAACTTATGTTATCAGTGATTATTGGATTGACGACATTGATTTAAATATTAAAATTGACCAAGAAATTGAAGATAAAATTGAATTTTCCGCGAATGGTTGGAGTTCACGGCCGGCAAATCAGGAGAAGTTGAAAAAGCACGCCGCATTGCTTAACGAAAAAAATAAGAAATACTTCAAGAAAACGAACCATATTATGCTTGGAGATGGCATTATCACTAAGGTTATCAGAATGACATCCGATAACTTGAATCCGAAAGAGCAAATCGTGCTCAATAAATCAGCCCTGTTGTCCTGTGAATTGGATGATTTGTTAAAATAGTAAAGAAAGAATTAATAAAAGCCATGCAGCAGGGATGTAGTGAAATTCAGTGTTTAATTCAGTAATAAAAACAATATGGCCAGAAGAAAATTAAGCGAAAATAATATAAGAAAACTGACCCGCTCCGGCGGCGGCAAATCCATCGGCCTCACGCTTCCGAAAGAAATGGTGGATTCTTTGGGCTGGCAAGAGAAACAAAGGGTGGTGGTCAAAAGAATCCAGGGAGGGTTGGTAATTAGGGATTATCGCGCAAAGAAATAAGCAGAAAGCTTGCCCCATTGGATTTGTTGCGTTTAACAGGGCGATGTAATATTTAATTGGGAGATTGGCCTGCCCGCGATGCTACGCCCGCTCGCAGCGACCAGTCCGCAGAGCTTCGCTTAGCAATGCTGGCGGGCGCAGTATCTTCGGGCGAGCATAGCGTTGCGGGCGGTAAAAAGTAAAGTTATCCATAGAAAAAATTAGAGAGGATTGACAAATAGCGATATAATATCACTATAATCACTAAAACAAATCCATGTCTAAAGCAATTGCAATTTTTAAAGGAAATGAAATCCGCCGCCACTGGGATGAGGAAAAAGAATTGTGGTATTTCTCCATTGTAGATGTGACGCGAGTTTTGACGGGCAGTACTGATGCGGGTGCATATTGGCGAAAACTAAAGCAAAGATTGAAAGAAGAAGGAAGTGAGGTCGTGACAAAATGTCACAAACTGAAATTTATGGCCAAAGATGGTAAATATTATCTTTCTGATGCCGCTGACACGGAAGTGATGTTGCGTCTTATTCAATCCGTGCCATCGCCAAATGCCGAACTATTCAAACTTTGGCTGGCGCGCGTGGGTTATGAAAGAATTGAAGAAACCGAAGATCCGGAAAAAGCCATTCAAAGAGCGCTCGGGACATATCTCAAAAAAGGTTATTCCAAAAATTGGGTTGATTTGCGCTTGAAAAGCATTGAAATCAGAAAAGACTTGACCAATGAGTGGAATGAACGAGGTGTAGAAACAAATGATAAATTCGCGATTTTAACGGACGACATTTCTTTTGCTTGGGCAGGATTAAAAACCAAAGACTATAAAAAACATAAAGACCTGAAAAAAGAAAACTTGCGGGACAATATGACTAATTTGGAGTTAGTGTTAAATATGCTGGCGGAAACAGCGACGACGGAAATTTCCAAAAAGCACGAACCGAAAACTTTTCCGGAAAACAGGCAAGTGGCGCGCGAAGGCGGAAGCATTGCTGGCAATGCCAGAAAACAAATTGAATCCAAGACGGGCAAGCCGGTAATCAGCAAACTAAGCTTTAAGAGAATGCAGGAGCAGAAACAATTAAAAAGCGGGAAGAAAAAAACTTTACGCCAGAGGAAATTTGAAGTTAAAAAATAAGGGATTTGTTGCGTTTAACAGGGCGATTGTAATATTTAATCGGGAGATTGGCCTGCCCGCGATGCTACGCCCGCTCGCAGCGACCAGTCCGCAGAGCTTCGCTTAGCAATGCTGGCGGGCGCAGCATCTTCGGGCGAGCATAGCGTTGCAGGCGGGAAAAAGTAAAGTTATCCATAGAAATAAAAACAACTTTTGACAATAAAATATTTAATCAAAAATTGTAAATAGTAAATTCCTATTCCGACAAAAATTGTCGCCACGCAGTAACGCATTATTTTTTCAATTTTTTGCATGATTTGAAAAACCTGACCAATTTTTTGAACCGCGAAAGCGATGATGAAAGAAAATATAATCACTGGCAATCCCGTGCCCAGAGCGAAAATCGGCGGCAAGATTAAACCCTCGGCGGATTTTAAAACTAAAGGAATAAGCGCGCCAAAGAATAAAACTCCGCTATAAGGACAAAACGCCAAAGCAAAAAGCATACCTAAAAGGAAAGAACCGATAAATCCCTGCCTCGCCGGCCGGCAGGCTTTTTGTGCCAGCCAGATTTTTATTTTTTCAATTCTTTCTCCGCCCTTGCCAAAATTGATCTTGATTACGCCAAACATTAGCAAACCGATGATAATCAAAACCGGACCCAAAATTTTATCGCCCCAGCCCTGAAAAATGCTGGAAACTTGAAAAGCGGACAAGCCGAAATAAATCAAAGTGGCTAAAAGGGTATAACTGGCTCCGCGTCCAAGCGTGTAAAAAATCCCGTTAAGCAAGGTATGTTTAGCGGTTTTGATTTCTTTGGAAATATAAGCAATGGCGGTGATGTTAGTGGCCAGAGGGCAAGGGCTGATTGAAGTAAGCACGCCTAAAAGAAAAGCGGTTAAAAGGGGGATATTGTAATTGTCGATTAATAAATTTATAAAATCCATCATTATTTTCCTAAAAGTTTGTTGAGTTTATTTTGAAAATAACTGATAAATTGGCTTTCATTGGAAACCAGCCGCCAGACGGTAACATCTTCTTCAATATTATCTTTTCCTTCTATAATCGCATTTACAAAAAGCGATGATCCGCTGGCTTGATATTTCGCAACGATATCCTTGTTTTCCGGCAATTCGCCGTTTATATCTTTATAAACAATCACACCGTTTTTATGTTCTTCCGGAAATTTTTCTTTGATTGTTTTTAACGCGTATTCGCCGACCGTAATGCAAGACCAGCATTGATGCGTTCCGTGAAAATGGACAACTTCAATTTTTTCAGCCGATATTTTTGCCGTGGACATCGGCAATTCCTCCTGGCTCTTTTCTGTTTGATTATTGGCACTTTGCGTTTCTGTCGGCTCGTTGCTGTTTCTTAAAACTAAAAATATTACTCCGATAATAGTAACCCCGATAATTAAAATGATAATTTTCTTTTGCATAATTTTTATTTCAAAATTAAATTAAAAAGATAGCCTGTAAAAATTATTCCTACGCCGACGATAGAAGCGAAAATTAAAATCAGTTTTGTTTTCATCACTTTTTTCAAAATCAAAAATTCGGGAAGCGATAGGGCCGTTACCGCCATCATGAAAGCCAAAACCGTGCCGAGCGCGACCCCTTTTTCAAAAAGCGCGTTCACAATCGGGATAACTCCGGCGGCGTTGGAGTAAAGCGGAATACCGACAAGGGTTGCCAGTGGCACGGCATACCATTTGTCGGCGCTGGCGTATTGCGCCAAAAAATCAGCCGGAACATAACCGTGTATCTCCGCGCCCAAACCAATCCCGATTAAAATATAGAGCCAAACTTTCTTGATAATTCCCCAAGTATAATTTTGGGCGTATCGCGTTCTTTCTTTCCAGTTCATTTTATTTTTGTTTCCGGAATTTTTGATTTTATTGTTAAAAACAAAACTTTCCACCAAATTTTCAACTTTCAATTTTCCGATGATAATGCCGGAAAAAATCGCGATAACCAGCCCGCTAATGATGTAAATAAAGGCAATTTTCAGCCCGAACATTCCCAAAAGCATAACGAGGGCGACTTCATTTATCATTGGCGAGGCAATCAAAAAAGAAAAAGTTATCCCCAAAGGAACGCCCGCTTCAACAAATCCCAAAAACAAAGGCACGGCGCTGCAAGAACAAAAAGGGGTAATAATGCCGAAAGTTCCGGCGAGGAAGTGCCCGAGAAGCTTATTTTTTCGGGATAAGATATTACGGATTTTTTCCGCAGGAAGAAAGGAACGAATTATTGAGACAGCAAAA
>PEXD01000012.1 GCA_002779235.1 Candidatus Woesearchaeota archaeon CG07_land_8_20_14_0_80_44_23 | reverse complement strand
GTTATGCTCCGTTGCCCCTCCCTCCATCCCAGAATTCTGGCTCGCTACCAAATAACCAGCGAAATCCTAGGGAAGGCTAAGGTAGCGCATGAAATTATCGATAGCCAGGGTGAAAATAACTTAACTCAGATGATGAGCCTGGTATTCCTTGGCGACTGGACAAGTTACTATTTAGCCATGCTCAATCAGACTGACCCTATGCCAGTGAAGATGATTGATTACCTGAAGAAGCGATTAAACAGTATTGAATAGCGCTAAAAAGCGGAGCGCTTTCAAAAAACCGAACTGCTTTTGAGGGCAGCGACTGAAAATCTCCCCGCTCCAGCTGCCTTTTGACCTGCCGTTTCTAACGATTTCAAGTTTTTCTTCGACGGCAAATTACTTTTCTATTTTTCATAACGTTTCGCGGGTATATGAAGTTGTCCGTAAGGGCAATTTGGGCGGAGCGAAGTGTAGCCATATACCCGCTGTTACACGAGTCTGTTAAAACCAAGTTTCGTTAAGAAATTTGAGTGCGAGCAAGCTGCCACTTTTATTTCCTGCCAACGTATATTCCGTATCTTAAATATTCGAAAAGGTTCTTAGGAGTAGGCAGCCTTTCTTTCATGTACCTCCTAAAAGCTGAACTTCTGTACAGGGACAGTGTTCTATACAGCATTCTTAAAAGATCTTTAAAACTATACCGCCTGATTTGACTGAACTCGCCTAGAACGTTGATTTTGTAGGTTCTCACTACTATATCTCTCAAGCCAGAGCCTTCCAACAATTCTTCCCAACGATCAGAAGTTGGAATTTCCGCTTTAATATCCCAAGTGCGTGTTGCATATTCAACCAATTCTGTTGGAGGTGGTGTCTTTATCCAAGTTTCCTCATTAAGCCCGACGTATCCTCCTGGCTTTATCACTCGTACATACTCGCTTACCGCTCTCTGTTTATCTTCTAGAAATGTGGTTACGGACTCGCCAATGACTACGTCGAAAAGAGCGTCCTCGAAAGGGAGGTTTTGCGCGTCTGCTAGCCTAAATTTAACTCTATTCTCTACACCCTCTCTTTTCGCCCTTTCGTTTGACCTATCGATCATCCTTTCAGAAATGTCTACCCCAACCACTCTACAGCCATACCTTTTTGCCAGGTAGCAAGGAGTTGCTCCAACGCCGCAACCAACATCCAGGACGTATTTATCCTTGTTTATGTGGCATAACTCAATTAGCTCTCTTGTGGTCTTTAAACCTCCCATATGTTTTGTGGTCCCCACATAAAAGCTTGCAATTCGAAGTAAGAAGGTTCTAGTTTTGGAATCTCTTCTAATGATACTTGGTTTTTACTCTTCATTCTTCATCGTGAACGAATAAGTCTTTGATAGTTAAAAGGATTTCATAGGTGGCGAGCGAGCATTTCGTCTAACTCGTTTCTATACGAAAGCCGCCTATCTATCTGAACAAGATCGGCAATTTTGCAACTGGCGGTGTGTGTTTGAAAATATCCGAACCGATTTCATTAACGGGCTCGGCGGACGGAATTCCCCCCGAACTCCCCTTCCGCCCGCCTCACCTTGAAGCGGAAGCGAAAAGGACGATTTCAAGTTCTTTCTCTAATCCCAACTAATTACTCCCTTCAAACCCGTTATTTATTTTTTGTCCATAATTTATGTGCCATTTCTTCAATAAAATATATTTTACGAAATCGTTGATTACTAAGGAAAATATGAATGCATATCCAATCACCATTAATGTTATGTTCAAGGGGATTGCCTTTAGACCCAAAAGACCGAAGGTCGAAAGAACTATTCCGAAACACATATCTACCAAAATAATGGCAAAGAGAGTTTTGCTTGGTGCGGAGTTCCAAAAATGGCCTTTTTCTCTTACTGCTAATATTGAAAATATAGCAAAAAAGAGGAGTATTTCAAAACTAAAAGTTTCGAGTGCCCCTTTAGTTTGAGCCAAATTGAAATAATGTAATCCAAAGGAGAGAAGTCCGAATGCTTCTATTACCATAATTAAACCTAGCACTATAGCCACCCTAACTAATCCTTTAATATCCCATATAGAAGGTTTTTCGGACCATCTCACATTATCTGTTGATAATGATATTTTTACAAAATCAGTCATAAAAATCATTATTAGCATTGCGGTTGCGGAAATAACAAACTTACCCAAAATAAGAAAGGCAAAAACAACAAAACATGTTTTTAGAACGGTTCTCGATATTTTGTTAAGGATCCAGGCGTTTATGCGCTGAAACATCATTCTTCCAATTTTAATGGGAGCAATAATGTCGATTAGGCCCTCGTCAGTTAATACAATACTGGCTGCTCCTTTGGCGACATCTGTTGCGGAACTTACGGCAATTCCAACTTCGGCTTGTTTTAATGCTGGGGCATCATTCACTCCATCGCCGGTCATACCCATAACATGCCCCTTAGCCTGAAAATCTTTTACGATAAGATATTTATCTTCCGGATAAATCTCGGCAAATCCGCTGCTTTCCTCTGCCAGTTCGAGAGCTTTCACCGAATTAGACTCATTTAGTTCTTTCCATTCGGGGGTCTTAATTACTTTACCGCCTATAGCTACAGCTCTTACGATTTCCTGGGCAATGGGGAGGGCATCGCCTGTCAGCATCTTGACTTCCACTCCCAGCTTTCTAATTTCCTCAATTAATTTTTTTGAATCAGGTCTTGGCGGATCGTGCAAAGCCGCTAATCCAACAATTTCAGGCCTCTCTTTAATTTTGGCCTTGGCTACTGCCAAAGTTCTGTAACCATTTTTTGCAAATTCATTAATTTTCGTTTCCGCTTCAGCTTTTTCTTTGCCGTCAAGGCCGCAAATTTCAGCTAAGACCGTGAACGAACCTTTCATCATCTTAAATTCCTCATGATTTTTTTTAACTACCGCCTCTGTTCGGCGAGTCTTGGGGTCAAAAGGGATAAAACTTTCTTGGACAAAATTACTATAGCGAAGATTTTTCTCTCTTGCAGCATTTATAAACGCTATATCAATAGGGTCATGATTTGCTTCTTGAGAGGCCAACGAGCCATATAAGAACACGTCGTCTTCGTTAAAACCCTTGAAAGGAACGACTTTCGCGATAACCATTTTATTTATAGTTATCGTTCCGGTCTTATCCACGCAAAGAATGTCCATGCGGCCGGCATCATCAATGGCGTTTAAACGGGTTACTAAAACTCCAGATTTTACTAATTCCAGAGAACCTAAAGCCATACTGACTGTGAACATGGCAGGCAAAGCTACAGGAATGGCGCCCAACAGCAAAACCAGCATCAAAGGCAAAATTTCAAGCAGATTTATGCCTTGCAGCAGAGAAACAGCGAAGGCAATTAGCAATAAAACCGTAACAATTACCAAAAGCCATTTAACGACTTGAGAAATAATATTTTCGATATGCAATTTAGGTCTAGCGATCTGAACTAATTGAACCGTTTTGCCAAAATAAGTATTAATTCCGGTTAAAATAACGATTCCGCTAGCCTCGCCTCTGGTAATTATCGAACCAGAATAAACAATTTCGTTTGGTGCTTTTTCGACCTCATTCGATTCTCCGGTTAATGCCGCTTGATCTATTCCAGTTTCCCCCTTAAATATTTTCACATCTGCCGGTACAAAATCCCCAATTCTGATGCGGATAATATCACCAGGCACTAGTTCTCTTGCGTCTATTGTTTTCCAAATCGCATCCCTTAACACCCTTGCTTTTACTTGCAATTTTTTCTTCAGCGCTTCTATCGCATTTGCCGCATTTTGTTCTTGGATAAAACCAATTATGGCATTAAAAACAAGAAGCCCTGCCACAATATAGGCATCCAAATTTTTATGCAAAAACCAAGAAAGGATGATTATCAATTCAAGCATCCAGGCAGTAAGACCCCAAAATTTTGAGAGGAATAGAAGCAGCTTATTGGGTTTCGTTTCCAAAACCTCATTGTAGCCGTATTGTTTAAGACGATCTTTAACCTCTATTTCTTTTAATCCGGTAATTTGGTCAGATTTTAGTATTTTTAAGGTGCTCTCCATATTTATATCTTGAAAGTCATCGATGTTTTTCTTTCCTTTCATAATTATTTTATCAAATCCTCAATTGAAACACCGAGTGCCTTTGCAATTTTGGCGATCATCTGAACACCCGGCTTTTTTACAAAACCACCCTCGATTTTGGCAAGAGTAGAATATTTAAGCTCTGCTTTGCGCGCTAAATCATCTTGGCTTAATCCTTGCTTTGTTCTTAACTTTTTTATGTTTTCCCCAATTGTTGCCATAGTATCCAATTTTTGATAGTATAAAATTACGATATACTTTTATCTATAAGATTATGCTAACAAATTATTTAACTACTCACAAGAAAAGCCCGCTTCTGGCGGTCCGCTTCGCGGAACAAAGACAAAAAATTCAATTTCTGCTTCAAAATCGGCAGGGGAGCCCGCGTAGCGGGTGAGCCAGCAACAACCTTTACCGATTGGCGGAGGGAGTGGGATTTGAACCCACGACCCCGATTTCTCGGGGTAAGCGCTTAGCAGGCGCCCGCACTAGACCACTATGCGATCCCTCCGTGGACTTGAGGGAACAATAGACAGAACTTTTAGCCTTGCATTCAATCTTACTTCCTAGTCTACTGCTGCCATAGCTGTTATTTTACCATGTAGAATGATTAAGCCACAACTTGGTCGACATTCATCTTTGCAAGGCAGCTAAAGCACCTCTTGCACCTGCCAAATCCTAACCCTTATCAGGAAGCTTTCACAGTTAGGTGTTGAGCCGGATAAAGTCGTTGCTTCGCAATGCTTCCGTCTTTCAAACTTCTTAATGTTATAAACACTTTTAGCTTGTATAAAGTGAGCTCAATTTCATAAAAATGGCAAGGAAGGCGCTAGCTTTCAAAAAGTCCCCGAATAAGAGCCTTCTTAAGCCTTGAAAGTTTACAAATAGTAGCAAAAGCGTTAAAATCTCGGGGTGACTAGTGAGATGATAAATAACCTGCGAGGATAGTTTGTTCTAGGCTGGAATATATGAGGAAGATGCTAAGGCATATTTTATCCATCGTTTTTCACGACTTAGCAGCTCCTCTAGCTGCGATTAAAAGAGTTCAAGGGCTAAAGCAACAGAATCGAAAGGAGTGTTATGAAAGTTTCGAACGTGAAGGAGTCCCCGGCAATATGGCTACAATGTGCTGCCTGCACTGGGTGCTCGGTCTCAGTTCTCAATGCTGCAAATCCCTCTATCAAAAATCTACTAATTGACGAGGTGCTCCCCGGGAAGCACATAAATTTGAGATTCCACCCCACTGTGATGGCAGGATCAGGAGCATCAGTAATCGAAGTTATGGAAGATACCTCAAAGCAGAAAAAGGGGAATTATATTCTTATTGTAGAGGGTGCTATTCCCACAGCCAAGAACGGCATCCACGGGGTAGTGGGGGAGAGGAATGGAGAGCCCGTGACCATGCTATCGCGGGTTGAGGAGTTAGCCAAGGATGCCCTAGTAGTTATAGCCTTGGGGACTTGTGCTGCCTTTGGGGGAATCCCTGCTGCTCATCCCAACCCTAGCCAATGCCTTAGCGTGGGAGATGTTCTTCAATCTCGAGACATCAATACCTTTTTGGTAAACATCCCAGGCTGTCCACCACACCCCGATTGGTTTGTGGGCACAGTGGCAGGTATCCTGCTTTCAGGCTTACCAAAGCCAGAGGACTTGGACGAATATAGACGTCCCAAAGCCTTCTATGGTCAACTAATCCATGAAAACTGCCCGCGGCGAGCCTACTACGATGAGAACAAGTTTGCCAAGAAGCTTGGCGATCCCGGCTGCCTCTATGAACTGGGATGCAAGGGTTCAGTGACCTATTCCGATTGTCCCCTAAGGCTTTGGAACAATGGGGTGAACTGGTGCATAGCTAATGGTT
>PEXD01000057.1 GCA_002779235.1 Candidatus Woesearchaeota archaeon CG07_land_8_20_14_0_80_44_23 | reverse complement strand
GCTTCCTTGTACTTCCTTTTTCCTTCATTGACAATCATTTCAATCTCTTTTGCATTCTCTGTGCTCTCTTTTCTGAGCTTCTCAATGATATCTATTGATTCTATCTGATAGTTGACTATTGCGTCAACAAGCTTCTGCACAGAATCCTTGTTGATTGTCGGCCCATATCCTGCTTTCAATGCTTCTTTTTCAAGCTGAACACCTAAGTCTGCAATATCCTCAATGCCCTTGCTTGCTCCCTTTTGCATTGCCTCAAGTGTCTGTGTTGCCTCGTGCAGGTTTCCCTGTGAAGTGTATATAACATCCAAAAGAGTAAACACGTGCTCATTTGTTGTGAAGAAGGTTATTGCCTTTGAATACAGCCGCTTCTTAACCTCGTGTGTCTGGCTCAACTTTGCAGTAAGCGTCTCTCCGACATTGTAGCCTACAGTCAGGTTTTCACTGACGTCCTTTATCAGCTGGTATCTCTTATCTTCAAGCTGATAAGCGCGTCTTGCCTCGTCGCTCTCCAGCTGCAGTTTTGAAAGCTCTGCATTGTCCTCTCCTTTGTAAGAATTAACTTTCTTTGTGGCATCATCCCACTTTTCTTTTGCTTTCTTAAGATTGTCCTGCTCAGTATTCATAATCTCATAAGCGAGGATTTCTGCATTTTTCACTGCAAACCTGAAGTCAACATATGCTTCCATGATTTTCCTTTCTTTTTCAATGCTGTTTTTGGTATCTTTAGCAACGTCTAGATACATATCTCTTATTTTCGTGAATCTATTGTGAGGTGTTCCTCTTGTTATTCTCATGAAGAAATTTCTCAATTTTTCTTTTCCGTCTATCCTTCCGTCTTCCAGCTGTTCTACCAGCCCTTTGGAATCATCTCTTATAGAGTCAAACATCCTGGTTATATCGCCGTATCTGTCTGAGAAGTTGATTGCTTCAACATTATCTCTTACTAATTCATTAAATGTGCCCATATACTGCACTACTCTTGCAATTGCAAGCACCTTTGGCTCATCAACATCCTTTACCTCTTCCAGAAGCGAGGCCAAGCCATAGGCTTCATCCTTTTTTGGCACAATCTTCAATTGGTTAAGAACTTCTACTGCATTGCCCAGATATTTTTGCAATCCTATTTCCATCTTTTACGCCTCCAATATTCTCGGCCTTTTCAAAAATTTACAATATTTATTGAAAACTGATGATGAGAAATTCATATTTGCTATATAAATCTTTCTTATTTTACTCCTATGTAATGGTAAAGAACGAAAGGTTTAAAAGCGAGTGAAAATTACCAGGCTGCCATGGCGGAAAAAAAGAATGAGCCCACTATTGAAGACTTCATGAGAATAATGGATGTTGCAGACGCCCTCAAAAAGCAAGAGGAAGAGGTAAAGAGACAGTTGAGCGTGGATGAACAAAAAGCAGACATAAGAGAAAGATTGAGAAAGACATACCAGCAGATGGGCGTAGAGCTAAGTGATGAGCACCTGGATGCCGCTATTGAAAACTATTTCTCAGAACTTTACAAATTCAAGCAACCGGAAAAAAATCTCTCCTGTAAAATCGCAGAATTATATGTGAACAGAGACAAAATTTTCAAGAAATATGTTGTTCCTGCGCTGTGCATCGGTGCAATAGGACTCGGAAGCTGGGGTGTAATAAAAACAGTTGATAAAGCCGGAAGAATGAGAGCAGAAAGAAATGTAGAAAATATAGTTGAAGAGTCCTATATGAGCAAAGAATCAATTGATAAGGATATAGACATAATTTTGGCTTCTCCATTTGTAGCCCAGCTGCCGAAAAATGAACTGGACAATCTTAATGTTTTTGTCACGAATTCAAGAAATGAATTAAGCCTTAGCGATTCTTTTTTTGAAAAATACTGCTCAGGCGGAACTGCTTCTGATGATATCAATCAAAGCAATTATGCTGAGGCAAAGCAAAAACTTGCCGGCATTCAGTTAAATATTGATTCTGCAAAATCAGACAAGGACAAGGCATCGGCTATTATTGAAACCCAGCAGCAGCTTGTGAACACAAAAACATCTTTAGACCAGCTGATAACTGATATAAGGAATCTCAAGCCGAATGAAACATTTTCAAAACAGGCAGAGCTTACTTACAACAATGGAATCAGCAGTATTGAAAAAAGGCAGCTAAGCGAAGCAGTGAAGCATAAGGATGAACTCTCTGGCCTGGAAGCATCAATAAACACATTCTCAGAATTGACAATAAAAGTTGAACAAGAATATTCTTCAATAAAAGAGATAGCGATAGAGCAGCTTGCCAAAGACAGGGGACAAGTCCTGTATTCTGAAGCAGGCCAGTACATTAAAACTTCAGATGTAAATAAGCTGGAAGAAACTGTAAACCAGATGCTTGAGCTGGACGAGACATTGAAGCAGGAATACAAGCTGATAATAACAGGAGGAGTTTGGCGCTATAAGCTTGACAATAAGAGCATAAAGAATTATTATCTGCTCCTGCATGCCCAAGAGTCTAAAGGCAATGACATTCCTAAGAGCATAACAAATGAGGAAACAGGCAAGATAAAAACAGTCACTGAATGGGGAGAGCGCGTGCCCAAGGAAGTCTATGACACTGTTGGAAAAGATAATGAGGATAATGGGATAATTGACAACAACATCTTCAGCATAAAAAAGAGGGGATTTATCACAGAAGAAATCATAATGCGCTATCAGGGAAAGCCTTTGGAGAAATTAGGTGAGATAACAGACTGGTAGAATCATGATTAACAGCATAAAATCATTTTCAAGGTGAATTGGATGAGTTCAGGGAAAAGCGTATACGGCAGGATTTTAGAAAAAATAAATGAAGTGGAAGACCATTATGAGGCACTTAGCAGAAAACTCTATAGCAATGAAAACAGCATTGAAAGTTTTTCTAAAGAGAGAAACAACAGCTATATTGAATTGGCAAAATTCTATCTTCCACAGATGAATGCTGAGACTGTAGCAAACACTCTTCCTGAATTCCAAGGGCTTGTTCAGAAAGTATTCAACGATAAACAGCAGAGGAGAAAGAAGGTTGAAAGTCTCAGCAGCGATTCAAGAAAAGATAAAGCCTCTCTTGAGAAAAAATTTACTGAAACAGATGAAACGCTTGAAGAAAAAGTGAAGGAGATAAATGAATTAAGAGGCGTAATATCAGATGAGCTCAAGGCAGATAAGGGCTATACCGAGCTGAAAGATAATGCAAATAAGGCAGATGAGGTGCTTGCCCAGAATAAAAAGAGGTATGAAGCATTCAAAACAGAGGCTGAAAAGAAACTTGCCGATTATGAGAGCAGTCAATTTTTTATGTATCTCTTGAAAAGGGGATATGACCCTAAGCACAGCAGCCTCATGGACAGGTTTGTTGCAAAAGTAATCAATTATGAGGAAAACAAAAAAAATTATGATTTCCTGACAAGCATGCCTGAAGCAATTGAAACAGAAATCAAAAAAAGGCAGGAAGACCTTGACGCGCTGGTTGCCCAAATAAGCGACATTGAAAAAGACAAGGCAAAAAAGCACGGGCTTGACAGTGCAATTGCGCAAGGCAGAACTCTCGGAGAGAAGAGAAAGTCAATAATGTCAGAAATTGAAAAATCAGATTCAGATTATAAAAAATACATTCAAGAAATAAAGGGAATAGATGATGACAAGGGCCAATATTACAGGGAAGTAATTGCCAATCTCGAAAATTATCTGGAAGGAAAAGACCTTTCATTCCTGAAAAATATTGCCTCTTCAACAAGCAGAAAAGAGGACGATGAGCTTGTGGCAAAGATTGAAAATGCTGATAAGAAAACTGCAGAATTGAAACAAGAAGCAAAATCATTAAAGACAGAGCAGAGCAGTATTGGAGCAAAGCTGGACGGACTCAGGGAGTTCAAGAGAGATTATACCAGAAATGATTATGAGTCCTCAGAATCGCGCTTTAGGGGCGACTTTGATATTGACAGACTGCTCCAGCTTTACATGTTGAGAAGCCTGACAATAAATCAAATATTTAGTGAAATGAAGGAGCATCAATATTTTGAGAGACATTCCTACGAGTCTGACTCATGGTATCATGGCTCTTCAGGCAGTTCCGGGAGCGGAGGGAGCTTTGGGAGTGGAGGAAGCTTTGGGAGTGGAGGAAGCTTTGGAGGCGGCGGGGGCTTTGGCACTGGCGGCGGATTTGGGCATTAAAATGGAGATGGCCTGAAGGATATTTGCAGCTCATAATATTTCTTATTCAAACCCTTTTCTTAAGAATTTCTCACTCAAATATCAATAAGGTTTGCCTGTCCTCAGCGCCCTCTTTCAGCGAGTATATCAGCCCGTATTTTTCAGACGCGCATTTCTCATAGGGAGCGCTCTTGTCATAGATTACCTGCCAGTCCGGCTTCTGCATCTCGTAGAGTATTGCTACATACTTGCATGAAAAGTCGGGCTTCGGCTCAATTCCGGGAATCTCAACGATTTTCACGCTTGCGCTGTTCTCAAGGCACCTGAATAAATCAGCTGTGTCAATCTTTACATCGTAGAAATTCAGGTCATCTGACTTTGTTGATGCTGCGCCTTTCACTATCTTTGCGATTATTTCAGGAGGGAATTTCTCAAACACCATACTGATGAATTTCTCCTTCAGGGCATAGTCATCGCAGAACTCTTCCTGCCAGCCAGAGCTGTTTGTCAGTTTAGTTAGCTGCTCCCTTAAAGAGTTTGCGTCAAAGAGTTGGGATATCATATTCTTTTCTTTCTCAGTGTTTGTATTTAAAGCTTGCGAAGAACTATTGCTTATCCTTATGGTAGAATGAGAGGAGGACAACCTTGCCTTCATCCTTTAAGTAAATGTAAGAAATCCGGAATGGGGCAACATAAATCTCCCTTGTGCCTTTTCTTGAAAAGCGCATGGGCTTTCCTGAATCTGGGCTTTTGCATATTTTGGAAATCTGCTTAAGGATGCGCTCTTTTAATGAAGAATCTTTGATTTTTGAGAATGTTTTCTGAAAATCAGCGCTGAAAGCAATCTTCACCATTTTTTGGCTTCCTTCATGAACTCCTCAAAAGGCATCTCATTGAATTCCCCCTTCTTGTATCTCTTGAATGCTGCCTCTGTTCTTCTTGCAAATTCAAGGTCATCCTTGAGTTCTGTTGAGAGGGAGCTGGCCTTGGCCATGAGAATCCTTTCATCATCCCTTATTATCATTAGTTTCTCTCCTTTCTTGAAGCATTCCCTCATCTCAACAGGTATAACAATCTGCCCCTTGGAGCTCATCCTTGTAACAGCAATGTCAAACATGGTATCACCAGGTAAGACAAATCTTACTTCATATTTAAGGCTTTCCATGGGAATGCTCTGGACTCAGCGTTTTATCAACTTTTCTGAATTTTTTCATTTTATTTTCCGCTTTTTCCGGAAATTCACACAAGACATGCGGACAGGTACGGGAAAAGGATTTAAAGCGGGTAAAAATTTCTAATCCAGAAATCTTTATATATACATTACATATATACGATATATAGGTGATGTATATGGTGATGGGAATGATTGACATCTCTCCAGAAGCAAACCAAGTATTAAACATTGTCAAGGCGAAATTCGGGCTCAAGGACAAGTCAGAGGCAATTGAACAAGTTGTCCTGCAGTACCAGGAAGAGATACTTGAGCCTGAGCTAAGGCCGGAATTCATCAATAAGATGATGAAAAGGCAAAAGGAAGGCACTGTCAGGATAAAGGATTTCAAAAAGCATTTTGGAATGAGATAAATGTATTCGTATGAGCTGAGGAAAGGCGTTGAAAAAGAGTTTTTCAGGCTTGCCAAAAAAGACAAAAAGCAGATGGAAGCCATAAATAAGAAAATAAATGAAATTATCCGCAATCCGTATCATTATCATAAAAATCCGCTGAGAGCGTCCTACTCCGGACTAAAGTCCGGAGTTTGACCGGACGCTCTCTTAATCGCGGATTTTTAGGATGCT
>PEXD01000044.1:1469-7288 GCA_002779235.1 Candidatus Woesearchaeota archaeon CG07_land_8_20_14_0_80_44_23 | reverse complement strand
TCTTTAGAGATTTTTTTGCGTTCGTTGCATCCTAAAAATCCGCGAATCGGAGAGTGTCCGGTCAAACTCCGCACACAAGAAAACTTTTCAAGTTTTCTGCGCACAAGAAATCTCCGAGATTTCTTTGTGCTTTAGTGCGGAGTAAGACGCTCTCAGCGGATTTTTATGATTTTATGCCAAAATTGTTTTTGATTTCCCTCTCGTTCTGCTCTGGCTGCGCTTTCTTTCCTGCCATTTCCGCCTCTTTCGCAAGTTTCAGCGCTGCCTTGTACATCTTATCAAGATGCCCGAGCCACTCATCCTCTCTTCTGAATATATTTACATTCCCGTCCGTCTCCTTGTAAACCTTGTCAAAGAGGTACTCAGATATTTTAAAGCACAAAAAGGATTTCACAAGTTTTTCACGCATGAAAATCTCAACAAATTTCTGCTGCTCAGTGTTATGATATGCTTTTATCTTCAGATTATCATCCTTGAACACGCGCCCCTGCTCGCAGTACGAATAATAATTCAGATATTTCCTTTCATAGCATGCGCTGTCTGTCATATAGTGTGTTCCAAAGAATTCAGCTATCTTTCTTGCCTTTTCAGAAATATCATGCTCTTTGGCCTTCTGTTTCCTTTCGTTCAACAAATCATCTATGCTTGCCATATTCAGTCCAGATTGTCTTAAGCAAATTTCATTTCTTGGTTTCTAATGCCTTTTGATAAAGCTCCTCAAGATGCCCGAGCCATTCATCTGCATTTTCCAGCAGCTGCACCTTCCCGTTATTGTCTGTGTAAACCCTTTTAAGCGTATAAGTTGGTATTTTGAACCACAAAAAAGACACTGATATTTTTTTCGCCAGGGAAATCTCGACAAGGTTTTGCTGGTAGCTGTTAAAATATGTTCTTATATCAATCTTGGAGTCGTCAAATTTGTGCCCGTGCTCAAAGTAATAATATGGAAGATGGAATTCCGGCCCAGTGACTGGAGGGATTTGGATGCCGGCCAGCTGTGAGTCAATAAAATAATATTCCTTTCCCAAGGTTTTTGATATCTCGCCTGCTTTTTCAGCAATGCTAATCTCTTTTGCCTTCTCCCCAACTGCATCATCTATTGCCATGCTGAACCCCCACAGAGGATTAAGCCGGGCAGGAATATAAATTTTTCTATCTGGAAATGGTTACAATATAGAATGTATAGAATTTATTCATAATACAGCTTTCCTTCTGCCTTCTGCGTCCTGTCCTTTCTTGACTCTTCCTTGTTTATCCTCGGCCTCAGTGTTTCAAGGTCGCGCCTGAGGGTTATTCCCAGGTCAGTGAGGAATGCGTTCATGCCTTCTTTCATTGACAGAACCTCAGAGGCGTTTCCGGATATTGCTGGAACCCCGTCAAAGACAATCAGCTTCTCAGACAGATAGTCAATGAACATCAGGTCATGGTCTACAACCAGTATTGTGGTGTTCCTTCTCTCTGCAAAGTCCTTTATCACCTTTGAGACAGCAAGGCGCTGCTCAACATCGAGGTAAGCAGACGGCTCGTCCAGCAGATACAGGTCCGCCTCTTTGGACAGGCATTCTACAATTGCGACCCTTTGCAGCTCTCCTCCTGAAAGGTGTTTTATTGTCTTTGTGAGAAGCGGCTTTATCTCAAGGGGATTTATCAGCTCAGCAGTGTATTTCTCAATTGCCGTATGCAGAAGTTCCATTACAAGCTGCTCCGATTCTGTGCTTATGTATTGCGGCTTGTAGGAGACAGTTACATTTTTGGAAATCTCGCCCTCTGCCTTCTCAACACCTGCGAATATCTTTATAAGCGTGGTTTTTCCAATCCCATTTTCTCCGAGAATTCCTATTGTCTGGTGCTTGTATAGGGTTCCTGAATTTGAGGTAAGTGTGAATCCGCCTAATTTTTTCCTTATCCCTTGCCAGGACAGGAGCTCTGACTGCCTCTTTATGTCAATTGGGGGCTTTGCAAAGAATTTTATTGTGTGCTCCCTGAACTTCATGTTCTCCTCTTTAAGGAATCCAGAAAGGTAGATGTTTATCCCAATCCTTGTTGCCTTAGGCAGGGACACAACGCCGAAGCACCCCTCCTTTCCATACATTATATGCATCAGGTCAGTCATGTAGTCAAGGATTATCAGGTCGTGCTCTACAACAAGAACAGCTGTCTTCTCATCGGCAAGCGACTTTATGAACCTTGAGACCTTTATCCTCTGCTTGACATCCAAATATGAGGATGGCTCGTCAAAGATGTACAGATTCGCATCCTTAAGCGCAGTGGCTGCAATCGCCACCTTCTGAAGCTCGCCTCCTGAAATCTGCGCTATGCCCCTGTCCATTATCCTGGACAATTCAAGCTTTTCAGCAATCTCAGAAAGTTTCCCCTTCTCATCTGCCTTCTCCAATAATGCCCTCACGCTTCCGGAATAGTGCCTCAGTATGAGCTCGACATTCTGGATTTTGTAGGAAGTCCTTATCTTTCCTGCCTTCACCTTCTCGAAGAAAATCTGAGCCTCTGTTCCCTTGAAGAATTCTATCAGCCCGTCATATCCCTTTTCCTCCTCTCCCCCAAAGTTGGGCTTCTGGATTCCCGCGAGAATATTGAGAGCAGTGCTCTTTCCAATGCCGTTCCTGCCGATTATTCCCACTACTTTTCCGAACATTGGGATTGGAAGCGAATAAAGGGCAAAGCCGTTCTTTCCATATCTGTGAATCGGGCTCTCCTTAAGCTCTTCAGGCAGGTTTATGATTGAGATTGCCTCAAAAGGGCACTTCTTGACGCAGATTCCGCAGCCGATGCATAGTTTCTCATCTATCTGAATCTTGCTCTCCTTGGAGTTCCTGCTTATTTTTGTTATGCATTCCTTCCCTGTCCTGTTGACAGGGCACGCTGACATGCATATGTAAGGGCAGTCAATGCCGCCCTTGCAGTTCTCCTTTTTCACAACAGCGAGTCGTGTCATTAAGAAAGAGGATGGTTTATGCCCTTTAATAAATTTAACTAAAAATCAAGGAACTCTTTCCTTTTTGTTTCTATCTCTGACTTTTTGGTTTTCATAGAATAAGCTCTCATTTCAAGCATAAAATTCTCTGCTGAGAAAAGCATCTTTTTTGAGTTGCCTTCTGCATCTTTCCCTGCCGGGCTTACTGAATACTGTGCATTTATCCTTTTTATCTTTGCTGATTCAAGAGATTTTGAAAGGGTCGGCATTTTGAACAGCTCTGAAAGCAGGAGTATTGCTGCGATGTGGCTCTCGCATTTTATCCCGCAGAGGTAAAATAGGGCAAGGGCGGAATTGTACATTGCATAGTATGCTTCTGAAATAGAGTTTTCATAAAAGCCGCGTGAAAATAAAAGCTTTGAAGAGTCGAAGCAGTTTTTTGATTTTTCAAGGTAAGAAAGATGAATCTCCTCTGATGGCTCAATAATAATTAACTTTCTCTCAGATTTCATCCTTGAGAGCAGCTCTTGTTTTCTCATAAAACTCATCTACGCCCCGAATGAGCACATGAGATTTTATGATTTCCCTGATTAATAAGGACTTTGAGTCAAATTCCCCAATTTTTACGGAAAGGGCAGAATTTATCCGCTCAACTGCTTTTTTTATCCTGGTTTCTTTTGTTTCAATATAAATGTCTATGTCGCTGTCATTATTTGCGCTGAATTTTGCATAGCTTCCAAATATTACAACCATTTCGCTTTTGCATTCAGCAAGTATGTCTTCAACAACAGGCCCAATCTTCCGGTATTTTAACATAAGTTTTGATAGCTTGTACTGCTCAGCCATTATAAAAAGTGTCCTTGCGTAAACATTGTCCCTGAGAAAGTATTCTTTGTTCCTTCCTAAAACCTTGTAATCAACAGCATTCTCATTCTCAAGTTCAGAAAGTGCCCGTATCACTGTTGAGTGAGGCCGTAAAATCTTCTTTGAAAGAGCCCTCACATGAATGGGCCCTCTTTCAAGCGCGAGAATTATTTCAAAAAGCACTTTGTCCCTATTTTGAACCATATAACACCAAATATGAACCATATATATAAATTTACCTAATTTTCATGCTCTTCCTCAAACTCCCTTATGAACTTCAGGAGCTCGGCTGATTCCTCAAACTCAAGAAACTCCTTTTTTGTAAGTGCAGGCATGTCCTTCGGCTTTTCCTTCTCAAAAATCGCTAATCTTCCCGCGCCTATCAGTTTTGAAAGGCTGGAAATCACAGGGCCGGGCCTGTCCCCCACTTTTGTGAGTATAACGTTCCTCTCTTTTTTTGCAATCAGGTCAAAGGGCACCTTTTTTGTCTCAAAGGCAGTGAACCCGAGAGCGGAATACTTCCTTGCGAGCACAGACCTTCCGCTCTGGTACTGAATTTCAATGCCCTTCAGTATGTTTTCCTTCTCAAAAACAGATTCGCCGAATAATTTGTACATCTTGGCTGCCTTTGCAAGTGTTATCTCTGAGTTTCCTGCCTCATATTTCTGGGCCATGCTCCTTGAGACCCCCAGTTTTTTGGAAAGCTCGTTTATTGAAATGCCGAGATTAATCCTTTCCTCCCTTAATTTCTGGGAGTTTATCTTCGCAGTGAGCCCTGCCTTGCTCTTCCTTATTATTGGGAGCTTGTCCTCTATGCACCTCCTGAATGTCGCAGGGTTGAGTGTGTAGATTCCGCACCTTGAGTAAATTATATTGTCTTCAAGGGGAGAGCCTGCCTTGTTGGCTACAATCAGCAGAGGCACCCTCAGGCATGCGGCTATTTTCATTATCTCATCTGCCTGCTCTTCTGAGATTGAGTTGGCATCCTCAAGAACTTTCAGGAGTATTATCCTCTCTGCATCCCTGGCCACAAGGTCAAATGCGCCTTTAAGCGTTTTCACAATGAAGCCGTGCCTCAGGAGAAGCAGGCTTGCCTCTTCCAGGATATCTTCGCGCATAGAAAAAATAGAAGCGCATCTTATTTAAAAAGATTAGCGAGAATGCATTCTTAGCCCGGCTTAAAAAGGCAATTTTTAAGTAGTTTGAATGTTTTTATTTTGATATGCCTTCGAATGACCTCATCGGCAGGATTAGTAATCTTAGTGATAATCTTAGAAAGCAGATGAAATCAAATCTTCCATCAATTGATTCTGAGATTGAAGAAATTATCAGCAGAAAAGATGAATCTGTTGAGAGGATTGAGTGGCTGCTGGACACTCTGCTGGATTATATGAATTTGGGAGTTGGAGAAACAGAATTTAAAAAATTGAACAAATATTATGCATCCTTTAATAAAAAAAATGCGGATGCTTATAACAGGTTCTATCAAGAGCTAAAGAAAGGTTGAATGTTCTTCTGATTAAGATTTTTAATTCCTAGATTTCTATACCCAAGAGACCAACCATCAGCATGGCAAGACCTACCAAAATCAAAGTATAGTAATAAAGCCAAGGCTTTTTGGTGTGGTAAAAATAGTACAAAACGCCAATGGCGAATAAACTACCCAGAGAATAAGCAACTACCGGCCAGCGGTACAAGAGTATTCCTAATGTTACGAAAATCACAGCCAATGGCACGGTCATATAGATTGCTTTGTAAAGTACGCCAAGTTTTGACCGAAAAACAAGCCAAGAAATCAGGCCAATGATAACCACAAACAAAGCGTGCATCATTGGCGGAAACCAGTGATAGGTCATATTGAAATTAACTGGCGTGAAAAGTTTAATGAATCCATTTACCAGGCTTTGAAAGAGAAAGTCAAAGAGAAATGCAAGATTTAACAGTATAAAACCAAACCCGGCCACAGCCAGGGCCGATAAAATGTTTTTGACAATCGGATTTTTTAATAGTGCGCTTTTGCTCA
>PEXD01000044.1:0-1350 GCA_002779235.1 Candidatus Woesearchaeota archaeon CG07_land_8_20_14_0_80_44_23 | reverse complement strand
CACTATGGAGAAAGAAAAACAATCGTGGTATTCCTGCAAATACGCCCTTCCAGTTGAGAGGGAAACAGGATTAAGATTAAAATTGGAAGAACAAGGATTTTTTGAAACTTATAATTGCGTGAATCCGGATATGGTTAGATTAGAGATTTATCCAATAAAAAAGGAAGGGACTAAGGATATTGCAGAAATATTTGACAGTGACGGAGAGCAGGGCGTCCACCATTCCTTAGATTTAAGTTCAATATTTAATATGATGGAGCGAGAGGCCCTTGAAGACTGCACGCCCATAGCTTTAAGGGGATGCGAGCACTGCAGATTTTATGAGAGAAAAGACGAGCAAATCAAGAAATATGAAAAGATGAAAAATAGAGTAACATTTGAGTTTTAACAATAATAAATATTACTCGAAGATGAAATCCCCTTCAGTATACGCTGGGAAAGTTACACATAATACCTTCAATTCTTCTGAATAGCTTTTGTTTTCCAGTGCATGAACAGTATTTGTTGGAACATAAATTACTGAACCTTTTTTTATCTCAAAATTTTCTTCACCAACTTTTACCCTACCAATCCCAAAAGAAATGTAGTATATTTCTTCACTTATTTTATGATAATGAGGTATTGCTTTCCTTCCTTTGGGCAGAAAGCCAACTGCCAGGCCAACATCCAGCTTTTCTCGCTCACTCCGTGGAATTAATTCGTAAATCAAAGCGCCGTCTAAAGCAGTTATCGGGGGCTTGCCATATTCAAATTTTTCAGGGACTGCTTTTTCATTTGCAAAATCTTCTAAAAGTTCAACATCCTTCGGGTCAAAAGGAGGAATGGCGAATACAAGATGCTCCAAGTCAGAATTCCCTACGTTTCTTAATTTGTGGGGAGTCTTGGGCGGAAGCATAACATATGTTCCTTCCCTGGCGCTGACCGATTTGTTCTCATAATACAAAATGCCTTCTCCATCCAGAACAAAATAAACTTCAGCCATTCCTGAATGTTGATGCCAGAGAGAAACATTTCCAGGCCTCATCGTAACATGGGCCATGCTGACTTTGGATAAAGAAATAACCTCTCTTAAAATCTGGTTACAGACATTATCCGCTGTCGGCAACTGGTAGACATTGATAATTTTTGTTTTTTGCATAAAAAAGAGAAGTTGATTGAATATTTATAACTTTGTATAGAGCCGTTTACCCAAACACTTTAATAATACTTATTTCTTTATCCTCTTATCATGGAGTACAAGGGGCTAATATTAGACAAGTTCCAGGAAGACGCAATCAAGGCCATTGATGAGAACAATTCTGTTGTTGTCTCTGCGCCAACCGGCTCTGGAAAGACATTGATTGCCGACTA
>PEXD01000038.1 GCA_002779235.1 Candidatus Woesearchaeota archaeon CG07_land_8_20_14_0_80_44_23 | reverse complement strand
TCAAACAAACTTTTGAACTCTACGCGCAAAATAATTCCTGCCTTGAAGACATATCTAACTTTTTGGCGCAAAAAGGGATTTTGCGAAGAAGCGGAAAAATTTGGCATAAAGACAGGGCAAAATATCTTCTCTCTAATCCCTTTTACTACGGACATTTTCGCTATGCCAAAGAAGTTTATGAAGGTAAGCACGAGCCAATCATCGCAAAGAAACTTTTTGATAAAGTCCAAGAAGTTTTGAAGCAGAGAGGAAGACTAAGACATAAAACTATTATTGAACCGCAAATATTTTGCGGATTATTGAAGTGCGGAAGTTGTGGCATGATGATAACTGGCGAATACAGGGTTAAGAAACAGAAAAACGGCAATATCCACGATTACATTTATTACCACTGCACAAAAAAGAACAAGGCAATAAAATGCCCCGAACCCTGTATTCGCCAAGAGGTTTTAGACAAACAAATTTCCTCTCTGCTTCAAAAAGTTTCTTTGCGTCCGGATTGGGCGGAAAAGCTTTTAGAGATGTTAAAAATTGACAAGATGAAATCCGCCCAATCCGTTTCTGCTTTTGTTCAAGAGAGCGGAGAAAAAATTAAGACAATCAATATTAAGCTCCAGCGACTTCTTGACGGCTATTTAGAGCAGGATATTGAGCGTGAAATCTACCGTGCCGAAAAAGCAAAATTGCTTTCTGAAAAGAAGTCGCTTGAGGAACAAAATATCAAACTTGAACAAAATCAAAATGATTGGCTCGAACCGATGAAAAACTGGATAAATTACGCACAAAACATAGAAAAAATCGCAATGGATAGCAACCTTTTAGAGAAAAAGGTTGCTGCCAAAGAAATCTTTGGCTCGAACCTGCGCTTGGCGAGCCACGCCGTGCGCGGCGAGCCACAAAATCAATGGGCGGCGCTTTGCGCCGCCCATGAAATGGCTTCCAAAAAATCGGAACGTCTGGTTTTGGTGGGCGAAAGAGGACTTGAACCTCCACGGGATTGCTCCCACTACCACCTCAAGGTAGCGCGTATACCAAATTCCGCCATCCGCCCATTAACTGAATTAATTGAGAGAGTTTTTAAAGAGAATTTTTACTACCAGATTTTCTCAAGAAATAAAGTTTGGCGCGGCGGGCAGTGGTTTTTTTGACCAATTCAATTTTTTCAATGCTGGGAGAAAGAAGAGGCAAAATAATTTCCACGCCGACTCCGTCGGAAACTTTGCGGACGGTAATCATCGGAGAAGAACTTTGGCGCCCTTTGATGGCGATAATCATGCCTTCAAAAACCTGGATCCTTTCTTTGTCTCCTTCTTTGATTTTTTTACGGATCTTGACAATATCTCCGGCCTGAAAATCTATTTTGTGGTCTTTTCTTTGAGCCTGATTGAATTCGATGATCTTTTTTTGCATAACTTTATTTTAGCATACTTCCCGGAGAGGTTTAAATAAAAAATAAATCCCGCACCATGATCTTATATGTATGGTTTTGGAACTTATTCCCTTGAGACGCTAACCAATTGTTTGCAAACTAACATTTGAAAACTATGGTGCAGGGATAAACTCGCCAGCGGAGTATTTTAGGTGATTAATTTAACTAGTTTATCTTAACTTTTCGGCTCTTTTTAGTCAAGAGTAGCCACTTTCCAGCCCCTTAAGGAAGCAAGAAAAATCTAAAGGGATTAGAGCTTGAAATTCGAAAATTTCCCCTTGAAAGGAAAAACTGATTTTTTCCGCATGGAGCAGCTGTCTGGCGGCGGAAATTTTCCTCAATTTTCGGGGGGCTTTATAAAGCCGGTCGCCGACTACCGGATGTCCCAGAGAAGCCAGATGGATGCGGATCTGATGAGTCCGGCCGGTTTTAGGGGAAACTTCCAGCAGGGAAAAATCGTCAATAGTTTTTTTGACTTTATAATAAGTTACGGCCGCGCGTGATTTGCGGAGGGAATTTTCCCTGGCAATAATTTGTTTTTTATAGTTTTTGGAGCGCGACAATGTTTTTTCAATTAAACCTTCTTTTTTTGAAAATTTTCCGTAAACCCAGGCGAGATATTGTTTTTCCATTTTTCTTTCTTGAAACATTTTTTTCAGAGTGGTGAAAGTCGGCTGATTTCTGGCGATCAGCATCACGCCGGAAGTTTCTTTGTCCAGCCGGTGAACAATGCCCGGACGCAATTTAGATCCATAAGATTTGTCGCCGATGTTTCTGATTTCCGGAAAACGATCCAAGAGTCCGCTTACCAGAGTTTGGTTGTCGCTGAAATTTACCGGATGGACGGCTTGTCCGGCCGGCTTGTCAATGATTAAAAAATCGTCATTTTGAAAGATAATCTTAATTTTTATTTCCGGGTTAGGCTGGATTTCCCGGAGAGGTTTTTTAAAATCTATCTCGACTATATCCGCTTTTTTGAGGCGATAATTAGGTTTGGCAACTTTTTTATTGACTAAGACATTCCCTCTTTTTATTTTCCGGATGATTTCCGCCCGCGGAACATCAGAAAAAAAATCCCGCAGAAGGAATTTATCAAAACGGATAGCTAAATTTTCCGGAATAATTATTTTTTGCATAATTTCAGTGCCCGGGAGAGGACTCGTCCGGCATATGCCGGACGCCCCGCGGATGCCGGGGCGAACTTCGTATCTTTTTTTAAACCAGCTCCTAAAGCTTACCCCGTATGATTTTTGCTTAAGCAAAAATCATTTTCGGGGCTGGCGTGCCCTGTATAAGTGGTGGGCGGAGAGAGACTCGGACTCTCAATTTCTTGCGAAAACTAGCTCCTAAAGCTAGCGCGTATACCAATTCCGCCATCCGCCCATCATCTATACAGGGTAAATCTGCCAAGTTGCTTTATTTTTAACTTTCCAAAATATTTTTCAAACGCCGAATTTCTTCCTGGAGCGGGCCTTCATCGGCGTATTCGCCGTGATGGCGGGTGTTATTTCCGTAAGTTTCCTTCTTTTGATCCAGGTGTAAATTCAGCATTAAGTGGCCTTCCTTGAGGCTGGCGTAAATGTGAAAACGGGGAAAACCGGACGAAGCCAAGCTTCTGACAAAACTCATTTCTCCCCCATTCTGATGCTGAAAATGATAACCGGAGCGGCGCAAGGCCACTCCTATGTTGCTGGAAAAATTTTTGATTTCAATTTGCATAAATTAATTTATAATTTAGTGGACGCATCCTGATTCGGACAGGAGACCTCGCCGATGTGAACGGCGCGCTCTAACCAACTGAGCTATGCGTCCATTATTTAAGAATAAAAAATGTAATGCTCTAACCCGCCTCGACTCGCTAGACGCAAGTCGACGCAAGGCGGGCCAATTGAGCTAATTATCTTTCAAATAGTGTGGGATAAGGCTGAGTTAAATATTTATTATATATTAGATCCCTCGACAAAGCTCGGGATGACATCTGGCGATGTCATTTTACCCAATACTTCTTCTTTATTTCTCGGTCATCTTCTTCCTTTTTTTCTTCAATCTTTATCTTAGCGGTTTTACGCAGGTTTTCAAGGTTTTCTTGATTTAGAATAGCCGCGCGTTTTAGAAGTTGGGCTTTTTCATTTTTTTGCGGATTTTCAACTACTTCGGAAAGCAAGACATCCAAAATGGCGCCGATTTTAGGTCCGGGCGGAATTCTCAAATTTTTTTGGAGATCATGACCGTTTATTTTCAGCATTTTAGTCGAAACAGCGTCGGTCGAAACTTTTTCAATAATATATTCCAGATGGCGGAGCTTGTAAGGCTTGGCTTTGGGCGTGCCGGAGCCCAGTCGGTCAGCGATGCGCAAGTCAATTAAGTCTTGGGTATTTTCCAAGCCGACTTTTTGAATCAAACGGCGCACCGAACTTTCCGTCACTTCCTCCGGATTGTAATAGAACATATGGTTATCAATGAGCAGTTTGACCTTGGCGATAATTTCGCGAGAAAATCTTAAGCGCTCTAAAATTTTTTCGGCCATCCGCGCACCGGCGTGATCGTGATTGTAAAAAGTGGCGTGCAATCCTTCCCCTCTTTTAGTTTGCGGTTTGGCGATGTCATGCAAGAGCGCCGCTAAGCGCACTTCCAGTTTAGGCGAAGGGCAAAATTTCAAAGACAAAAGACAATGCTGATAAATAGTATAGATGTGATGCAAATTTTGATTAACACCCACGCCTTTTTCCAGTTCCGGGAGGATAAATTTTAAAAGTCCGGTTTTTCGCAAAGTTTCAATGCCTTCCGAAGGCCGCGGAGAAAGAATTATTTTAACCAGTTCATCATGAATTCTTTCCTGTGAAATATGCTTTAGATAAGCCGAATATTTCTCAATAGCCTTAAGTGTTTGGGGTTCGATCTTAAAATCCAACTGGGAAGCAAAACGGACCGCGCGCATCATCCGCAACGCGTCTTCGGAAAATCTCTCTTCCGGATCGCCCACCGCCCGGATAATTTTATTTTTTATATCTTCCTGACCATTAAATAAGTCTATAATTTTAATTTCAAAATTTTTACTTTTGGATTTTGGAGCTTTGGATTTATTTGGGATTTGGGATTCCTGCCTGCCGGTAGGCAAGGTGGGATTTGGGATTTGTATCGCTATTGCATTTATCGTAAAATCCCGGCGCGCTAAATCTTCGACCAAAGTTTTGGCAAAATGGATTTTATCCGGATGCCGCTTGTCGGAATATTTAGATTCCAATCTATAGGTTGTTATCTCTACGATTTCATAGTTATCCTTTTTTGGGGATTTGGGATTTGGGATTTTATTTGGAATTTGGAATTTGTCTGGCTTTGCCAGATCTGGCGTAGCCAGAGAATTTGGAATTTTAACTCCGACTGTTCCGAAATCATTTTCATAAAAAGTCGCAGGCTTGTCTTTGGTGGCGCCGGCAAAGTTTAAGAATATTTTTTGCACTTCTTCTGGCCGGGCATTGGTCGCGATATCCCAATCCTGTGGTTCTTTTTTTAAAAGCAAATCGCGCACGCAGCCGCCGACGATAAAGGCTTCGAAGCCAGCTCCGTTTAATTTTTCAATTATTTCTTGAACCGATTGTGGGATATCAAACTTCATAATTTTTTTGTGCTCCCACCAAGAATCGAACTTGGATCTAGGGCTTAGGAGTCCCTCGTTCTATCCATTGAACTATGGGGGCGGGTATTATTTGCGATTTAATAAATCCTATCATACTCATTATAAGTTTGAAAGATTTAGCGCTTTTTGTTACTCTTACTCGACACATGCCGAAAGGAAGTTTTCCTATTTTTTTGCCAATTAAGACATTTACATTTAAAATATTTGTTTCATTTATTCCACATACCTTAGACCAATATTCCTTTGCTTTATTGCTATCTATATTGTCATATATCCTTAGGGAAATGCGAAGATCATTTTTTTTGATGCCAATTTCTTCTAGACATGAAATGAAAACACGAATAAGTTTTGGATCACTATTGATAATATTTAATTCTTTTTTTGTACCTTCTCCCCAATATAAAGCTGCTAAAATGAAAAGTTTATCCCTATGCGTTATTTTTTTTAACAGTTCTTTTACTTGGGTTACCGATTTCTGCCAGAGCTTTTTTGATCGCTTCATACTACCTCCCTGCTTTTGTCTCAAAATATTCACATATTCTGGAAGTACTTTTACATTTTTTGCAAATCTATGAATCGTAGAGCTCCTACGTTTTAGTATCTTACAAATTTCTGGTAAACTATGCCCAGTTTCTCGCAGTTTTTTTATTGCGATTAGCTCTATTTTTGTGATTGGTCTTCCTCTCATGTTTAAATTATAGTAGAAAAAGCAAAACATTTCAAGGACGTCTTTTAAAATACCAATCAATATTCGGTTACGTATTTCAGAGAAAGTTTTTTACAATGTGGTGTCTATTGGACGAAATCCGAACTTTCTTTGAGCAAAATCCAGAGGATTTTGCGGATTGAATCCCTGCCTGCCGGCAGGCCGCCCAGCGTTTCCGCCCGCCTCCGCTTCGCTACGGCGAGCAAAACAGAAAAATTTTCTTTACATTTTTTTATTCGCCCGCC
>PEXD01000082.1 GCA_002779235.1 Candidatus Woesearchaeota archaeon CG07_land_8_20_14_0_80_44_23 | reverse complement strand
AAACCGAAGCTCCATACTCTGAGAACTGCGCAAATTCCCCTCATGACTGTGCCTGCGTTGAATGCTGCCTCAACTGCAACAATTTACTGGAAAATGGATGCTGCCCTACAGGAACGGCAAAATGTGAAAGGCCAAATGGAGCAGAGTGCATAACCCCCGGCGGAAAATCAGAGGGGCAGAAGTGCGACTGCAATCCCGAGTGCAACTCTGGAGTATGCTCTCCAAAAAAAGATGACCCGAGCAACAAGGCGTGCTGCCCCCAGGGAAAAGAGTGGGATGGAATTGAATGCGAAGAAACTGCTAAATTAAAAATATTATTAGTTCCTGTAGATTGGGAAGGCGGTTTAAGCACATTTCCTTCTGCAGCATCAAATCAGTATAATAACATTATTAATAATATACCCTTAAAAAGTTGTCCGGACAAAGCAAAAATGGTTTTAGTAAACAGTAATTGTGAGTTTCCATTCAGCTGTGATTTTAACAATGGAGGAGATAGTTATGACATAACTCAAATAAAAAACTGCGCATTAGCATCTGGAGAAAGTTATGATTATATAATTGGGCTTACTAACCAGGATTTTTGTGGAAGAATTGCAGGATTTTCCAATGGTGTTAGCACTGTTTTTGTTGAGGCAACTTTCCCAATAGTTGCTGTTCATGAACTTGGACACGAATGGGGTTTAAATGATGAATATTTAGACGCGTGCAGATGTAAACAAGGTTTGGTAAATCCAAATTCAAATTGTCTTGAAGCTGCACTGGGTGGTAATGACCCAATATATGGAGGCAATCCGGAATATTGCGCAGGAGGTTCCTTGTGTGGAGAATATACTATTCATTGTCTTGGAAATCACTATCTAACTGGACGAAGTATCATGAGCTATGCAAATGCTCCAAACCCAAGAGGCTTTGACCAGCCTTCATGGAATTGGTTTAAAACCATTCCAATTTTAAACTGTTAAATACAAGAGGGAAAAATGAAAAGTAAAAAAGTATTCACAGCATATATTTTTCTTATCAGCTTCTTTATTATAATTCTCTCTCAAACAGCTCATTCTGAAACAGTTCTTTCATTAGACCTTACAATCTACAAGAATGATACTGCTTATCTAAATAATATTAAGCTCTTAGAAGGGAGAGCCACTCCTTATATTTCTTCTGGTGATTATTCATTAAAAATAACCGATAATTCTGAAAATATATTATTTGAGCATGCTATTAATTTGGTATTTGCTCTTCTTTCAGACCCGCCCATTGAAAGAGATTATGCTGATTTATCTTTGCGAATTCCATTTAACAACAACATGAAAAAAATAATTTTAGAAAAGAATGGAACAGACATATTTAGTTCTCTAATTAATTTATGCAATAATAACAATTTCTGTGATCCTAATGAGGACTATCTTTCTTGTCCTTCTGACTGTCCTCTTGACAAAAAAGACGGCATTTGTATAAAAGATGCTGATGGAATCTGCGACCCTGACTGCCTTCCAGGCGTTGACCCTGATTGCAGCCAAACTGTCAATCAAACAATCACGCCAAACGCATCAGCGTCAGGATGCGGCAACGGCATCTGCGATTCAACAGAAACATATTTGAGCTGCCCCCAGGATTGTCCATCTGGGGGAAAGGACGGCTACTGCGACGGTGTTAAGGATGGAATCTGCGACCCCGACTGCCAGAAGAATCAGGACCCTGACTGCGCAGCAGCGCCTGCCAGAGCTGAGACAGACAATACAGCAAGGATTCTCATCGCGGCAATATTCGGAGTGATTCTCCTTTTCATTGCCTTATTTGTCATGATAAAAATGAAAGCCAGGAGCGAGCAATGAGAGCATTGAACAGGAAGGGGGACGAGGACCTTACCTTAAAGTCAATATTTGCGATATTCCTCGTCATCTTTGTGATGTTTGTGGTTTTCACAGTCATAAGAAGCAGGAGCGCATACCAAATGGAGCGTGCGCAGTCGGAATACTACTCGCTTGCTAGCTCGCTCCTCTCTGCAATGGCTGGAAGCGAATGCTTCTCAGTCGGGAGCGATGAGATTGCAGGATGGAATGCGGCTCCTGAGGCGTTTCTATCGCAGAAGAAGCTTGACTACTACAACAATGGCAATTGCGATGTCAGCTGCGTTGATGAGTATGACTTTCTTTACAGCTTCACTGTTGCTGACAGCATTACCGGGCGCACCTGGAGGATAGGGCTCAGGGACGAGCCGGATTTTGCAGAGCAGAAGATAACAATAGCAATGCCGGTTTCAATAAGGTATGATTCCGAGATAGCCACGATAAACCCCGGATTTGCAGCAGTAACTGCTTACATTGGAAGCATTCCTTCCTTTTACGGGAAGATAAAGCAGGCGTGCACAACGCACGAGGATATGCAGCACGTCCTGATTTCAGATTTAAATGTAAGCTACAATAGCAGCTCGTCTGTTTTTAAGGTGGGCAAACAGTCCTTTTACTCAAGATTTCCCTGCGCAGTCAGGGATTTCAAAATCGAGCCGGGAAGGCATCTTCTGATAATCTCATATAATGAAAGCAGCAACTCAGCAAAGGTGATTTATTAAAAAAGTATTTAAATGCTTAAACAAACAGGAGAATCTGAAAAAAATGTTTTGCAGAAAAGCCCAGTCCTCAGAGTTTATTGGGATAGCAGTCCTTGTAGCCTCAATAGTTCTGATAGCGATATTCAGCAGGATGGAGAGCGCATCATCCATGGTTTCAAGGGCTGAGACAATAATGCGCAGCATGAGGATTTCAGGAGTGGCTGCAACCGGCTTCTCACTTCCTTACATAACTGCCAAGGACAAATATGGAAACTCGCTTGGGATTCCAATGGAAGAGCTATTCGGGGTTTATTCCTGCTACGGCACCGAAGTTGTAAATTACGGCAACGGCGATATCAACATATCCTCAGTTGTGAGGACATCCCTTGATTCCATATATGAAAAAGAGGGGTGGGCTCTTCTTCTTCAGAACCAGAGCGGAAACTCCAAAACCCTTTTCCTGACCTCTTCAGTGAATTCAGAAAGCGGAAGCCCCGCGTTTTCCCCATACATCTCATATGATTTCAGGTTTCCAAAGCCATGCATGCCTGGAGAAAATGAGGCAGGAGTGCTTTTTGTGGTGACAGGATGAGGGAGGCAAAAAGAATGAACAGGCGCGCATCCACATTCATGATAATATTCTTTATAGCACTTGTTATGCTTATATTCTATCTCGTTTCGCTGCAGAACAAGCGCGCAAGCTCAGAGTTCACCATGAGCCAGGAGGAGAAGTCCCATCTGGGAAGCTACACTGAACTTCTGAAAACATACGAATTCCACTCCCTTAAGGACTCTGCAACGAGAGCAGCCTATGAGAGCGCGGCATCAGGCGCAGGGGCTCCAAATGGCTACTGGATAAGCTACTCCTCTGTCACAAAGCCCGAGCTCTGGATGTCCGAGAGCAACATCAGCAGGTATGCAGTCGTATTCGCAAACAGCTACCTCTCTTCAATAAGCGGGGCTGACTTTGGAAAGGTCAGATATGAGGACGTAGGGGACATAAGCATGATAAACATCATTGTCTCCAAGCCGGACCTGCAGGAGAACAACGGCAAGGCCAGCGCAGATGAGGGGTTTCTGATTGAGGGCAAGGGCACCTCTCCCATGGTTGTAAAAGCCGCAGATTCAGGGGAGGAGTCGCAGAGCCAGAACAGCTACACCACCTATGCCTATCCGCTGAGATACTGGTATCTCTACAGGAAGATAAGCGACTGGGCGAGACAGAACCTTCCCTCGCAATTGTCCTGCAATTTCATGACAACATATTATGGGGTTGGAAGCGGCGCCTGTCCCGCGTTTGTAATTGATGAAAAATATGTTGATACAATCGCAGAGTCATCAATTAACTTGCTTAAACAGAGCTTTGATTCTGATGTGGAATGCTCTTACACTCTGCCTTGTAAATATGCGAAAACAGAGATATTATGCGCGCCCCCAGTGGACTGCGGGGAGTGCAATTTAGAGTGGCCTATGTCAGGATGCCCTGTTGAGGACAGCAAGGCGAAATGCCTGAGCGGGCAGGACTCAGGGGCAGCAGTATGTGAAAGCCCTTCTGAAGTTCCAAAACCGCCTGAACAGCCGCAGGTTGAGCTTACCGGAGTCAATCGTGAGCCCAACCAGATGGTAACCTGTCCATACTCTCCATACGGCTATGGAGAAAAGCAAATCATAAAATTCATAATGAATGTCACATGCATTGACAAAAAGTACCAGCAGCCAGTCGGGAGCAGCGGTTTTGAGAACCTGAAATTCAACTTTTTGGTCCATGTTTATCTCACAAGAACCACAGAGCCCCCAAAGCCAGAGTGCGTCTGCCCTGTGTGCGAGCCAGGAGAAACCCCTCCTGGCAACAATGTCGAACCAACGCCTCCTCCTGATAATCCGCCTGACAACACTAATCCGCCAGAACCTCCATATAATCCGCCGTTCAATCCGCCTGGCTAATGCCTTATTTTGTTTTACAAATGTTATTTAACTTAAAAAAGAGCGTGATAGCTTGCCTAAGAGCATTGATGAAATAGAATCTGAGGTAAAGAGACGGCTGGCATCTGACAAAAGCCAGGGCTCTGATGATTTTGTCTCAAAGCAGTTCAACACTTTCAAAGAAGAGGAAAAAGAGGAAACCGCTCTCGAAACCTTTTTTGAGAAATACGCTGACTTTGCAGGCAAAATCCTTTCTTTCATAAATGCCAAGGATGAGTCCCGGCCGCAGATGTATGAGGACCTGCAGATAGCAGGGCTGAATATAAAGCCGAGGCAGGTGATTGCCGCTGCTGTCTTCACAGCAATCTTTGGGGTGCTTGCTTCAATCCCGTTCATTATTCTCGGATGGATTGACTTCGCATTTTTTGTAATATGCACAGGGCTCTTCCTCGCATATGTTGCATACACCTATCCCTCATATTCCAGCCAGATAGCAAAGATAAAGGCGCAGCAGGAGTCACTTCTGGCGCTTCTTTACATAACGATTTACATGAGAGTCAATCCAGTGCTTGAGAACGCGATTGGATTTGCAACAGAGCACCTGGACGGACCGCTCGGCAAGGACTTAAAGAGAATAATGTGGCTGCTGGACAGTGAAAAAATTTCCTCCATCCATGACGGAATGAGTATGTATATGGAGCTCTGGCTGAAGAGGAATAGTGATTTTGTAAAGTCATTCATGATACTTATGTCAGTAATAACCCAGGCAGACAAGGAGCACCAGTCAGCAATACTAGACAAGGCGCTCGCAACCCTGCTGCAGGACACCTATGAAAAGATGAAATACTTCGCACACGAACTGCGCAATCCAGTTATGATAATAAACACCTTTGGGCTAATGCTCCCCCTCATCGGGCTCATTGCATTCCCAATGATAAGCGTCTTCATGTCTGCTGACATAAAGATATCCTACCTATTTTTCGGCTACATAGTCATACTGCCTTCGCTGATATACTTCTTCTCTGCGAGAATCATATCCAAAAGGCCTGGTGCCTTCTCTGCTCCTGATGTCTCCAAGAATCCAAACCTTCCTCCAAAAGGCAAATACAGGCTCACAATAAACAAGAAAAATTATCTGATTCCCGTGCTGCCTGTGGCAATACTTATCGCGCTTCTGATAATGTCTCCGGGAATAATGCATCTTGTAACAAAAACAATCCCTGCCTTCAGCCATGCCCTGACGCTTAGCAAGACTGCCACCCCGCCGGCAGACCTGGCTGCAGAGTATGAGCTTTCATCAATGTTCATAACATTGACAATCCCGGTTGGGCTTGCCATAGGGATATTCATTTACTTCTACGGGAGAAGCGTCCAGAAGATAAAGCTAAGGAACGAGATAATTGAGATAGAAAATGATCTTGATGCATCATTATACCAGATAGCAAACCAGTTCACAGAGAACATACCTGTTGAGATTGCAGTTGAGAACTTCATAGCCAACTATGAAGTAATGAATCTCAAGAAGCGCCAGATATTCACCCTTTTCAACACCATCCTTTCAAAGATGAAAAATATGGGAATGACATTTTCGCAGGCAATTTTTCATCCTCAATATGGAATAATAAGGGCATATCCGTCAACGCTTCTCAAGGAGATAATGTGGATATTCACAGAAAGCTCAAGAAAGGGCTCGCAGGTAGTCTATAATATAATGGGCAAAATCTCGTCATACCTCGATAATGTTAGGAAGATAAAAGAGCTTATATACGACCTCCTCGAGGAGACTGTGACTTCTGTCAGAACCCAGGCAAAATTCCTCGCGCCTTTCATTGCAGCAATTGTCGGCTCTCTCACCTTAATAATAGTAAAGTCGCTCTACCAGATGCTCCAGCGCCTGAATGATGTAATGAATGCTTTTGCAGGCGGCACAATGGGAAACGACACCGGCTTTTTCACTGATTTCATCAACTTCACACAGATGACTCCTCCGCCCCTGTTCCAAGTGCTCGTCGGCATTTACACAATAGAAGCAGTGGTGCTCCTTTCAATGCTCGCAAGCGGAGTGGAAAACGGCTTTGACGAGATTGCACGCGATGAGGAAATAGCAAAAAATGTCCTGACAGCAATAATTGTTTACGTCTTCATCAGCATAGTTGGCTCTGTCATGCTCAATAACCTTGTTGGAAGAGGCATAAGCTCCACAGGCATAAACTCGGTGAAAGCAGGCATAATTCTTTTAATTCCAGCATCACTTCTCATAAGAAAGAAAAAGCAATAAAGATTATAAATGAAAATAAAATATAAGCATCATGGAAGACACATACCTCAAACTGGGAATTGTAATT
>PEXD01000072.1 GCA_002779235.1 Candidatus Woesearchaeota archaeon CG07_land_8_20_14_0_80_44_23 | reverse complement strand
TTTTGCCTCTGCTTTGAAGTTGAGGAATCTGCTGAAATCGCCGGAGTGGCTGTCCATTGAGCCGATTGTGTGCCTTAGCTCTCCTCCATAGAATTGCTCCTTTGTCTTGTTAACTGATATCGCTACCTTGTCCTCATCTGGGTCAGTCACGTCTGCTGTTATGTTTATGTTGTCTAAGATGTTCACGGTTATGTCTTGTATTCTGCGCAGTATGGGGTTCCTGTTCTGCCTTAGAAATACAAGATGATAATAATCCTGCCCGATTTTCTTTTTCGCGTCTGTCAGGGTAATTATGTCGTAGTCAGGCCCCGGGCTTACTGTTATGGCAACATCTGCCTTGAGAGGGTTGTATCTCTGCTGGTTGACAATTTCAGGGGTGAACATAAAATTTGGGTTCAGGTCATCATAGGCGAGGTTTTTTGCAATGGTGTAGATGCTGAGGAACCTCACTCCCGAAGAGTATGACTGCGCAGTTGTCTTCTTCTGGCTGCTGCTTCCTATTGTTATCTTTATGGGGTATGTGAGATAAAAAATGGTGTCTGATTCGCCGAAAGCCACTGTTATGCTCGGATTGCTGAGCTGCTGTATCTCTACTCCCAGGGCTTCAAACTGGGAGAGGTTCATGCACTGCCCGAATTGGTATGCCGAATATTTCTCAAGCTCGTCCTTGACAGCAGGGTATCTTGAAGGCAGCCCTGTGCTCTCTTTTTTCAGAACTGGAATCTGCGGGATTCCCACAAAATTCGGGTATCTTGGATATTCTGGAGGGTTGTCTAATGCATCCCTGAGTATCCAGTAAACTCCTTTTTCATTCTGGCTCACCTTTGAGGAATCAGCCAGCCCACCCTGAAAGTTGAATATGAAGCCGCCCTGCTTTCCCGCCAGGGTCAGGGCAGAATCAGCAGCGTATTTCAGGCAGGACTGCTCATTTGAGTTAATTGAGGCGAGCGCGTTCTTCTGCTTTGAAATGCTGGCAATCTGCTGCTGTATCTTATCTTTGCCTACTGAAGAGGACAAGAACACAACCAGCATGAAAGAGGCGAGGATTACTATCCCTATTATCACAAATATTGAAAGCTGCGCCCTCTTTTTCATCCCTGTCACTCTTTTTCCCGAATTATCAAAAGAGGCGTATGATATTAAAATCTTTTGTGTTTTTGCAATGGACAATGCCCCACTGGACAGGGGCTGGCGCGGCCTATTTAAAGCGGCAAATCTGAATTCTAAGCGAGGTGATAGTTGTGATTGACCTTTCCCATGAGACAATAAGCGAGCTTTTCTTCCAGCAGGTTAGGAATCTGAGCGTTCCGAAAAGGAATCTTGAGCGCGATTCTCAATATCTGGAAGTGTATTAAAAGTTGAGCTACATTATCCCATAATATCTCAGCATCAGCCTGTCTGCTGCCATTATCAGGTCTTCCCTGCTGCCCCTGATGATTACGCAGTTGTCCCTCAGCAGAACCTCTGGAGAGCCCTCTGCCTCCAGCTGAATTATTGGAAACAACGTTTCGCTGCTGCAGTTGAGTATTGTGGAATTAAGGCAGGAAGAATTGTCCTGCCTGGTGCATGCCACCTCTGGCTGCCTGCCGAAAAAGCTTATAAGATTTGTTTCCAGGTTAACAGAAACCACATAAATGTAGGGCATCTCTGCTTTGTCAGCAAGCGGGTCAAATGCTATGTAAACCTTGGAGCCGTTGTTGAACTCCTCAGCCCTGCCGCTTATCGAAACGTTCACCAGCTCTCTGGGAAGGTAGTGGAAGGGGACGCTGTAGAGCCGCCCGCCGGACTGGACAGTGGTGTACCAGAGGGGCCCTATTTTCTCAAATGAAAAGCCGTTGTATGTGTAGGTTTCATACACAGGGTTCTTGTAATGCCTGTAAATTATTATGCCAGCGGATATTAGTACAGCAAGAATAACAACTGCAAGGAGAATCTTTCCTGTTCCTTTCCCGCCATTTTTCTCAGAGGACTCCTGATTTTCTTCTTCAGATTCCATCTTTAGGGCCTCTGCTTTTCAATGCCGTAGAATATCAAGAACTGCAGGTCATCCTTTATGAGAAAAACATCTCTGTTCGTCTGCGCATGGGCTATTATGCAGTTTCCGTCCATTGCCACAGACGTCTCATTTGCAATCTGGAACAGCATCACAGGAAGATATGAGGTTGCATTGCTGCAGTTGGCAATTGGCAGCGGATACATCGTGCTCTCATTTGTTACGGCCCTCTGGACAAATATTGAATCCGGCGCAAGCTCTGTGTAAAGGTCTGAACTTATCTGGTCAATGGCACCCAGGAAGGAGAGCTCGCTGTTCGGGTCAAAGACAATGTAAATCATTCTGGAATCAATTATTCTCTTTGCTATGCTGTCTGATATGTTGATTGCGGAAAATTCATCAGGGCTTGTGTAGAAGTAAAGCTCCTTCCCGTCAAGCTTTGCGGTCCAGAAGCCCTGCTTCTGGCTGAATCCCACGCCCCTGTATCTTATCGACGTGCCGGTGTTGTCATTGAGAACTATGGCAAGCATGCTTGAGAGCAGTATGAAGGCCGTGACGAGGGCAATTATTATCCCCCACTTCTTTCTCCTTTTTTCCAAGTTCCTTGGGGATGGCTTCGCCATGTGTAGTTTGGTGAATAGGAAATATTTAAAACTAATGAATTTTTACTGCTCCTGATGAAGCAGGTTCGCCTTAAAATCTATGGGGACGTGCAGGGCGTAGGATTCAGGTTCTTTGTCAAGCAGCAGGCGCGCCTTCTAGGGCTCAAGGGTTTTGTGAGGAATGAGAGGGATTTTGTAGAGGTAGTTGCGCAGGGCCCTGATTTCAAGGCGGATGACTTTGTCAGGAAGTGCAAGCGGGGCCCGATAATGTCCACAGTGAAGAAAGTGGAAGTTGCTGAGGAACCCCTATCTGAGCTCGGGGATTTTGAGATAATGATTTAGATGGGCCTGCAAATTGCAGCTGTTTCTCTCAGGAGGAAAACCTGGAATTCCGCCCTTCCGGAAAGCTTTTGTTCTATTGAGTTCCTTATTGCCCAATATTCCCGGGGGTCAACGCTTCCGCGGAGAACTGTCCTGCCTGCAGAAAGGTTCCTGAGCTCTGAAATTATAGTTGGTATTGAGTTCGCGCATTTGACAATTACACTGTATCTTTTAAAGAATGGGCTTTCAATGCTTTCATATGAGGTAAAGAAGGATGACCTTTTGCTTCTGAAGCAGGCGAAAATTTTCCCTTCAAATTTCTCAGCCGCCTCTCCGACAAGCCCTGCCTTCTCAACTGCAGGGTTTATTTCATACAGATAGTCCAGCACTCCTGAGGTTTTCTCCTCAAAATGCGCATTTTTTGACTCCAATATTATGCCTTCAGGAAGCAGCACTGCGCTGCGCTCTGCCCTCTTCAATCTACCAAAGTAGATGTCAAGGCGGTTAAGCTTTCCCTTGAGGGACAGGTATTCCTTTTCGCACTCATATTTTTTCATGTCTATTCTTTCAGGCGTAATCTGGGGTGGAAGCTCTATGCAGATGTTCTTTGTTATCTTTGAATAGCGGCTCAGCAGCAGCTCTACAAAAGGTATTGCTTCTATTTTTCTTTCCTTCTCAGCAGGTGCGCGCTCAGGGTCGCAGAATATGCAGTCAGCATCAGGGATTTTTGACGGCGTTTGCTCATCAAAAAGGTCTGCGCAGATAAACTCTATATTTTTTATCCCAAATGCCTCTGCATTCTTTTTCGCCATTTCTATTTTTTCAGTGCCGTTGTCCACTGCATAAACCTTGGAGAATTTTTTTGCAAATGCTATTGACTGGCTCCCTATGCCGCAGCACAGGTCTGCAACAATTTTTCCCGAAATCCTTTCTGCCCTGTAGTTTGCAACTATTTCTGGGGTTGAGAATCTCAGTGTGTCTGCAGAGAAAAACATTTTGTCCGGATTTGAGAATTTCGCTTTTGCCTTAATCCTGAGGCGCTCAAGCTCTATCTCAGAATTCTCTGCTTTTATTTTTTTCTTAAGCAGGGTTTTTTTTATGTCTGCTGCTGCCATTCCTTTTTTGAGAAGTTCTATTATCTTCTGTTTTTTGTCTTTCTGCGCCATTTTCCTCACTCAATTACAATTATCTTTTTTGTCATGCTCTTGTGTATGTAGTAGCTGAATGATTTTATTATTTTAAGTTCTTTAAAACCTTTTTTTATCAGCTGCTCATCTTCCCCTTTTTTTATGCAGAGCACTGCTCTTTCTCCCAGGTGCGATGAGAGCGCCCTTGTGAATTTTGGGTAGAGAAATTTTTTCTTTTCAGAAAGATACGAGCTCACGCCGTATGGAAGGTCGCAGACAACATAATCCTTTCTGCCTGATATTTTGGATGCGTCTGCAACAGAAATTCTTGCCGATAATTTGAAGAATTTCAGGTTTTTCCTGCACTTGCCTATCATTTCAGCATCTATGTCAGAGCCCTCAATTTTCAGCCCCATCAGCCCTGCTTCTATGAGAATTCCTCCTGTGCCGCAGAACGGGTCAAAGATTTTCTTTCCAGCAGCTGCTCCTGAAAGATTTACCATGCACCTGCAGAGCTTCGGGCTCATGCTTACTGGCGAGAATCCTGGGCGGTATCTCGGCGCCCTCACCTCAAAATCCTCTTTCTGGACTGCAATTATTTTGGCGCAGAATGCGGTATTTCCAAGAAAGAAGAATTCTATCTCAGTTTTGGGAAATTCAAGGCGTACTCTGGGTTTTATGCCTTTTGCTTGCAGAATGTCAAATATTTTCCCGCCAATCCTCCTCTCAAGCAGTGCAATCCTGCTTTCTTTTCCTGAAATTCCCTTTATTCTCACAGAGAAGCTCGATGAATAAACAGATGCCCAGTCAAATATTTCTATCTTTTTATTCAGGAGTTTTCTGCTGCACGAGAAGAGCAGCAGCCCTGTGCTCCTTGTGAATGCAAGGCGCGCCTGCATCTGAATTGCCTTTCCCTCTCCAATCAGCCCGGATGAGAGAAGAATCAATCTTTTCCTTTTCCTTATTTTTGCAGCAGGGTCAAATATTGCTGCAACTGACTTTATTTCTGAAAAAGCCAGCGCTTCATTCTCCCCTGAAATTAATAAAACAAACTTCATATTTGCCGGAAATCCTCTTGAAAGTTAAAAACCTTATCAAAAAGTATTTAATCATGGAAGGCAGGAGAGCCATTATGATGAGGGGAAGGCCGAGGGGCTCAATCATAAGGGAGAACATTGCGAAGATTCTTTTTGTAATAAGGGAGGGCTATGGCTATGAAATTTATCAAATTTATAAGAATGTTTTCTCAAAGGTTAGCTTAAGGTCAGTATATTACAATCTTGAGAAGGGCTCCATCCTTGAGGAATTTGAGATTTCAAGGGCTGAGAAGGCAGCTGGCTCATTTTCCTGGGGCAAAAGCTCTGAAAGGAATTATTACATGCTTAAAAGCAAGATGGTTGCCCCAGAATCTGGCGAGATTGAAAGGATAAGAAGAGCAAAGCATGATGCCTATGAAAAACTTATAAAAAAATAAACAGTTATAAAAAAAAGTAACAAAACTCGCTGCTCGGAGCTATCTCCGGACTAAAGTCCGGAGCTTTACGCTCCTCGCTGATTCGCGAGTTTTGGAACAAGAAATTGCGCACTAAAGTGAGGGGCTTTAAACCCTGCGCAATTTCTTTGTAAAAATTAGGTGGTCAAAATACAGATAGACGCTTTAATGATAACAAATCTTATTGTGGGTTTTGTTTTCTTTATTTTTGGAATTGTAAGGCTGAGCGCAAGCGTCCAGAAAGGGCTCAGCGGCAGGCTTAGAATGCTCATTGAAAAGTCAGTTTCTAAGCCGTGGATGGGAGTTGTAATTGGAATTCTTGTTACAATAGTGGTTCACAGCAGCAGTGCGACCACTGTGCTTACTATCGCATTTGTAAATGCCGGCATAATCACATTTTTCAATGCACTTGGAATAATATTTGGCGCAAATATTGGCACAACAATAACTGCACAGCTGGTTGCGTTCAACATAATAAAATACGCGCCTCATTTGCTTGTGATTGGTTTTTTTGTATGGTTCTTCACAAAAGGAAAAAAGAAGGATTTCGGGGAAATAATCTTCTATTTTGGAGTTATATTTTATGGATTGAGCCTGATAAAATATGGGGTGGAGCCGCTTACAAAAGATCCAAGTTTTATACATATGCTGACTGTATTTGAAAATCCGATTTTGGGAATTCTGGCAGCAGCGATTTTTACAGGAATAATACAATCCAGCGGCGTTACCAGCAGCATAGTTGTTGTGCTTGGAATGGGAGGAGTTATAAGTTTGAATGCAGCAATTCCCTTGGTGCTTGGAGCAAACATAGGCACCACTGTAACTGCACTCATAGCTTCTGCAGGCACTTCCCTTAATGCAAGAAGAAGCGCGTTAGCTCATTTTTTCTTCAATGTAATAGGCGTATGCTTATTCTTACCTTTCTTAGGAAGTTTCACGCATCTTATAGCATCAATAACACCTGATCTTGGAAAGGAGATTGCGCTTGCCCACACAATGTTCAATGTAATTAATGTTATAATCTTCTTGATATTTATAAAGTGGTTCTATCTCCTAATAAAGAAAATCCTGCCTGGAAAGGAGCGCATTGTAAGATTCAATCCCAGATTTATAAACAAAAAATTTGCAGAAGACCCGTTTGGAATAGAACTTGCATCAAAGGAGGTAATCAGAGAAGCTGAACTTTCCTTGGCTATGCTTAAGGCTGCTAACGATATAACCCGCTTCAAAAAGAAATCTGAAGTTTCATTTGTTGAGAACACAGAACTTGTTGTTGACAATCTGCAAAAGGAAATCACCACTTTCCTGAGTTCCCTATCAAGAATAGCGCTAACTAAAAAAGACGCAAGTAAATTAACTGCTCTCATGGGGCTTGTCAATGATATAGAAAGGGTTGCTGACCATGCTGATAACATAAAGAATTTGGGGCTTTACACCATTGATGAAAAAATAAATTTCTCAGAATCTGCAATAAAAGACATTGACAGAATTTACAAACTTGTGAAGAATAACTTTTCAGACGGCATTGCCCTGATTAAGAAATATGATAAGGAAATTGCAGCAGAAATAATTGAACGAGAAGAAAAAGTTGATGAGCTTGTGAAATTTGCTCAGGAAGGGCATATAATGAGATTGAAAAAAGGCTTGTGCAATCCATTGGCAGCAACCATATTCACAGATTTGCTCAACAATCTTGAAAGAGTTTCTGACCATTCTGTCAACATAGTTGAGTGGGTAGAAAGCTATTCTGTAGAGAATTCCCGATAAATAAGCATAAAACAAAATAAAAAGTGGACCGGCCGGGAATCGGACCCGGAGCCTCTGCCTTGCGAAGGCAGCGTTATACCATTTAACTACCGGCCCGCTCTCTCTTGGAATTGGCTTTTTGTTTTTAAAATATTCTATTGTTGGCCATTTTGGGGAAAACATTTAAATAAAAAGCAGTGGTTTATTGCTCTGAGGTGGTTTAATGTCAAAGTCCCCTGTTCCGCTGGCTGTTGTCGAGAAGATGATAAAGGAAGTTGACCCAAATATCAGGGTTTCGGATTCTGCAAAGGAGGCTATGTCTGATTTTCTTAATGACATAGCGAAGAACATCGCGAGGAAGGCGATAGTTTATGCTGAGCATGCCGGCAGGGTCACTGTCAAGGATGTGGATGTGAAGCAGGTAAGGGAAGAGATGTCGCGGCTCCTTCTGATTTAATTTATTTTTTAGAACTGCACTTTCATAAAGTCATAGGCGCATACTGAATTTGGGAAGTATGTCTTAGCTTCTTCCTGAAGGTCTTCAACTGAAGCGTATCTCTGGCTGAAGTGTGTCAGTATGAGCTTTTTTGCGCCTGCGCCTGCTGCAACCATGGCTGCGTCCCTGGCAGTCATGTGGGTGTAGTCCTCTGCTTTCTCGTCGAGCTTGCTCTCGAATGTTGACTCTGATATCAGGATGTCTGCATCTTTTGCTATCTTCGAGCAGTTCTCGCACCTGTTGGTGTCTGCTATGTATCCGAGTGTCCTGCCTTTCTGGATATATGTGACGTCTGACGGCTTTATCTTCCTGCCCTTGATGATAACGCTCTTTCCCGACTGGAGCTTTCCAATTATTGGCCCTTCAGATAGCCCCAGCTTTTTCGCCTTTGCCATGTCTACCTTTGTGATGTCCTTCTCTACGAACCTGAAGCCGAGGCAGGGTATCTTATGCTCTAAGGGATATGCCTCAAGCGCATATTCGTCATTTTCGTAGAACATTGTCTTCTTTATCTCAAATATTTCCATGCTGATTGAGTTGAGGAATGCGAATGTTTTGAGAATGTAATTAATGCTTTTTTTTGTCCCCTTGGGCCCGTATATCTTCAGCGTCTTGTCATACTTGTTGGCTGCAAGGGTCTGAAGAAGCCCTGGAATGCCTAATGTGTGGTCGCCGTGCCAGTGGCTTATCAGTATCTTTGTTATCCTGTTCGGGTTTATTCCTGCAATCTTCAGCTGCCTCTGGGTTCCTTCGCCGCAGTCGAATAGTATTCCCTCTGCCCTGAAGCCCAGAAAGAATGAGGAGTGGTTCCTTTCCTTTGTGGGCACCATGCTTGAAGTCCCAAGGAATACCATCTCTGCCATGCGCACTGGAAAATGCTGTTGCTATAAAAACCTTTCAATTTATAGGCAAGGACATTAATATTCTTCATTGTTCACCTTGCCTATGTCCAGAAGACTTTAACAAATTTTATGCAAATATTAAAGTCTTCTCGTATAGAAACTCTCGCTTCTTAAAATTACGCACTGGGCGTGGGGAATCCCCGCTATAACTATTATGGCATCCTTTTCTATGAAATTGTTCCTTATCGCAATTTCCACTGATTTTTTTCCTGTGATGTTTATTATATATGCGCTTTTCATCAGCTGCAGCAGCTCTTCTTCAGAAACTTTTTCGCCATTATAAAAATCCGCAGAAAGGTCAAGCTGGAGCCTTCCTTCCTCAAATTTTTTTCCTGCCAATTTCTCGTCTACGACTGCCAGAACTGTCCCGTTTTCTGTCTTGTGCTGCTTGGCTATCATTTTACTTCAGGGTTTCAACAGGGTATTTGGCCCCGCATGCCTGGCACTTCAGGAATGTGGAATCTTTCTCCTTGAGAAGGGTTGTGTCTGGCCTGTGGCATTCCTTACACGTCACAAATGTCTGGGCATACTGCTCAATTTTCTGGTTTATCATTGATGCAGAAACCTTTCTTCCGAAGATTAGTGAGGATTTTGTCATCTCTCCAGGCGTTGCAAGCTCTCTCAGCACAAATTTCAGCAGGTGCTCTGGCTCCCTTCTGAGTGCCATGGCTATGGAATGGAAATTGCTGATAACTGTCCTGTTTCCCTGTATGTGTCCCAGCACTTTTGGAATCTCAAACCTTGCTGTCTTGAGGAGCGACTCGGGTATCTTCTTTCTTCCCCTGTCCAGCGCCTGTTCATAATCCATGAAAAAAGAATTTTTGGCTTTGTATTTAAACTTTTACTTAATAATGCAATAAATTTCTAGCCGAACCACTTGCCGAGCCCTTCCTGCTTCTCCTTTTCCTTTCCGAAAACGCCCTCAATCCTCCTCTTGACGAGCTCAAGGCTGTGCTTGAGGTAGGGCGGGACATTGTATTTCTTCGCGAGACTTATGCTCGGCTCAAGATATTTCAGAACAAAGCCCTTTGAGATAGTGAATATCAGCTTTCCGCCGCATTTGGTGCATACCCCTGAGAGGGGAGGCCTCCTGAATTTTGTGTTGCAGCCGACGCACCTTAATTGTTGTATTGAAAATTTCCTGAGGTTTCCCTTTATGTCCTTCAAAAAATGTTTTTCTATCACAAGCCGGGCGACATCCACTGCATCAACTGCGCGTATCATCTCTGCAAGCTCCATCTGCCCCTTCAATTTTTCCTCCATTGAGGGAAGCGTCTTGTAGGCAGAGCAGTTCATACCTTCGTTCATGCTTTTCACATCGTGCGTGAATCCCATCTGCTCGTACTGCCGCTCTGTTCCTAAGCGTGTCCCGAGCGTGTCCATTTTCACTGCGCCCGGCATCAGGTATTTCTCGCAGGCGTCGTAGAACTCAAGAGGGTATGACCATGAGACATCAAGCTTTTGCACCATGTCGTCAACCTCTGCAGGCACAAGTTTTGCAGTCAGTACAAGAGGGGAATCCATTGTCCTTGAACCCCTCTTGTCAGGAAGGTACTGCCTTGAGAAGTTAAGCAGCGCGTCCATGAGCAGTATCACGCAGCTCTCATCGCCGTCACAGTCGCGCCTCTGGGCTGCGTGCATAAGCGGATGGGCAAAGCAGCCCTGCGTGTCTGAGAATCCTATTACGCGCCCAATGATTCCTGCAGAGATGTGGGGGGCAAGCCCTATGACAAGGCTTCCGACAACATCCTCTTTTGTCTTGAAATTATAGAAGGGGGCAAGGGCGTAGAAGCTTACAAGAAGCTCATCCACAAAGTTGCCTATCCTGAATAGCACCTCGTTCGCCGGCTCGTCCATTGAGTAAGTTGCTCCCGGAAGTATCAGATCCTGCGGCTTTATCTCAACCAGCTGCTCTGGCGTATCAAGAGGTGCCCCATATGCATCTGCAGTGTAGCCGAGCTCTCTCAGCTTTTCAACAGGAGTGCCTATCTCAGAAGGCCTGAAGTGTGTTATTGGAAGCTCAGTCATGTCATACCTTGTTGTCCCATCCTTATTGACGTAGATTTCGTGCTTTGCCCTGAGTATGCCCTTGCAGAGATTTTCAGGAATCTTGTCCTTGTTGCTCATGCCTCTCACACCTTTGATAAGGTCTGGAAAAACATTAATATTGAGTTTCTGGATTGCGGTGCCCATGTAATGGTTTATGTCAATTGTCTGCTCCTTGTAGGACTTTGCATCGCCATGCGGGCATTTGGGCTTGTCTATTTCTCCGCATATCTCGCAGAAGTAGAGCTTTTTTGTTGATGAGCCGCAGTTCTCGCATACAGGAAATATCGTCTTTGCGCCGCATTTGGGGCACTGGTAAATTGGGAGTTGGGATGTGACTTTTCCCGCATCCATTGCTGCCTGGAAGCTCCTCATCTTTCCCCCTGCCTCACCTATTGGAAAAAGGGTGTGCGGGCTGCCTGTCAGCTCCCTCATCTTTGCCTTTTCCGGCCTCCCCATCCTGGCACCTATGAAGATTCCTGCCTTGTCTTTTATTTTTAGTCCTGATATTGCATTTACTGCTTCAAGCGCATCAGAGGATGCTTCTGCCGTCTTGAGCTCTGCATCAAGCTCTTTCCTTATTTTCTCCTCGGCTGCACCTGATTTTATAAGCGAAAGCATCGGAAATGCCCTTATCATCAGGTCTGCATTTGTTCCTTCTATCACCACATAGTCGGTTGCGCACTTGTGCGTAAGCCCTATGAGCTCTATTGCGCGCTTTTCCTCCTTCTTCTTTTCAAGGATTATCTTTATGATGCGCCTTGATGTGGCTTCGGTTCCCTCTGATTCCTGCAGGAATTCCTCGCTTATTTTTGCAGATGAGAGCCAGAAAAGAATCAGCTTCAGCTGCTCATTTGTGATTCCCTTCCAGTAATATGTGTATGCGGGGTGCAGGGCAAGCCCTGTTTTTTCAGACATTTTAATTGCGCTCTCAAAATCAGGCCTTGAAAGCGGATTTTTTGATATGCCCTCAATAATTTCCTGTCTTACCCCCGTGAGTTCAGAAAGCTTCTGGAAGTCAAGGCTTCCAAAAAGGTCCACTGTCTTTTTTTCCAGCTCCTTTGAGTATTGCTCTTCAGTGTATCCTGCTGGTACGAGCACGTGGTTCCTGTCAAGGAAATCCCCATAGGATATCAGAATGTCGCCGAGGAAAAGTATCTCCTTGATTTCAGGCAGGGCTTCCCTTGCATCTGATGCTGAATTGAACTGCAGAACGCTTTCATCTTTCAGCTTGACAATGGGGCCCTCAATTGTGTCGCATGGAGTTATGGATGCCGCCTTTCCGGGGCGCTCAACCTTAAGCTGTGTGCCTGTTGCAATGTATTTCTTGAGAACTGCCATTGTTGCCGGATGTATTGCAGCCGCAGAGTAACCGCTCAGCCTGCTCCTGCCATACCTCAGCCTGAATCCCCCGAATGCCATTGGGTATGTAAGCACAGGCCTGCCTGCGACGAGGTCTGAAATAAAAGTATAATTTGGAAGTATCTTTGCAGTTTCCTTTGGCTCATCCTTGCTGCCGCCTGCCTTTGCATTTTTTTGTATTATCAGGAATTCCTTGAGGAATGACCAGTCCTCAAGGCCGAATTCCTTTCCCCATTTTGAGAGCTCCTTCCATATTTTAGGGGCTTTCAGCGCAAGCATTGAGAGCACAAGGGCAACTCCCCCCCTTATCCTGTTTGTTTCAACCCTTGGGAGGTCCTTGTTCTTGCTGACTTCAAACTTTTCTGTTGGATCCCCATCTATTTCCACAGGCATGTGCTGAACAAGAAATTTCAGCTCCTCCGGGCTTGCATGGTACTGCAGGTTTGTGATTCTTTCATGATAGTCATCAAGTTCAGTCACATACCTGTCTACTTCCTGCTCGTCTGCGTCATAGGGAAAGTATCCGTTCTGCATTCTTATATAGTCCGTGAGCAGGAGCGAGAATGCAGCTGCTGTTCCGCCGGCTCCTCGTATGGGGCCTGCAAACTTGGCTGCGAAGTATTCCCTTCCGTCATGCCTCTTCTTTATTTTCAGTTCTGTAAAGCCCTCAAGGGGGGCTGAAACAATTCCCAGGGTGTGATAAGTGAACCCTGTTCTTATGCCGATTTCCATTGCCTCATTCTTGCTTGAGAATTTGCAGAATTTTTCCTCTGCGACTTCATTTGCAATGGTGAGGGCTACGCGCCAGTCCAGGGAGCCATATTTCTTTTCTAGCTCCTTGATTCGCTTTATCAGTGCAGAGCCGTTCAGCTGGGGCGCAACTGCTGATATGATGCCGTTGACTCGCTCTGCCATATCCCTCGCAAGCGGCACATCCACCTTCTTTTCAGGATCAAGCCCTTTTGCCCTTGCTGCATCTGCAACTGCATACGCCTCGTTCAGCTTTCTGTCTATCTCGTCAAAATATGCATGCATCCCTGCGCTTTCTGTCCTTGATTCTGCTTTTTCCGGCATTTTGCTATTTTCCTAAATTATTCCTGTTCTGGCTGCTTCTTGCTTTCTGGCTTTTCAAAATTCAGGATTTTTATCTCCCTTGTTTTCAGGTTCATTATGGGGACTCTCGCCGGCAGCGGGTGGTGCCCCATCCTTTCCTGAAATGCTGTCTTTGACTGCCAGCAGCTTCCTCCTATGAGCACTATGTTCCTGTATACTGCTGCAGAGCACTTGTGAATGTGCCCTGTCACAAATATATCAGGCACCTTTGTTATGACCAGCGGGTCTTTTTCCGGGTCTGGAATGAAAAGGGTTGAGGATGTTGCAGGGGCGAGGTGGCGCCTCTGAAGCAGGAACTTCATAATAAGGTCTGCTCTGTCATAGCCGCCCCTTATCCTTATTGAATTGACATCAGAGGCATAGTAGTCAAAGCTGTAGCCGTGGTAGAGAAGGACGTTAAAGCCCGAAAAGTTTTGTGAGGAGTCAATGTTTACAATTGAGGGGTTTGTCACAAGTACTGCATTGGGAAGCTCCCAAATCGCAGATGCAAAATCCTCATATAGCACTGGCTGGGGCTCGGCTATCCTCATTGCATCATGGTTTCCGGGGCATATTATGAGCTTCATGCTTTTGGGTATTTTTGAAAGCAGCTCTGCGCACTGATTGTACTGTTCATAGACATCCTTTGTAATGAGATCCTGGTCCTGGTCTGCATATATGCCAACGCCATCTATGAGGTCGCCCACAACAAAAATGTATTTCACCCTTGATGCGACCTGCTTTTGGGAATCACTTCCCGCCTCGCCATTTATCCACTGCAGGAACCTAGCGAATTCCTCAGGAAGAAAGTTTTTTGAGCCCACATGGAGGTCTGAAAGAAATATTGCGTATCCGTCTTCAGGAGAGGATTTCTTGTCTGTTATTGCCGGGATTTCAGGGCGAAGCATCAGGTTTGCAAAGATTATGTTGTTTGAAGCGATGCCTGATATGCCAATTACCTCATCGAGAACTGTGTCTTCAGCAAGGGTGTAAAGATCCTTTTTTGTCCTGTTAAAAAGGACTTTGGTTGTTCCAGTGGGATCCTCTATTGTGAGTATTATGTTGCCATTCTTTGTGACGCTTTTTTCAAACACCATGCCTATTATCGAAATATTCTCCCTGTCCTTTTTTTTTCTCGCCCTACTTATTGACATAAGGTTTGAAAGCTCCTGCCTGTTTCTAAGCATCGCCTCAAGCGAGCGGTATCTGGCGTTGAAGAAATCAATGAAGTCCTGGACAGTCCTGGTCTTGTTGATGTCCTTGTAATTGTTTACCACTATTACTCTGTTTTTTTCCTCTTTTTGCCCTTCATCCTGCCCGTCTTTCTTGGCATATTCAATAAAGCGCTCATAGGTCTTCGAGTCACGGCCTTTTTCAACTGTTGTCTTTGCCTTCTCAAAATCCAGCCAGTTTATCTCCCTGTCTTTCTCTATCATGCTGAGGGATTGCTCGTCGGGAACAAGGATGTCCTTGCCTTTTGTCTTGTCTATGAGCCTGCCTATTGAATCTTCGCCGGCTTCTTCTGCTTCCTCTTTTTTGAGCTCCAGCTCGAGAAGGTTCGGGCTGAGGAGAAGCCCCTGCTTCGCAAATCTTTTCACTATTTCCTTTATTTTTTGCTTCTTCTCTTCAACATCCATGCTCTCACTTTTACAAGAAGTATCATATGCCGAGAGAATCCCTTATTATCTTCTCGACCTTTTCAGCTGTTTCTGGGGGGATTGAGAATGATATCTCCCTTGTCCTGCCCTGCCTCCCTTTTGAAATGACTTTAGCGTTTATTATTCCCTGCATGTCAAGCTCGCCGATTATGTCCGACACCCTTCTCTGCGTCAGGGGCCTCAGGTTTGTCTCCTTGCAGATGCCGCGGTAAAGCTCGTAAACATCGCCAGTGTAGATTGCGCTTATCTTCTTGTTTTTTGCGAGGCGTATTATTGCATACAGGGTTGCCTGGAATTCCTTGGGCTGCACTTCAACTATGTCCAGCACCCTGTCTTTCTCTATCTTGCTGTCTGCCTCGTCAACATCCTCTATTGCGACTTTTGAGTGTTCCTTCCGTTCTGCAATCTCACCGGAGACCCTTAGCAGTTCAAGGGCCCTTCTTGCGTCACCGTGTTCCTTGGCAGCGTATGCAGAGCACTTTTCTATCACGCCCTCGCCGAGCACATTGGGCTTGAATGCATTCTTTGCCCTCTGGAACAGGATGTTTTGTAGCTGAAGCGCGTTGTATGGGGGGAAGAGTATCTCCTCTTCTGAGAGTGAGCTTTTTACGCGCGGGTCCATGTTTTCGCCAAAGCTGATGCGGTTTGTTATTCCAATTATTGAGACCTGCGCATGCTTCAGTTCCTCGTTTATTCTTGTCAGGTTGTAGAGCAGCTCCTCTCCTGCCTTGTCTATAAGTTGGTCTATTTCGTCGAGAATGAGTATGACTGTCTGCTTTTCTCGGTCAAGGACAGAGAAGAATATCTTGTAAACTTCATCAGTTGGAAGCCCTGTCGCAGGTATCTCCTTCCCAAACTCCCTGGCAAGCTGGGCGACAAGGCGATATTCTGTGTCAGCCACTTTCTTCATTTTGCAGTTGAGGTAAACAATTTTTATGAGAATGTTTTTTTCATTCGCGAATTTCATCAGGACATCTGCAGTGTACTTAAGGGTGACTGTCTTGCCAGTGCCTGTCTGTCCGTATATGAAAAGGTTTGAGGGCTTTTCCCTCCTGAGCGCGGGGCCTATTATGTCGCGGATCTGTCTTATCTGCTCTTCCCGGTGGGGTATTGTATTTGGCAGGTAGCTGGATTGGAGAACGTTCTTGTTTATGAAAAGGGAATTGTTTGAGAGAAATTTCTCGAAGAGGTTTCCGGCAGGTACATGGTTTTTGGTCATAGAAAATTCCAAATGAAATAAAGGTATTTAAAGGTTTATGTTATTAAAGATACATTAAATGAAGCATTATGTTGAAAGATGCTGCGTGGATTAATTACAGAGGAACAACATTTTAAATTTTGTATTCGAGAAAAATTACAGAATGGATGACTTTTTGTTTATGCGTTTAAAAAAAACGGGATTTTTGATGAGCTTGATTTTTAGGCATGGGCTCTCCTACACCTGTGTTTCGTGTGGAGTGTTTTTGGCCAGGCAGATGAGAAATCCGTATTTACTTTTTAAAAAAAAAGCAATATGAAAATTCAAAAATGAAAGTTGGCTTTTAAAACAATGTTATAAACATATTGATTCTAATAATTTTATCAGAAAACATTTTTTAAATTATAACTTTTAAAAATATTATTTTCTATTATATTGTTCTTAGCATTTATTTATGTTTATTTATTTATTATATTTTTCAATATAGAAAATAATAAAAAATTAATAAAAAATAATAAAAAGAACAGTAATATATGTTTTACAAAACACTTAATAGAAACAATCTATTACAAAAGAACTATTATAAAAAAATTATTTAGAAATAATGTTTATAACATGTTGCTCTTATTGCTATTTCATCGATTTTTTTTAAAAAAAGTTGGCCTCTGAACTGTCAATGCAAGCCCCCTCTTCCATGCGAAATGCTGGTCTGAGAGGGGTTTCGCATGCAGAACAAATTATTGGCAAATTGTCTTGGCTGATTATCTTTCAAAAAGTTCAGGATATGAATGCTTCACTTCCTGGACAAAGACATCAGGCCGGTAAATGCCCATTTCAGAGATTATTCCGGTGACAAGCTCGGGGTCAACCTTCTCAAATGCGTAGTTGTTCACCTTTACGCCTTTGGGCGCATCTTCCCAGACCTCTGTCTCGCTTCTCATCTCAAGATTCTTTTCATATCCGAATATGCTCTCAACGTCAAATTTCCAGGAATCAGTGCACGAGTAGAATGGCACCTCAAACTTCTTTGCAACCTCCGCGAAGAGTTCTGAGCCAATTTTGTTGACGACTTTCCCCTCAGACGTTATTGCATCCGCCCCGATGAATGCAACATCACATTTTTTTATTGCATATCTCGCTGCAGCATCCACGAAGTGCGTCACAGGAATTCCCAGCGCAGCAAGCTCTGCAGCGGTCTTTCTTCCTTGGAAGCGCGGCCTTGTTTCAGTGTTATAGACCTCAAAATGCTTTTTCTGGCGCTTTGCCTCTTTGAGTATTTCTATTACAGTGGATGAGTGGCAGTGCGTGAAAATAATGCTGCCGTTCTTAACCTTTTGTGATGCAATTTTCGCTATTGTCTGCTGGGCAAAGTCAAAATGCTTCAATGCCAGCTCTATCCTTTCCAGGAAGCTTTTGTACATCTCTATTGTTGACTCGTTTTTTACATCCATGAAAACATATTTGAATGCATTGAACATGCACGGCTCAGTGGGTCTTGCCGCGGCAAGCTTTTTCCTTGCATCCGCCATCTCAGAATAGAGAAGCCCCGCGCTGTCTGCATTTGACTGCTTAAGGACATTCCTAATGGTCTCGAGGGCGAATCTCGCTATCATCTCTGCGCCCTGAACTTTTAGCTCCTTTATCTGCCTCACAGAATCATTCAATTCCATCTTATTCGTGTCTCACACATTAAAAAATATAAAAGAATCAAAAACTCATTTTCTCTTCTTTATGCGCTTCTTGATATTGATTTCCTCTTTTTCTATTTTCTTTTCCTCAGAAGCCAGTTTTTCAGTCAGCCTCATGAGGTTGAAGTCCATCCTCGCTATTCTTCTCTCGAGAAGCACCAGAATCCTCATGCTGTAAACTATTGCGAAGAGGGTTCCGATAACTATCGCCAATATGACATTATAAACCGCCGGGATATCCATTGCCATTAAAAGCACCTCCTTTTGTTTCATAAAGCGCAGGGCAGTATAAAAAGTTTTCTAAACACATCATTCCCGCTCCGGCGTATAAGAAGATGATATTATATCGAAAACATAGTGCTTTGGAAAAAACAGGCCGTTCTTTTCAACAATGCGGTTTTCCTCCTGCAGGAATTTTATTATTCTCTCAGTTTCCATGTCGGGAAATTTTTCAACTATTTCCTCAAGGCCTCGCTCTTTCCCTCGTATGAAATTGTAGATATCTACAACATTTCCCTTTCCAGATATGCTGAAGCAGTCATGGCAAACTGAAATGTAATACACAGACGGCAGGCTTGCGCCTTCCCTGTTGTTTGCCGCCTTCTCGACAACCACAGTAGGATCATAGTATTTTGCCGGAACATATTTTGCAATAACTGGGTTGTTTTTCTTGTCAAAGAAGTCATAGCGGCTCTCCGCGTTTTCGTCGAGGACAAGGCGCATGCTATAGTTTGCCGGCTTCTTGCACTGCTGGAAGCCGTCGGCGGTTTTTATTATATGCTTGCAGTAGGCCTGGTGGAATTCTGTCACATCTGCTCTCGCTGTTACGTATTGCACTGGCTCAAACGGCTCTCCCCTGAAATTCTTGTCAAGCCCTGTGCCCACGACAACTCTTTTATTGCCCGCATCAGCCACTTTTAGCTTTTCAAAAATTTCTATTATCTTCGCATCAAAGAAATTTATCTCGTCAAAAAATACCACATCTATCAAATTAGTGCTGCCCTGTATCATTGGCAGCACTTCCTCAGGGTTTTTTGAGGAAATTGTTGTTGCTGGAAATGTGATTTTCCCTTCAGAAGTGTTTGCCACAACTCTGTCGGGGGGCGCCCTCTTGTCTATGTCAGGCTTGAAAAACATTACTTTGCAGTCAGTATGGTTCTTTATGTTCTCGGCCCACTTTATGGCCTTCTCTGTCTTTCCCGAGTTCATGGGACCCACAAGCATGACCACCTTTCCCCTCATGCTGTTTATGTCCAGAAGCTCCGCCATTTTCCTGTGTTTTCTTCAGGTTTTCCCTTAATAAGCTTTGTTGCTTTCCAACATCTATTTTGACAAGTTGCTACTAATAAATAGCAAAAATTCCGAAAGATTTAAATATCCAAGAATTTTACTTACTGCAGAATAGTGAATGAATCACATAATTAATGTTTTTAGGAATATATTTTTGGGGCTAGAAAAATGATAGTTCAAAAAAGCTTTTTGATGAAGTTAAAGGATTTCGGGCTCAACAGCTACGAAGCAAAGCTCTGGGTGGCTCTGCTTTCAAGGGGAGTTTCCACAGCAGGCGAGCTCTCTGACATAGCTAATGTCCCCCGTTCCAGGACATATGACGTTCTTGAATCACTCGAGAAGAAGGGATTCATAATAGTAAAGATAGGCAAACCCATAAAGTACCTTGCAGTGCCTCCTGAGGAGGTCATTGACAGGGTGAAGAAAAAGGTTGCTGAAGACATGGAAGAGAAGACCAATATGCTCAACGAGGTAAAATCCAGCAATGTTCTCAGCGAGCTCAACGCTCTTTACAATGGCGGCGCAGAATTTGTTGATGCAACTGACAAGTGCGGGGCAATCAAGGGCAGGACAAGCATAGACAACCAGATTGAGACCCTGATAAAGAATGCGGAAAAGCGCGTGATAATGCACACGACAGCAACAGCACTTCCCAGAGACGCATCCAAGTTCATGGGAATATTCAAGAAGCTTTCAGGGAGGGGAGTCAAGATAAGTGTTGCAACCCCCTTTACAAAGGACAATGCAGAAATATTGAAGGAGCTTTCTGCTGTTGCTGAGATAAAGAACACAAATGACAAGGCAAGGTTTGTTATTGTTGACGGCAAAAACCTCATGTTCATGATGCTTGACGACAATGAGGTTAATCCATCCTATGATGCAGGCATCTGGGTTGACACCGGCTTCTTTGCAGGCGCCATTGAGAAGATGTTTGACTCAAGGGCCAGGGAGTTCCAGCAGGGCATCATAAAGCCGCAGCAGCTGAAAAACAAGAACTGATTATTTCTATTTGATTTATTCTTTATTCAATTTATGATTTTCTCACAGAATCTTCAGTTTTCCGGCCTTTATCTCAAATATGTCGCCGTTTTCCAGAAGCTTCTTTACTGCATTCTCCACCTCAGGAAATCCTGCCTTTTTTATGACTTCCTCGAAGTCAGCTCCTGTTCCGGTGTCCAGCTCTTTTATAATTGAGTAGACCATTTCTGTCTTGCCCCGCTTCTCTTCTCCAGTGTTTTTCTCTATAATCTCCTCCTCTGTAACTATTTCATGCTGTTTTTTGGGCTTTTTTTCCTCTTTTTTTTTCATCATGGAAAGTTCAAGCATTCGCTGCTCCATCCACTTTTGGTCTGTTTTTTTGATTATTTCAGGAAGGATATACCTTTCTGACCCATATTCCCTCGGCTTTCCTATAACAAGTATTACATCAGAAATCCCTATCTGCGAGAAGGCATCCGGGTTCTCGAAGTTTTTCAGAGCAATTGAGCCAGTTCCATCATCTATTGTGATATTTCTATATGACACCTGGCCGAACTGTTCAAACTCATTGGAAAGGACTATGCCTATTACATTGACTCTGGATATCTTCTCTTCTCCTCGCGCAAGTATGAAATTTGGATTCCAGCCCTCTGTCTTAACATACCTGCTTTCGAGTATCTCTATTATAGAAACCTTGTAGGCGGTCTGCCTTTCTATTCTCTTTTCCTGCCCATCAACTGCTGCCATTTTTCTCACAGTTTCTGTATGAAGCCGTGCCTGGGCTCGAACAGGTCCCCGGAGCGCTTGAGCTTTTGTATTATCTCCTCTGTTTCAGGACGCCTTATGCCCTGCTCTTCTGCAACAGCCATTATCTCTTCCACAGGTATGTTCTTGCCTGTAGACTGGAACTTGGTCTCAAGCAGGGTGACTATCTCCTTCACCCTTATTATTTTGTCCCTTTCAGTTGAGCTTATTCCTGTTGAGATGACATCAATGTCAATCTTTCCTGTTTCCCTATCCCTTGCAATCTGCCCCAGGCTGTAATTCAGGAGCTCTATTGCGCGCCTCGCGTCTTTTCTTGTTACTTTGTCCGAGAGCCTTACTTTTGCAGAGGCCTCTGCAAGCCTGACAATCGCTTCCAGCTGTCTTGGAGAAATTGGTATTGTCCTTGCCGCCTCTTCAAAAGTTATTGCTGTTGACCTTAGCTCAACATAGTAGCTTTCAATTTCGTCAAGCGCGCTGTCAGTAAGCTCCGGGTTGAATTTTTGCTTGACATAAGCTATATATTTCCTAAAAAGTTTTGTCGGTATCTCTTCCATCATCATGTTTGGGTTCTGGTGGAGCCCGAGTATGTGCTTCGCCATCTTCTCATCTTTTTTCCTGTCTGGGATGTCCTTTATTGGAAATATCAGGTCAAACCTGTTTATCAGCGTTGGCGGGAGGTCTATCTGCTTTACAAGCATTGTCTCATATAGGTCAAATCTTCCGAGCTTTGGGTTAGCGGCTGCAAGCACTGTTGTCTGTGCTATGAGAGTTGCCTGGATATTTGCCTTTGAGATAGATACGGTCTGCTGCTCAAGCGCCTCATGCATTGCGCTCCTATCCTCATTGGTCATCTTGTCAAGCTCGTCTATACAATTATGCATAATTATATCATTTGCGATAAAGTTATTTGCTCCACTCATAGTGAAGTCGTAAACATATTCTTCATTTACCTCCTTGATAGATTCAACCCTATCCCATAATATATCTTCTTCTACTAATCTGGCTAGCACTTCGTCTTGAATATGTTCATTCAGCTGAGCTATTTTATTCTTAGAAGGACAAACTCCTTTCTTTGAATAGTTCCACACATATCCATACACTCCTTTCCCAAGTTTCCAGTATTTTTCAGACGTTATTTTCTTGAATAAATCAGATTTATTTGGGATAATATCAATTCTATTTTTTTGTTCTACAATTTTAATGTTAATAAGTCTCTCTTTTTTCTCTGGATGATAGCTTCCTACAAAATTCAAGAATTTTTTGCATTCATTAGCGCCCCTAACATTGCAATGCCACGAGTTTGTTGACTTTTTGATGCTTGAAATGATGCCTAATCTAAGTAATATTTCTTGGTAAAGAATAGCGTTATCCTTTATTCCTGTAGTAAGCGTAATCTCATAAGGATTTTTCCTTATATTGCCGTCTCCATCAAATATGCCACGCATAAAATTTGATAATACAACATCAGAATATCCAAGAATCTTGGAATTCAGGCAATTTTTAATGAATTTATTGCCTGCAGGTATTCCAAATTCAATAACTCTTCTAGCAAAAGCCTTCTCACAATTATAGATTTTATACAAATCTTGCTTTGATATTACTTCTTTTCCTCTGATTATACTTTTTCTTCCCTTATTTGTCTTGATCTTATTGAACTTTATTCCCAACTCTCTAAATATTTTTTCCGCAACATCGATTAAAGATGTATTGCAATTGTAAATAGAGGTTTGTGCATTCTTTCTGCTCAGTTTAACATGGCCATCGGTAGCTATAAATCCACAAAGATATGCAAAACTGCTTGGCAGTCCATCTTTTTTGTCATATCTATACTTTTTAGGAACAGCTATATAATCTCCATTTATTAATTCCTTTACTTCAATCCATTCATTAGAAATCTTTCTAGAAACGAGCACCTGATTGTCTTCAGTCAATTTTATTTCTCTTCCAGTCCTCGTCTTGATATGATATATTTTTTTATCATTTTTTATTCTAAAGCCTTTCTTTATGTGAAAAGGCATAATTTTATTGGTCTTCAAATCAAGCCCTAGCACCTTAAAATCTGGATAAACAACATCTGGCTTATTCTTGAAAAGCTCTTCAAATGACATCTTTCTAAAATCTTCAGTTATAAAACACGCATCTCCGGTTGTGCAGCAGATTCCCTTGTTGGCAAGCACAAGCGCCCCTGCCTCAAGGCTGTATCCTCCGAGAAACTCATCCTTCACAACAGCAGCAGTAAGTCCTGCCCCGCTTACACCCTTTCCAGAGATGTATCTTCCTCTGGGAGCAACTATGCTTATCCTCTTAAGCATCTGTGACTTTCCTGAACCGGGGTCGCCCACAAGGAGAACATGTATGTCCCCCCTTGAGATTATGCCATCCTTCCTCACTTTTTGGACGCCGCCGCAGAGCTGCAAAAGCAATGCCTCCTTTATTTCCTCAAATCCAAATATGGAAGGAGCAACTGATGCAATGAGCTTTTCATAAATCTTAGGATCTTTTGAGAGATTCACTATCTCATTCTCCTGCTCTTTTGTTATACTCATCTCATAGAACGAGCTCTCCTTTGAGAAGATGTTGTTGGCATCCACCACAAGGTCGTAATCAAGGGATTTCTTCCCGGAATTCAGAACCCTTGGTATCTCTTTCACCCAGCCCAGAATCTCTATCTTGCTTCCTGGGTTTGTCTTTTTTTCAGTTATTGGACTGACGAGGTCGTCTTTCAGCAGCACTTTCATCCTTTTCGGCTGCTCGCCACCCTCGAGTTGTTCCGGAATCTCTTCAAGAACCAGCCCCTGGGCGTCAATTAACTCCTTGCTTACCAGCCGGAAGTTGCCCTGCCTTCCGCAGCTGCATCTCGTTGGCTCCCTGAAAACCTGTCCTGTTTGTATTACTGTTATTATGTTCCCGCAGCTTGGGCACTCAAACTTTGCCGAGGTTATCTGGGGCCTCACATCACCCTTCTGCCTTACCACTCCCTCAATTTTCAGGAATTTTCCAAGGTGCTCACTCCTTATGTTCCTTATGAGCATTAGCTGGGCAGCAGGCAGGTTGAAGAACCTTATGGCGAGCTTCTTGCTTTTCTCTATTGTCTCAAACTGGGAGAGGGCTATCTCACAGGACTTTATCGCATCTTCTGGCTGCTCGAGCAGGTCCTCTGCGAGCTCAGGGCTGAACCTTGCCACCTCTGAAAAGTCAAGTTGTATAGAAGATTTTCCCTTAGTGCTCGCCTCAAAGATTTGCGTCTGGTAGAACCTTTCCAGGAATTCCTGCCACTTCTTTATCTGTTCTGAGGCTTCCATTTTAGCACATTTTCACAACTGCCTGTTGTTTTATAAAAAAAGGAAAAGGGCTTCTCAAACTTACTTCTTCTTTTTCACAAGCCCTTTTAAATTTTCCAGGAGTTTGTCCAGTGCGCGATTAACTTCCTCTTCTGACTTTGTGCCTGTGCAGACAATCTTTCCATTGCTGAAGAGGAGGAATGTCGCCTTTAACTCAGAAAGCTTGTATACAAGCCCCGGGAACTGTTCAGGCTCGTATTCTGTGTTTTTAAGCTTCATTGCCAAATCATTGAGGTTTAGGTCCATGCCTATACTGCCTGATGCCACTATGTTCTGGATTGTCACTTCCGGTGTTATTGTTATCTTTATTCCTATCTTTTCCAGGCTCTTTATTATCTTCTTTATTGAGGCGTCAACCTTGTCCATTGACCTTGCGCCTGTGCAGACAATGTTTCCTGAGCTGAAGATAAGTGCCGATGTCTTCGGGTCCTTTATCCTTATCACAAGCCCCGGAAACTGTTCTGGATTGTATTCTGTATTGCTCAGCGTTGCCGCCATCTTCTCAAGCGGTATCTCATGCTTAAGGGAGCTGCTTACAACAATATTCACAACCTCTATGTCTCTCTTTTCCATTTTATGGCCCTCCTAAAAGATTTAAGCTTTTTAAAGAGTTTAAAAGCAACTTATTTATAAATTCTTTTGTTTATAAATGATTTTTTTGGAAAATGGATTTTTTAGACGCTATGCCCCCCGCCTTTCATATGCAACATGGAAACTTCTCTTTTTAACATATTAAAAAAGAACAATAAAAATATCAAAATCACTCCCCCTCATTTCCCATGGAAATTCTGGCTTTTTAAGGCCCAAGAAACAGATTGTAAAAAATATATATTATGCAGAAAAGCGGCAAAACTCCAATCTTCAGATTGGA
>PEXD01000068.1 GCA_002779235.1 Candidatus Woesearchaeota archaeon CG07_land_8_20_14_0_80_44_23 | reverse complement strand
AGCGTTCTTCTCAGGGTCAAGCTCACCGTCAACCTCAAGTATCTCCGCCATGCCCTTCTTTTTCAGCGAGCGCATCACTTCCTCATAGCTCTCATTGAACACCTGCAGGAAAGGCTCATTCATTATCGAGCCCTTTGGGAACTTGTAGTTCTTTATCCTGTCTGCTTCCTTGCTGAAATTTATCCTGACATAGACAATCATGTCCTCCCTCTGCAGGTTCATCAGAAGATGCTTCCTTATCAGGTCAGAGAGGCCCATATCAGAAAGCGCAATCCTCCCGCTCTTCTCAAAGGCGTCAAGGAGGGCGAGCTGGCTCGCGATGCCGCAGTCAATTATTATAACCTGCTTCCTTGTTATCTCCTCCTCTGTTATTATCCTGTTTATGAGCTCGTTGGCAGACCACTCCATGTACTTCAGCGGCTTTTTCTTCTCGACAGGCGAGCTGAAGGAGACCTCATTCTTTATAGAAAGAGTGAATGGAATGCAGTACTTTATCCTTTCAAGAATTGTGGTCTTGCCGGACTTTGGAGGCCCGGCGAATTCTATTACAAACGGCTTATCCATTAAGCAATTCGAATAATGAAGACGCATTTAAAAACTTTAGCAAAAAGCACCCGCCCTTTTGAAAATTTTATATACTCACAAGCTAAAGCTCCTTATATGAGCAGCGAAGACACATTGAGGGTGCTGAACCTCGCTGATTTCGACAGCACTTCAATTGATGATTATCTCAGCGGAACAGGGTATGCCAAAGCCGGCGATTCTGAAGGCAATAATTTCTTCTGCGATGAGATGCATTCTTTTCTCAGGCAGGCGAAGGACTGCGGGACCGCAGTCATTAAGATTGAGAGCAGCAACATTTATTACACAGTTAAGAAGATTCCTGAGGATTTGGAATATTTTGAGTCACACCTGGCTTATGCCGTGATAAAGTTTGCCAAATTAATAGCCACTATAAAGGCAATTGAAGAAAAACCCAACAAGAAACTTTTATTAAAGGCGCTCGACACTCTTGTAGACGCGAATTATTTTCTTGGCATGGGTGATGTTATGGAAGAATTCTACTTCAGGAAGAAATAACCCTTTTAAAGCATTTGCAGGCTGCCTGTTATTGCGTCTATCTTGCTTGACAGGTCTGGGCCTATTCCCACGCATGTCTTGGTGCCTGGCTGGAGGAATGTCCTTCCTGCGTCGCTTATAAGCACCGCAACAAGCCCCAATTTCTTCGCAAGCATGAAATACTGGAGAAGCTCCTTTTCGGTCTCAACCTTAAGAACAACTTTCTTCCCGCCGCTGTTGTGCCATTCATCAAGGATTTCCCTGTCTGTCTTGAGTGCAGCGTCAAGGGAGGCGTGGCTCGCCTGCGCGGCAAGCTTTCCCTTCGGCATCTTCAGCTCGTTCCTTATGATTATCACCTGCTTCAGCTCTTCCCCGCTGTTTTCGCCTTTCATGGCTGAGATTTTTTCTTGCTGGGTTATAAATTTATCTGAAAAATGCAAGGAGAATGTAAGATTTTCTTATAGATTACTATCTATAATGATTAGATGGGCTGCAAAAATCCCCTGCTTTCCTGCCTTTTTCAGTAATCTTTAAATACTGGAAACCAGAAACTTTCAACCATTAGCCAGAAATGGTTAAGATTAGGATGGGGCCGGCTTAAAGCCGGTTCCGCAAATAAAATATGGGTGTAAAAGCATATGAAAAATAGAAATTATGACTCAGATGAATACGAGTCAGGCGAAGGAAATAGAGGAAGAAGCTTTGGCGGAAACAGGGGAGGAAACTTTGGAGGACCAAGGATGACACCCCCAGTAAGCGAAGGAGAAGAGATGGAAGTAACCATTGAGGCAATAGCAGCCAAGGGAGACGGACTTGCAAAGAAGAACGGATTTGTGATTTTCGTGCCTGGAACAAAGGAAGGCCAAAAAGTCAAAATCAGGGTAACAAGAGTGCTCAGAAGGCTCGCATTCGCAGAGGTAGTCGGAGGAGCAAGCGCATCACCTAAGACTGAAGAAGCTCCAGCAAAGGAGTCAGAAAACTTTGGCGAGGAATCAAGTTCAGCAGAAAGCAAATCTGAGAAAGCCGAGGAATCTGAGGACGCTGAGGATTCCGAAGGAACAGAGGACTCAGAGGAATTCTAAGGAAAGCAATTCCTTTTTCATTTTTTTTAAATTCAATTTTTTCTTTCAGTCATAATCAAAAGCTTTTTAAATAGCCCTTTTTTTCAGGTTTCAGCAGGTGCCTTGGGCTCATAGCGCAGCCTGGTAGCGCGAAAGACTCTTAATCTTTAGGTCGGGGGTTCGAATCCCCCTGAGCCCACCTTTTTTTAATTACTTCTTTGAGTTAGTTTTTCAGTTATTTTTTTAGTTAGTTTTTCCATCCGCGCTTTTCCCGTAGGAAAAGGGCGGCCCTGAGCCCACCTTTTTTTAAATCATTATAGTCGTTTTCTTTTCCATCAATTATTTTTCTGCAGAAGGAAAAAAGCAGGAAGCAAGCCCTCGGATAAACTTCTTCCTTTTCCATCCGCGCTTTTCACGAAGTGAAAAGGGCGGTTCCAAAACATTTTTAAATCTGCCTCTAATTCTTTTTTTCCATGGCATTCGAGATTGTCCAGATTCCAAAGAAGCTTCCGCCAGTGAAGAGCCCGATAATGATAGAGGGGCTTCCTGGCATCGGGAATGTTGGGAAGATTGCAGTTGACTTCATGGTTGACCAGCTGAAGCCAGAGCTCATTTACCAGATTTACTCTGACTCATTTCCCAATTCTGTTTTTGTGACTGAGAAAAACCTTGTGGAGCTTCCATCTGTGAAGGTTTACCTTAAGAGAATGAAAGGCGAGCATGACGTCTTGTTCCTTGCAGGCGACTTCCAGCCAGTTGAGGAAAGGGCATCCTATGAGTTCGCCGAGAATCTTGTCCAGATGTTCAATAAAATGGGCGGCTGCGAGATAATAACGCTTGGGGGCATAGGGCTCTCGCAGGTTCCCGAGAACCCGAAGGTTTACTGCACAGGGACAGACAAGAAGATTGTTGACAAATATGCCAAGGGCACCTCAATAGAGACAAAGCTCTTCGGATTCGTCGGCCCAATAATCGGCGCAGCAGGGCTTCTTCTGGGAATCGGGAAGAAGAGGAAAATTCCTGCAATAACACTGCTTGCAGAAACTTTTGCCCACCCGATGTATCTCGGGATAAAGGGCGCCCGCGAGATGATAAGGATACTCAACCAGAAACTCTCTCTCAGGGTTGACATAAGGAAGATTGACAGGGACATGAAGGAGATTGAGAGGCAGATAAAAAACAACCTGCAGGCAGATTTGGGAAAGCAGTTTGGAAAGCCCGAGCTGATGCATAAGTTCAAAAAGCTTCCCCCAGACATGAACTATATCGGGTAAAAGCGATAATTTTATTAACAAGCGTTTTTTTCCTATTATATGGCGGACACAAATCCCAAGCATCTGCAGGTTTCTTATAAGACAGTGCACAACCTTGTTGGCAAAGCATGCTATGAAATTCTTAAGGACAAATACATCCCCGATGTTCTTGTTGGCATAGCCACAGGCGGGCTGATACCTGTGAGGATTGCTAAATCCTTTCTGAAGAACAGCTTTGGAATTCCTGACATTCCAATCTACATCATAGGGCTGTCCAACTATGACAAGGATGACCATCTTCTTCCGGAGCCGATAATAACGCAGAAACTGGACTCCGAGCTTGAGAAAAAAATTGCAGGGACAAAAATTCTTATGGTTGATGAGATTGACGATACGGGGCGCACGCTGGAAAAAGCAGCTGACTACCTTTTTGGCCTGAAAGTGAAGGAATTAAGGGTTCTTGTTGTCCACATGAAAGAAAAGGAGAAGACAGGAAAACTTCCCGAAAATGTAAAGATTTATTTCGGCGAGAAAATCCCGCCGCTCTGGATTGACTATTCCTGGGAATTCAAAGAACCTTTTTGATAGTAAAGTTTTGCTTATTTTTCATTATTCCCGTTTGTGCTGATTATCTTGCCGAGCACGTCCGGCTTCTTTCTCCAGTCAATAACTTCCCTGAGGACGTCAATGATGCTCTCGACAGGTATAAGCTTTATCTTTGAGAGCCTGTCAGGGTCTATCACTATATCCTGCATGTTTGACTTCGGCACAATCACCTTCTTGACCCCGGCGTCTATTGCTGCCTCAACCTTTGCAGAGACGCCTCCGACAGGGAGAACCTCTCCCCTCACCGAGAGCGAGCCGGTCATTGCATATTCCTGCTTAACAGGAACATTCTTCAGCGCGCTTATTATTGCTGTTGCAACAGCAATGCTTGCGCTGTCTCCCTCAACTCCCTCGTATGTCTGCAGGAACTGGACAAAGGTGTCATACTTCTTTATGTCCTCGCCGAAATACTTCTTGACTATGGCAGAGACGTTTATAACTGCTTCCTTTGCAATCTCGCCGAGCTTTCCAGTGGCTATGAACTCCTTCTGCTTTCCGCCAGCAGTCACCTCTGCTTCTATCGGAAGGATTATGCCTGAGAATGCATCCTCTCCTCCTATGACTGCGAGCCCGTTCACCCTTCCAACCTGCTCGCCCGACACTTTTATGACCTCGTACTCCCGCTTCCTCTCTATGTAGGTGTCCGCCATCTGCTGCTCAAGAGTCCTTGCAACCTTCCGTGCTGAAAGCACATGCTTCTTTTCAACAACCTTTGCGCCTTCCTCAAGCGCAACATCGCCAGCAGCCCTTATCAGCCCGCCTAATTCCCTGAACCTCAGCGTCAGGCAGCCCTTCCTGTTGGCCATCTTCCTCGCCTGGTCTATTATCTCATCTACAGCTCCGCTTGAGAAGTGCGGTATTTTCTTGTCCTTCACAACTTCCTGGGCTACGAACCTCACTATCTTGTCGCGGTTCTCTTCAGTATCCTTCATTGTCTCGTGCATGTAAACCTCATAGCCGTATCCCCTGATTCTGGACCTCAGGGCGGGGTGCATGTTCTTGACTGTCTGGACATTTCCTGCTGCGACAAGTATGAAGTTGCAGGGCACCATGTCAGTCCTGACCATTGCGCCTGCGCTCCTCTCTGACTGCCCTGTTATTGCGTATTTCCCCTCCTGAAGCGCTGTAAGCAGCTCCTGCTGGGTTGCCGGCTCGAGCGTTGCAATCTCATCCACAAAGAGAACTCCCATGTGCGCCTTGTGAATCATTCCTGCGATCACCCTCTCATGCGCTGGCGTTCCAAGCCCCCCGCTCTGGAAGGGGTCGTGGAGAACATCTCCGAGAAGCGCGCCTGCATGCGCCCCTGTAGCATCATAGAACTGGGAGTGCTTCCTGCCGTAGTTGTCGACAATAACCTTTGGCGGGCTTGTCTGCGATACCTTCGGCCTTCCGATATTCATCGCGAACATCACGCCTGTGAGAAACAGCATGCCTCCTATGAAGAGCGCTGCGAATATTATGTCTGACTTGTAGTAGGACCTCGCCCACCAGGGTATCACCAGGGAGATTATCGCGAGCACCCAGTAAATCGCTGTCTGGTTCTTGGAGCCGAGCATTGCCTCAGCCCTTGCCCTTGCCACAATCTCCCTGCCTTTGCCTGCGGGAACTGTCCTTATCAGCGGCTGGTTCTCGTCATTGGGATTGTAGAATGCGAGTATGTCAACGAGTTTTTCCTTTGGAAGCATCTCCGCGAGGGCCATTCCGAGCATTGACTTTCCAGTTCCCGGCTCGCCTATAAGAAGCACATGCCTCCTCTGCTGGGCCGCCTTCTTCATTATTGCAACTGCCTCATCCTGCCCTATCACCTGCTCTATAGTGCTCTTCGGAACTTTTATTTCAGCAGTTGTCTTGAATTTCATCATGATTGCACTTCTGATATAATGAATTCTTTAAAAATCTTTCATCTCTTTAAGTCCTTGAATTTCACAGAGTGCTGCTCTCCCCCGCTTCCCCAGTTGTCAAGGCTGGTTTCATGTATGAGCACAGTGACTGCCTGGGCAGGTATCCCCATCTCTGTGAAAACATCAGTTATCTTCTTTATCAGCAGCGGCTTCTTTTCCTTCTCAATTGGCCAGCTCTCAATTTGCACAATAGGCATATAACCACCTCATCATGCCTTCTTGCAGTGGAATTTAAAAGTTTTTGGGAGCAGAGCTCTATTCAGACAACATTGGAAACGCATTTTCAGGCAGAGCCGCATCAACCAAAATGTTTTTATACCCGCTCCATTAATTTTGCCTTATGGCTGGTAAGAAAAAATCCGTCCAAGTTTCCGAGGAGAAACGCCCTGAGAATGAAAAGAGGGAAGATGAAAAGGAAATCCTTCAGAAGCCGGCTGAGCTTCCAGGGCAGCCCTGCCCTGTATGCGGAACAAATAATTTGACTCTAAGAGAGGAGGACATGGAGATTCCCTACTTCGGCCCTGTCTCCATATTCTCAATGAGCTGCTCAAACTGCGACTTCAGGAAGTCTGATGTTGAGTGCCTGGAGGCAAAGGAGCCCTGCAGGTATACTTTTGAGGTTTCTTCTGAGGAAGACATGAAAGTAAGAGTTGTAAAATCAGGAAGTGCAACAGTGAAAATTCCGTATATCGGAGACATGGAGCCGGGCGACTTCTCAGAGGGCTTTGTCACAAACATAGAGGGGCTTCTCATGAAATTTAAGGACATTGTCCAGTTCATCAGGGAGAATGAGGAAGAAGATGAAGAAAATAGGGATAAAGCCAAGAATATTATGAAAAAAATTGACAGGGTAATCTGCGGCAGGGAAAAGATTAAGATAATCATAGAGGACCCTGCTGGCAATTCCGCCATAATATCTGACAGGGCAGTTGTTGAGAAGCTGAAGCCGGTAAAGAACTAATTCTTTGCAAAAATTTAATAATAAGCATACTTTTTTCAGATAACAGGGTGCGGTTTATGTCTGAAAATACAGATAATCTGAAAAAGGAGATAAGCGAGGAGGAAGAGATAGAAAACCTTGCAAGCACCCTCAGGAAAAACGGGCTTGCAGGCACTCTTGCTGATTCTGTAGCGCTAGCAAAGAAGATAATAGAGCGCCAGCGCATGATGTACGGCTACATAAGGTCGAGGAAGTCCGCTGCCCCGGATTTAGAGGATGAAAATAAAAAATTCGTGAAGCCGGAATACAACATTGCAGAAGAGGAGGGCAAGACCCTGAAGGACCTGATGGGTGAAACCGGCGAATCCTCTCATGAAGGAATCTCATCCACGCCTTCAAAACCAGAGCAGCCAAAGCCGGCAGAGACAAAACCTGCTGAGCCCAAGGCTGAATCTGAGGCTGAGAAAAAGAATGCTGATAAAAAGGCGCCTGAAAAACCTGGCGAAGCCCCTTCTGAAAAGCCGCAGTGACTGGAAATCAAAATATTTAGGCAAAACTTAAAAAAGGCAGGCATTTTTAGCCAATAAAAGGCAGGAAATCCTGTGTTTTTATGCTGAAAGGTGGTTTGATGGCAGATATTGAGAGAGTGAAAAAGATTGAGGCTCTCGCAAGGGAACTTATGAAGCACGGCTTTGCAAACAACATTCAGGATGCTGTTTCCCAGGCAGAAAAGGCAACACAATCAAAAAGCGAGGTGAACATACCGAGCGCTAACCCAAAGGCGCAGGAGAATAAAATGACAGACATACAATACAACGAAGATTTCAAGAGGCTTTCACTGCAGATAAACCAGCAGAAGAGCATGATAACAGAAGTTCAGTCAAAAATGAATGAAATGATTGGAGAAATAAACAAGTTTGACAAGAAAATAGGCCAGATGTCAGCAATAATTTCAGGGCTCCAGCAGGCGCCAGCCAAGCAGCCAGCACCAGAGAGCAGCCAGGAATCAAAGCAGGCAGAACAGCCGAAGCCAGAGCCCAAGCCCGAGCAGCAGCCGCAGCCCGACAGCAGGGGAATAATCGCATCTTCTCCTGAGAAGAGAGGAGCAGGAGCAGCGCCTGAGGTGAGGACAGGGCAGTTCAAGCCAGGGGACTTTAACATAAACAAAATTTTCTACTCAGGTCCAAACGGGAATAAGAAGTAGATTTATAGGCAAGGGAATTAATGTTCATTATTATTTGCCTTGCCTATGTCCAGAAGACTTTAACAGATTTCATACAAATATTAAAGTCTTCTCGTATAGATTCATTTTTTATTAAATTTAAAATTTTCTGTTCAGGAAACAAAAAAATTCTAAAAGAATTCACAAAA
>PEXD01000067.1:2053-7993 GCA_002779235.1 Candidatus Woesearchaeota archaeon CG07_land_8_20_14_0_80_44_23 | reverse complement strand
CCGGTCAAACTCCGGACTTTAGTCCGGAGTAGGACGCTCTCAGCGGATTTTTATGATGTCCTCTATTGACTCTGCCTTTATCTCATTTGCGTATGGCGCCGGGATGAGCCCTTTTGCGCTGTTCTCTTCACTCATTTGACCACCATTATTCCTTTTAATCAGAAAGCCATTTATTAATTTTTCTATTTATGACTATTCTTTAGTGAAAAATTTAATTTAAAGAATTATACTACAGAATATGATTCAGCCCTGATTTTCCTCAATTATTTCCTCTGCGCGCTCCTTTGAAATCAGGATTTCAGCAATCTCCTTAGGCAGGCTTGCCACGTCCTCCTCCTCAAAGGGACCATACAATTCTGCATCCTCGCCGTAGAACTGGGGGACTGCATGCAGGATTCTTACCATTCTTGTTTCTTTCTGCTGCTCTTTGCCCTCTTCCTTTGCAGAATCAGCACCGGCTGAATTCGTTCCGGCTGCTTTAGGAGTATTTGTGCATTCAATGCTTTCCGGCTCCCGCCCCTCTATAACATTGAAGAGTATGCCCGCCCTTGCGCGGTTGAGAATTGCTGTTGCTTCGGAAAAGAGCTTCTTTTCCTCTTCCAGCATCGCCGCAGTGTCTATTATGCCCGAATTTGTCCTTGACTTCATTATGGCGCTGTCTATTATCTTCTTCTCGCGCCTGTTGTAGAGCTCCTTCAGGATGCGCTTTATGTTCTGAAGCTGTATCTGCGTCTTCTCCCTATCGTCGTCTGAGAAGAGGGTCTCCTGGCTCTGCTTCAGGCTCTCCCTTTTTTCATTGATGTATTTAACAACGTCTGAATAGAATGTCTTGTCGAGATTTTGTAATTCCTCCCTGTCTTTTTCCCTTCTGAGGATGTCAAAGAGGGTCTCGTAGGTGATGACAACGTTCTTGTCACCGCTTTTGCCCCCCGAATCTCCCATATCAATCTGAAGAATTATTGTATTATTTAAGGTTTATGCTGCCATCAATACGCGAGGCGCATGGAAGATAGAAAGATGCAATCCTTATATTTTTCATAAATGTCATTTATTCTCTGCATAATGCAATCATATTCTTGAAAAATGTCTTTGCATGTTTAATGCTCTCTTTTGCGGGCTCCATATTCGCTTGTGGAAGTGTTCGGTATGTGAATTCTCCTCTTTTATTTTTTTCTTCTTTAAAAATTCCAAGCAGAAGTTCTGCTCGGACAAGTGCTTGTTGATATATCCTGAGCAGTTCAACATCCAGCTCTCCGCTTTCAACAAATTTCTTGAATTCATTGAATGCTTTTTTATGCTCTTCCGGAGCAGATATCTCAATTCCTTTTTTTAAAAGATATGCTTTCGCTGCATAAAATATGCTGTAATAACTGTGTGAGATCACTGCGCTGAAATATGTTTCGGGGTCTCTGATATCGAATATATCGGTCTGTATTTTTGGTTTTTCGCTTAGCGTGAAGATTATCTCTGCAAGTTTTATTTCATTTTCTGCCCGATTAATATACAAGTTTAAATCCACTGTCGATTCCCTCCTGAACTATTGAATAAAAAATTGCCGGATTGTGTATTGCAAGATGCTTGCGTGCTATTTGCTTTCCAAGATTTTCATATTTATCTTTCAGCATTTTAAGCATTTCGTCCTTTGTGAAAATATGATAATCCATGTTCAAAAGAGTTTTTAGCTCTGCAGATTTTAATGATAATTCACATTTTCTTTTTTCTGCCTGTGAATTTACAAATACTGCAATATCGAGATCAGATTTTTCTTTCTGTTTTCCCTCTGCGTAAGAACCAAAGAGGGCAATGGATACGAATTGAATACTTGAGAGTTCTTCTCTGATTATCCTTAAACTACTCTTAACAAGCGGCGGGAGTTTTTCTATTATTAAGATATTAAAGTATGAGTAAACCAAACTATTTTCAAAGTTTATTCTGTATAAAATAATGTTCCCAACATTCCTTTTTTTCACAATATTCTCTGCAAGAAATTTTGCTATTGCTTTTTGAATAACGGAATTTGATTTCTCTTTTGAATATTCTTTTATCTCTTTGTAAGTTAGTTCTTTGTAAGCCCTTCTCAAAAATGCCTCAAATATCTTTATCTGTTTTGGGGTTAACATTTAATTACCTTTTTTATGGTATGAACATACCTTTATTTAGGTATTATATAAAGTTTTCGAAAAAGTAGAAAAATTACTCTGCCATTGCCAAAAAGCCGGATCCGATGGCAGCGCCTATATTGCCTTTGCCAGGAATATATTGTGCTTGCTCCTGATTATCTTTACCCTGATTCTGCCAGATTCCTTTTTGCAGTTCAGCACAGTTATATTTCTGTCTTGTGCAGCCGCTATCTTCTCTCCTGGAAACCTGCCCTCGCACATTATCTCCGCTTCTATTGTTTGCCCCTTCATGAATGGCTTTGGAATCTTTTTTGCAGGAGCTATTACGAAGTCGTCCTTTGAGAGCAGAAGCTTCACGCTATGCTTTTTTTCAAGCGCAGAGAGCTTTTCCCTAAACTCATCCATCTCCATCCCCTTTACAGGGTTCCTGCCGTGAGGGTATGACAGGAAGTTCTGTATTCCGACAAATGGGCCCTTCTGGCTCGGGTTCCTTATGCTTTTTGCAAACTCTATTATCTTTTCAATCTCAGAATCATTGATTCCAGGCACCCAGACAGGCGCTATTATAACATCTGCTATCTGGGCGCAGTATGCCGCTATCTCCTTCACATGCCCTTCTGTGACATTGGAGCCGCTCATCTTTGAGAACATTCCCGGGCTTATCCCGCTTATTGAGATGTTGAACCTTGTGAGCCCGGCATCCCTCATTTTCAGGGCCAGCTCTCTTGAGAGCATTGTTGCATTTGTGTCTATTGAGATTGTTTTCACATTTGGAACCGCTTTTAAGTCCCTTATGAGCTCAACAATTCTTGAATACATCAGCGGCTCGCCGTTGGCGTTTATGTGGGCCTCAACCTCGCATCCCTTGAACTCTGCCACCTTCCTGAACTCGTCTGCAAGATATTCCTCTTCAACCACGAAGTCAGTGCTCTTCTTCCCCTTAATTCCCTCATCAACAGAGCAGAAGATGCAGTCAAGGTTGCACCCTGTTATCGGCTTCACCTCTATGCATGAGGTGTTCCTGTCCACTATGCCGAAGGCATTGCTTCCCATCAGGGGAATCCCTGAGTTCCTGTGAATGTAAACTGCTTTCCTGCCGTTGATTGAGTTTTTCATGGCTGAAAAGCCCTTCTCAAGGAGGTTGTAGAACCTGCTGTTCGCCCTCTTCTCAGGGCAGTTGAATGCGAGCTTGTGCAGCTCTACCTTGCACGGGCCTATATCCGCCAATTCCTCTTCTGTGAAATAAAAGTAGAATATTTTCAGGAAATTGACTCTTACTTTTCCATTTTCTTCCCTGAATTCCAGGTCCTGAAACTCCAGTTCTGCCATGCTTGTCAGGAATAAGGGGGCATATAAAAATCATTTGATTTTCTGATTGTTGCGGAAAATATGGTGCTTTTTTCAGGCAATGCATATAAACCCGGATTCGCCTCAGATAGGAGAGAATGTCCCGCTATTATTTTGACACCTCAATATTAATTTGGTAGACATTTCTAAACGACAAACGAGATGGGCGGACGAAACATTTAAATACTAAAGTGAATAATATTATTCATTAGGTGAATAATTAAGAATGAGGCAAAAAACACTTATCAAAATTATCGGACTCATGAGAAAAGAATTAGACGAAGGGCAGACAATATTAGGAATCTCCAAGCAGCTTGGAATAGGGTACCGCCCAGCATACAACCATATCACTGAAATGGAAAAAGAACAGATAATTCAGATACAAAAGATAGGGCATTCAAAACAATGCAAACTAAATCTTGCCAGTGCAAAAACAAGACATTTACTTGAGTCCTTAGATATCATAAAAAAAGAAGAACTATATGAAGAGCATCAAAAGCTAAAAGTGATTATAGAAGGCTTAATCTCAAAACTTACTGAAAAATACTTTTCTGAAATTCATTCTGTTGTTTTATTCGGAAGCTATGCAAAAGGCACAGCAACAAAACAATCTGACATTGATTTAATGTTTATAGTGAATAATCTAAAGAATAATAATCTGAGAGAATCAATAGAAAGAGAAAGTGCGAGTTATGAGTATTCGCACAATATTAAAATAAGCCCTTTAATTACGGATATTGAAGAATTAAAAAAAATGTTAAGAGCAAAAGAGCTGAATGTGGGAAAAGAGGCCAGAGAATACGGAATTTCTTTATATGGGCATGAAATGTTCTGGAGGATGGTCGCATGAAAAGCAGATATGACTTCTTGAAAGGAAAAATCGAGGGTTATCTGAAAAAAGAACAGCTTTTCAGGAGTGATGAGCATAAAAAACTCGAAAAGCCATTTTTGGCAAAAGCAAGAAAGAACTTTACTGTTGCTAATCTTCTCTTTAAGATTTCAGAGCAGGAAGAAATGAGAAAACTGCTCAGTCTCGCCTCTGATTTTGAAATGTATGACTGGGTGATTATAGTTTCTTATTATTCAATGTACGCTTCCAGTTTATCTGCACTTGCAAAGCTCGGCTATAAATCCAAAAGCCATGCAGCAACAATTGCTGTTTTGGAGCATAACTTCGTCAAAGACAAAAAGCTTGAAACAGAAGACATCCATAAACTCGCAAAAGCTTATGATTTAAGCGAGCAGTTAATAACAAAGCTTATCCAGACAAAGACAAAGAGAGAAACTGCGCAATACGATGCAACTCCGGCAATTTCCAAAGAAATGGCAAAAACTGCATTAGATGATGCTGATGAGTTTATTACAAAGATTGAAGAGATATTTAGCCAACAAAATCTTTGATTTTGTGCACAATAGAATCACAGAAAAGTATTAATCCTGGCACTTCAAGTTATTAGATGATATTTGCCCTCACTTCAAGCCTGAGGATCTTCTTTAAGTTCGCCAAAGTATTTTTCCAGAATCTTTTTCCCGTAAAGCGGATCTTTTTTACTTTTCTTTAAGGATTCATTGAATACTTCTTCTCTTGTCCGCTCAAGCTCCTCATCAGTTATTGGCTTTCTGTGTTTTATTCCCTTTCTTATCTCTTTTAATGCGCTTTCAAGCTCTCTCCTAACCTCTGCTTCTCTCTTTGGGTCTATCTTCTCATGAAGCGATGCTCTGATGAACTCAGTCCTGCTCTGGTAAGCATTTTCCTTTACAGCAGCGTCTATTCTCCTCAGGAACTCTGAATCAAGCTTCAGGGTTATCATTTCAGTTGTCATATATCCATAGTATATACTTTGGATATATAAATTTTTTGCTTTTCAAAAAGTTTAAGATTATCACTTAATAATAGTAAATTCCAGAAATATTTAAATACTCGGCTGCATATTTTCAATCTTATGGCCGAAATAAAAAATACACCTCAATATAGGGTGAACGCCTTATTAAGAACAGCCGACTATCTTAAAGTTAAATGCAGCGATTTCTATGATGAAGCAAGGATGCCCTGGCTTCTAGTAAGTGAGATGTTTAAGGATGATTTCAAAAAAATCTTCTCCGGAAAAAAGGTTTTGGAGATAGGCCCTGGCTATGATGCCGGATTGTCAAGAATGGTTTTTGAGTTAGGTGCCTTGTCTTATTTGGGAGTGGACATCAACAAAGATGCAGTTAACACTTCAAGGGCAAAAGTGCCTCAAGGAGAGTTTGTTTTTGACGATTCGCTTTACATAATAAAATCATTGAAAGAACCTCATGTCATCATAAGTTCAGGGGTTTTTGATACGACAATTTTAAGAGACAGAGCTTATATTGAAGAACTGGTCAGGGCAATCTATGATAAAACCCCTCTGGGAGAGTTTACCCTGCACTCGGCAGGTGATTTTAACAAGGACTTTCACGAATTCTTCAGCCAATGCGGTTTTCAGAAGTG
>PEXD01000067.1:0-1706 GCA_002779235.1 Candidatus Woesearchaeota archaeon CG07_land_8_20_14_0_80_44_23 | reverse complement strand
TCCGACTGCAATCGGCACTACCCTCTGGTATGTGTCTCCGCCTGTTGTGGTTGTTGTTGCTCCTGTTGGTGCAAGATAGACGCCGTAGCTTGTTATCTCATAGTAATACTTCAGCTCTGTTATGTCTGAGTCTGTGTCGTGTGTGACATATGTTCCAAAGTCGGTGACTCCTGCATATTTGTTTGTGTCTCCAAACTGCTCTGCAGCAACTCCTGGCTTTGATGATATAACCTTGGTGTCGTCTTCGTCATATGTCCATGTTGTTGCAACAGTTCCATTAGCTATCTTTGCAGCTGCGCTGTATGAGATCCATGATGCATCTGCTTCGCCTACAGTAATGACAGCGCTGTCCTTTCCGCTTACGTTTGTTGAATTTAGCAAACCCATTGTTATGGATGCGCCGTCTTTTGTGTAGAACACTGGCTCAATATTTGCATCGCTGTCGTTCAGATTAAGTACAGTCGTTACGTTAAAGGTAACCTCAACTCCGTGGAAGCTGTATGTTACCAGTTCTCCAGAGTATGTCTTGACAAGAGATTCGCCAGTCACTACATTCTTCAGTGTCACTTCGTCTGGGGTTGTGTCTATCTTCTTCAGCTGCAAGATATAACTGTAGCCGTCTACATTCATGATGAAGTAGTCATCTACAGCTATGTTCTCATCAGTGATGTGCAGTGTCTCTGTGCCTATTTTATAGTCGAAAGCGGTGCTATTATACTTGATTGGGCTTACTGATACTGCGTTTCCGTCCCTGTCTGTGAAGACGAGCTTTACCTTGGTTGTTCCGTCTGGCTGAATCTTTATTGTTCCCCTGTCAGTGCTGCCAAATGCTGGAGTTGCTCCGGTGAACTGGTATTTGAATGCTCCGAAAAGCGGTTCAACAAGCTCATCCGTAACATATTCAACTTCTGGGTCAAAGTTGCTTGGCGTTATTGTAAATTTCATCTGTGACAGTGCTTCAAAGTCAGCGTCTCCTGTGTATTCAACTCCGTCAATGTCAACTGAGCCTGTTGAGGTTATCTTCTTGACAATAGTTGAGTTTTCAAGCTCAATCTTGTCGCTTCCGACGAATAACCTTACTGCTCCGCCGCCGACTGGCTGGTCATACGCCATGATATCCTTTACATATATCTTCTCTCCACCTATGGTGTATGAGTGGCCTGTTTCGACCTGCTTTGTCTCTCCGTTGACTTTTATTGTTGCTCCTGTGTCTCCGCCTGTCTTGACACCGATTACCTCAACAGTAATGTCTTTTCCGCCTACTGTAACTGTTGTTGCGGCTGTTCCTGCTGTGAATGTCTGGTCAAGTGCTGTGCTGTACAGAGTCAGCTTGTCTGCTGTCACTTCTGTGGTTGAGTCAGAGATTGTGTATTTCTTTCCGAGAATCTCAAACTCTTTTCCTCTAACTGTTGAGAAGTTTATCTCCTTGTTGAAGTTTATCTCAATAGTTATTGGTGCTGTTGGGTCCTTAAGGTAGAGTATCGGGCTCTCAAGGTCGCCTGGTGTTCCAAATGTTGGATAGAGTCCATCAGGGTTCCTTATCAATGTGTCATATTTGTATTCTGCTCCTTCGTCGTCAGTTATTACTGCCTGTTTCAAAAGGGTTGGGAACTCCGTCTTTGTAAATGTCTCCTTGATATCCTTAAGGGTGTTTTCATAAAAGAGTTTGCTTGCGCTTGTCTCTATCTTGACTCCTCCTTCAACTA
>PEXD01000033.1 GCA_002779235.1 Candidatus Woesearchaeota archaeon CG07_land_8_20_14_0_80_44_23 | reverse complement strand
TTTCGGTTTTTGTTATGGAACAGCCGGATGCTTTTACAACATAGCAGATTGGCTCATTTCCCTGGAGCCGTCCAAGCTTTCCATTCTCGTTGCAGAGCCGTGCGCCTTTTATTATTTCTGCTTTGAAGTCCGATTTGCAGTCAGAACCGCCTGTTATGTTTATTATCTGAACATCAAGGACTGGTTGCTGGTTTTGGCATTCTCCTGAAAGCTTGCACATCAGCGTGCTGGCATTGAAGCTCCACTTCGTTATCAGCCCTATCACCACAAAAACTGTTATTGTGGCAAGAAAGATTAAGAAAGTGTATTGTATTGTCATGTCCGCTTTCCTGTTGTTTCGCATTTTACACCGAGTTATAAACTTTTAGGAGCTGCTGAAAGAGGGGAACTATCATAAAAATAATCACAATTATCACTATCGCAACCGCTATTGCTATAAGCCCGTATTTTATAAGGGGGCTCATCTCCTTCTTTTCTTCCGGCTTTTCCTCCTTTTTTGGCGCTTCAGAGGAAATTGGCGCCTGAATCGGAATTTCAGGAAGGGGCCTTTTTTCAAGCGGCTGCTCCTTAAGGAGCCCCTTTGCCCTTTTTTCATTCCTTATCCTTATTGCTATGTCATCTTCAGACAGCTTCAGCGGATTGCCAAAATTGTCTATCTCATAAACTCTTGAGTTTGGGGACTGCTTCAGAAAGTCCTCTGCCTCAAGCATGCTTTCAAATTCCTTTCTTCCTCTTTCGTTTGTGACTAAATATGCCATTATCTCGCCTTCGCAGCTTTATGTTACTAAAACTGCTTTTTCTTTGGCTTTATATTCTATTAATACATTTGTCCTCGTATTTATATCTTTTGCGAATTTTATGCTGTCAGAATCCCCGCAGCCATAGTCAGAATCTGCTATGATGTGGCACCACTGCCTTGCTTTCAGAACATTAGCAATGTCTGCTTCTGTAATTGCCCTGATAAACTGGTATTCTTCAGGGATTGAAAGCTCCTGGCAGAAGAAATCGCTCTTTGCCTGCCCGAACCTTGCCTTTGCCCAGCATTCTGCGATTGCATTGGCAATATCCTCCTTAATAGGATATTTTTTGTAATTCAGCGATAGCCCTTCTGCCACCAGCTGCGTGGGGCTTGAAGCGCTTATCCTGAACTGGTAGGTGCAGTAGTCAGTTGAGCATTGCTTTTCAAGCTCCCTTGCAGCATCTGTGAAATCCACCTGCCTTGATTCAGCATTCAGGGTTGTCTGTGGGAGAATCTGCTTTCCCTTCAAGGACAGGGATGCGCCCTGCGCCCTTATGTCGTAGGTTATCCTTAGGTGATTCAGGATTATTGTTCCGTCCCTTCCTGAAGAAACTTCTAGGGCTATTATGCAGTTGCCCTCATCGTCAGGAGCGCATTCTGAAAGCGCGTCCTGAAGCGCATCTGCAAAGTGCCCTGATGCCTTCCAGGGCGAATTTGCAGAGTTGAGCTCTTCTGGGTGGGATGCGAATTCAGCTCCGCTAACTGAAAGTTTTATCTGGTTTGGATAGTTGGAAATCACCATGTCCTTGACTGCTGCCATCAGCCCTGCAGAATCCTTGAAGCCAAAAACCTTCCCTCCTGTCTGCGTAGCCAGAGTGTTCATCCAAATTATTATCTGATAACAGGAAGAGAGGCTGCCTGAGCAGCATCCTCCTAAGGAGGGGCAGCCAATCCCGAATCCTTCCGGGGGAGGACTGTCGTCTCCGTAAACCACATTAACAAAAACATTGTTTTCAACAGCCCTGCTTGCCGCCTGATTTATCACTTCTTCTTCAGAACCGCTGAACACTGGCTCTGTTTGCTCAACGCGAGTAGAACTTTGAGTGCATGGAGGACTAGGCCTTAAGCATTGTTGTGTGGGGACAGCTCCTGTTGGGTCAGAATCGCTTATTAGAATCTCAATTTTTTTTGACTCGTCCAGCCAAGCGTCCTCGCCAACTGCTCCTGAGAGGTAATAAGACGCGACTCCCCATGCTTCATTGTAATCATCTGCCTTTGATAGTTCTTCAAGATTCCAACAGCACAGATTATCTTGCTGCTGGATAAAATGGTTCTGATACAGAGGAAGCCCTGTTGTGGAAAGATTTGCTGCTGAGATTACCAGATTTTTTGCGGGGGAGTCGCAGGTTTCATGAATAGTCCCTGTTGCTCCAATCCTGTATACTCTTATTCTGTATTTCTGGACATTTAAAATCCTAAGGTAGGTTGAAACATTGCTCACTATGCTGCAAACCGAGTTCCACTCATTGGTCATGCTTGCTGAAGTGTCAATTGCGAATGCAATGTCAGTTTTTGTGGGGTAATTGCTTCCGTAAACCTTAACTGAGGCATTTTTGATAATCGCGTATTTTGGAATTTTCAGGTATGCGTATTGGGAGCCGCCGTGAAGCGGGTATGGGGGCAAGGTTATGTTGTTTTCTCCTGAGGAGAATGCGTTTATAAGCCGGTTATTTGGCGCGCTTATCAGGAGGGATGCGTTTTTCAGGATTGCGTCCCTGTCAATTGTTACGCTGAACTCCCTGCTGAGCTTCTGCTGGGTGAATCCGAATGTTTTTATCTCGCTGCCGTCTGAAAATCTGCCTGAGACAACATCCTCTCCTTTTATTGGGCTAAGCTCATTCTGGGAAACTCCGTAGCAGAAGCTGTCCATTCGCGTGGCGTAAAAATTTGGAGCATACTTGCTTGAGAGCTCGCAGTAGAACTTCTTGCCGTCAGAGGTTTTTGCCGCAAGTATCAACAGGAGCATTATGCCTATTACTGTTACAATTATTGAAAAAATCAGCCCTATTGAAATGTCCCCCTTTCTGCTTTTGTTCATTTTAGCTGATGATTATCCTCCCTTTTTTTGAAGAGTATTCTATCAGGATGTTCCTTCCAGGGACTGCTTTTACAATATTCCAGTCAATCTGGTTGTATCTGCCGCACTCAGGATTAGCGTCATTGTTGCCCAGCACCTCGCAGAGGTCGCTCTCATTGAGCATGGCATCAGTCAGCGAGGATTCGTTCAAATTCTCAACTGAGGTGCAGCTTTCAGGTATGGAGAGCTCGTAGCATTTTATGTCCGAGCTGGATTTTCCTAAGCCGGAGCGCTCCCAGCATGCAACTGCCTCTGCCATAATCTCATTTTTTATTGCGCACTGCCTGTATTCAGTTTCCAGCCCTGAAAGCGCTATGAATCCGTTGCTTCCTGCGCTTACATTAAAAAAGGCGGTGCATTCCTGCTGCGGGCATTTTGAAGCAGCTGAAACTGCCCTTGACGCATTAATCTCCCAGGGGGCATCATAAGGTGAAATCTTGTCAAAATATGCCAGCTGCTCGCCTCCGGATGTTATGTTCACCCTGTAAAGAGGCATCATGTAAGATATGCTTAATGTGTGAAACGTGAGAAGCGGCTCTGCGTTGATTATCCTGGCATTTATTCTTACTGGAATTGCGCAGTTGCCTTCAGAGTCAGGAGTGCACGCGCTCAGGAATGAGTTGATTTTTTCTGCTGAGAGCACTGCTGTCCTTCCCCGCCTGAACGAGCCGCTGCTCTGCCAGTCCGGCTGCCTGGAATTGCATGAGCTTATCTGAACGATAGATGACTTTTTCATCCTCGCAATTATTGCGCTGGCCAGGAAGTTGGTTTCCCCGAAATCAGAGCCGAGCTGGTCCTGGATGTTGGGCGCCAGGTAAAGCACGCTCCCGTTTCCATAATTGAATTCAATAATTGACTGCCCCGGCCTTCCATAATTCTTGTCTGCGCATTTCCGCGTAAGGTCCTTATTCAGGGGGGATGGCGCTGAGATGTTATAAACCAAATCTGCGATTATTTTCACATCCTGGTTGGATGAGTTCGCCTCAATGCAGGGGGTGTTGCTGTATATCACCGAATAAACCTTGTTTGCCCTGGCATCATACTCTGCCTCTGCAGTGGATGTGAATATTATTCTCTGGCTGTCCCCGCAAAGCCCTGCGTATCCCACTGTCTCCCTGCAGGGCACTATTGAAGGGTCATTGCAGTTTTTCGGTATTGTTGCATTGCATTCAAGCCCGGAATTCTGATTGGAATTGGGCTGATTTGGAATTCTGCCTGACGCTCCCGAATCAGAGCCGGCATCAGTTGTAGATGGGCTTATGAGCCCAGGGCATTTCTGGTAGGGAGTTATCCTTGTGAAATATGCAGTTGAGTCTGTTGAATCAAAGGGGGCTTCCCCGAATAGGCTTATTAGGAGGTTGAGTGCCCAGCCAGTGGCTATAAGCGAATTGCCCTGCGCTATCCACTGCCTTATGTATTCCCTGTCCTCATCGTTATTTGCAGTTAGGTTCAGCCCGCTTCCAACTATGAGGATGGAATGGTTTGCAAGCTTGTTTTTCCAGTCAGGATCCCCCTTCCAGCATTTGCTCTCATCATAATTTATCATATGATAGTAAAGGTATTTTCTTGCATCGTCAAACATTCCGTTTCCGTATTGAAAACCACAGCTGTGAGAGTATCCTGTGAACAGCAGCACCTCTGCCAGTTCCTCTTCCTGGCTTGAGAATAGTTCCATTGTTGCATTGACAACATATGCCTCTTTCGGAATCTTCAGGGCAATTTCCTTTTGTCTGCCTTCTGAAAAGTCAAAGGTTTCAGATGAGCTCCCGTCTGCAAAATTCCCGGAAAACCCTTCTGAATATCCTATTGCTCGGAATGATGAGAGAGTTATGTTGGCTTTTGGAGCAGGTATTCCAATCTCGTAATTCTGCCCCGCCTGGACTTTTATCAGCTCAGCAGCATTCCCGTCTGCAAAAGTTCTCTGGACAACTTTTTCCATCCTGATCGTTGAGTTCTGGAGGATTTCATTCTGCCTGCAGTAGCTCTCCTCTGCGCTTCCTGAAGAAGGTGAGAACATTGTCTTCAATGGAGAGAGTGTCTTGCAGTATATTGATTTTGAAAGTGCCGGGAACTTGGCGAAGATTACCAGCAGGAACAGGATTACCGCGATAATTGCCACAACAACTACGAATGCGGCATTTATCGCCATCTCGCCTGTTTTGCCCTGCCTGTTTTTTTTGTTGATTGCCATCAGCTAACCCTTATCTGTTTTGTTGAGTTGACAAATTCAATCAGCACAGAATCCTCTGATTTTAAATTTATTACGCTCCAATTTATATCATCGCTTTCTCCGCAGCCGAAGTCGGAGTTGCCAATTATCCTGCACAACCCCTGCTGTTTTAGATAATCAGTGATACTCTGCTCTGAAATTCCGCTGCTCTCGCAGTTTCTGACAATAAGCGCCTTGCACTTGATATCCTTTGAATATTTTCCGTAATTTGCTTTCTCCCAGCAGGCGAGAATATTTGAAACGACTTCCTCTTTTATGAGACATTTCCTGTAACCTAACGAAATATCTAAAATCAGGAGGTCTCCATTTTCTCCTGTTATGTTTATTTGTATTGGGCAGGGAAATGCCCTGCATTTTGAAAAGCATGCCTGAGCACTTTTCAACACATCTCTCCCAGAAGAATACTGCCTTGAAGGCGCCATCGGGGAAATCTGCCATTCTGAAAGCGGGTCGTTGCAGATTTGCGCCGAGAAGTTGGACAGGTTTCCCTTAACCGAGAACGAGAAATCTGTTACTGTTTTATTTTCAGGCAGTATGACTTCAACTTGTTGCTGCTCTCGTCCAGAAAATTGCAAGAGCTCTGAGGTTGAGCCATCTGAAAGATTCTTGACAAATACCTTAGTAGGAATTACATCCTGGACTTCAAGCATTGAGAATTCCCTGCAGTAGGACTGCTCCTGCCTTATTCCAGGGGGCATGAATGATGCTGATGCGACATAAAAGAAGGTTTTGCAGTAGGCCTCCTTTGCAAATATGGGCATCTTGAGAGAGAAAAATGATAGCAGCAGGAATATAGTGACTATTGCGAGGAATATTGCCATTATTGCGTCTATTGTAAGGTCTCCTTTTTTTCCAGCCATTTATTCCATCCTTCTTATTACACACTTTGAGGAAGAGCTTTCTATCTTGAGAGAGTATTTTCCTAGCAGGAGAATGCCAAAGTTGGCAAACTCTGCATTGCCTGAGTTTGAAATGTTGCCCTCTGTGATTTCGGCATTTAACAGAAAGCATTCCCTGTCTGCCTCTCCAGCGCATAATTGGCAGAGGTGCGAGATTTTGTAGTCAAGCTGCCTTGCACTCCCGCTGAAAGATTGCATCTCCTTCTCAGGTTCTGTCTGCGAGTTGAGGGCGTTGAATGCAAAGGCAATCAGAAGAGTCATAACTGCCACCGCCACAATTACAATTCCCAGTTTGAGGTATGTGTCTTCCATGATGCTTATATTTTATTTTCATTTATAATCTTTATTGCTT
>PEXD01000051.1 GCA_002779235.1 Candidatus Woesearchaeota archaeon CG07_land_8_20_14_0_80_44_23 | reverse complement strand
ACGAACCAACCTACCCAAAACAGGCAAAGCCCGAAAATCAACAGCCACACCATAACGACGAGAAGCAGCCACCTTTTTCCTGTTAAAATAGTAGAGCACCGCCAATACTGCAAGCAGAAGAAATGCAGCAAAGAACTGCCAGACAGCGATTCTGAATAATCTCTTAAGATAGAGAGGGGTAATAATGCTGAATGGGGCATTGGCCACGCTGCTTTTGTCAGAGTAAGCCATCTCAACGCGCAGGGTATGGGTTCCTTCTGAGATGTTTTCAGGAAATAGAAACTCCTTTATGAGGGTTTTTGAAGTGCTGACATTCAGCTCATCGCTTCCTAAAAATGTTGGGCTCTGGTTATTGTCATTTAGTATTGAATATTTTATTCTCACCTCTGGCTGAGAGCCGGTCATCAGGTTTGTGACAGTTACTGTGAAGGAGAGCTTCTGCTCACGCGTGAAAGAGTCGCTGGCAGGGCTGACTGAGAGAAGCATGCTGCTGGGCAGATTTATGGTGCCGTCGGTAACCATTATGTCCACAGGAATCCTCTTTGAAATGCCAAGCATAAAAAGGGCGCCGTGATAGATAAAATAGGAGTGGTTTATGAATTTCAAGGGGTCCTCATTGCCGTAGATTGTCAGGATGAATGTCCTTGAGTCCTTTGCCCTAATGTCAAAATGCCCCGGAGAGAAATCCACCAGCTGGCTTATGTTGCCTTCGGGGAGCAAAGTGACGCCCACCCAGGTCATGGCATCGTTTGTGACAGTTATGTTTTTCTGGATGAACTTGTTCAAGGCGACAATCTCATTTACTGAGGATATTGATACCTCTGCTGCGCCCGCCCATCCTGAGAATATGATGGCTGCTGCAATTATTGCAAAAAACACTATTTTCTTCGAGATTTTAATCTGCCTCTTTTTCCCTTTCCTGAAATTCCTGTTTTTTTCAGGGGCGCCTTCTGATTTTCAGAAAGCATTTCCTTGTTTCTCTCAAGCTTTGTTATGACATCAAAGCAGTCCATGAAAACATGATACTTAAGCTCCTTTGGAAGAATCCTGTATGCCTTCTCAATTTTTTCATATATGAGGGCTGCAGATTTATAGTCCTCTGAAGCAATCAGCGATTTTGCAGAGGAGAGAAGCCCTTTCACATAGCAGAGGTTAAGCTGGTGGAACAACGCAATCATCTGCGGATAAAGCATCGCCCTGATGCTTTCAGGCATGGTGGTGTAGATGAGCCGCAGCTCATAGTATGCTGACGCTGCATCGTCATAGCTGTTTTCCTCTATGAGATGCCTTGCCCTCTGTAATGATGAAGCAACATAAGAATACTGCATTCCAAGTGCAGCAGGCAGTTTCTGCTGCTGGGCAACTGCGCCGAGGGAATAATATGGCTGCTGATTCGCCGCATTCTCATATCTGAGAGGAGAGGGATAGTGCATTTGATATTCTCCTGCCGGCTTTTGAAGTCCCGGATAAGCATTCTGCTGGAACTGCTGAATCTGGGGATAGCGCTCTGCCCTCAGGGTGCCCCTCTTCCCTGAAACTGCGCCCTTTATTGCAGCAACCGGCTTTGTTATTATCTCGGGCTTCACTGTATATCCAACATAGACTGTTATGAGGAGCAAAAGCACGAGAATCTGGAGCCCCAGGCTTGAGCCGAGCCTTCCAGAGAAATAGTTGAAGGGCCAGATGGCTGTCCTTTCAGAGACGGCAAATCCTGTTATTCCCGGGATTGAAACTGTTGCGCTCTTCTGCACCAGCAATATTGATATTGAATTTGCATTCTGGACATCAAAGGAGCCGCCTATGGTGTATGTTATGTTTTCTGCAACAGGAAGCTCTATTATTGGGTCATCCCTGAGCACGTTGGAATTCTCCAAGTTCCCTGTGAAATTGACTTTTGAAGCGCTGTCAGTGACATTTTTCGGAATATAAAGCACAAGCGCAAGGTTTGAAAGCACTGAATCATTATTGCTTATTGAGCTGTTCAGATTTATTGCGTGCGAAACAATGGAGACATCCTGCTCAATGCCGTTGCGGTAAAGCACAACGCTGAACGCCTTTGTATCAATGGAGAAAAGCTGCTGCAGCCCTGAGTTAGCCCTTAAGAAGGTGCGCTCATCTATCTTCAATCCCTTTGCAGAGATGAATGCGCTGGCGATGTTCAAAAGCTCTGATTCTTTGGGATACTTCACAAACTCAGATGAGCCGAGCACATCTATTGAATCAGGTATTGAATCAACATGCGAAACCGCATCTGAGATTATCTCTCTCTTCCTTGCTGCAATCTGCTCATCGCTCTGCCTTGAGAAAGCAAGGTCTGAGAGGTCGCGCCTGGCCCTCGAGAGCCTGTCCTGGGCATCTGAAAGCATGCCTGTTGTTCCCGTTATTCCCAGCAGGTTAGCAGCTTCAAGCTCCTGGGGCCCGATGCTATCATAATATGCCTGCTTCTCAGACAGCGCCTGCTCTGCAGCATCCATCTCAGGGTAGGAGGGCTCTGCAGGCGCTGCTATAATGTTTGCAGAGACAGAAACCTGGGCGAAGCCGGAATTTCCGAAGCGGTCCTTGCAGACAATCTTGAAAGTGTAGTCGCCTGTTGTGAGGTTCTCTGCTGCGATTGAATAGTCAATGCCTTTTTGCACTTCTGAAATATTTGAAAGGGCAGCCCACCAGTTGCCTCCCTCATTTGAGTAGAAAGTGCAGTTGGTGGTATAGTTGTGCAGCACCTTGAATGTGAAGTCAAGTGAGGAGGATGAGAGTTGCAAGCCGTTCTCCGGGGATGAAATCTGCACTATTGGAATCAGTGGCAGAGAGGAAAGGTATATCGTGATGTTCTGGTTTTCTGAAATTGCCGCTGTGTTGCTGTACGGGTAATAGCCGTCTGCCGTGGCGTTCAGGGCGTATGTCCCTCCAAGAACATTCTGGAATACTGACACACCTGTGGAGTTTGAAATAATGCTGGTATTTCCCAGGGTTATGTTGGCAATGAGCGGCGCTCCCAGGGTGTCTTTTGCAATTACTGTTATGCTGAACCTGCCCAGCACAGTTATGTTCTTTCCGGCAGAAGCAGCGCTGTAGCTGTCGTTTACTGTCAGGGCTGCGTGGTATGTGCCAGGAAGAGTGTAAGCATAGATTGGATTGGGAGAGATGCTGTCAGTGATGCCGTCGCTGTTGAAATCCCAGGCATAAGAAACAGCATTTATGTTGCCTGACACATTTGAGCTGAACCTGATTGGGGCTCCTGCCTCTGCAACGCTCGCATTTGAATCAATTGAAACGCTGAGGTTGTTCGGGTTTGAAACTGCGAAGGATGTGTTTCTGTAAAATGTAATATTGGCGTATGAGAGCATTGCCGAGATGCTGTAATTGCCCAATCTTGAGGTGGAGGCGAAGACGTACGTTATCGGATAGGGCGGGCTTGTCAGCGAGGAGACGCTGGTGTTTTCCCTTGAAACAGTCAGGTTCACCCTTGAGGACTGGGGCGCATTTACTGTTATGAAGACGTTCTGGTTGGGCAGGTAAGTGACATTGTCAGTTGCCACTGAAAAATTTATTCTCTCAAATGAACCAGACATGTAAGCGGAGTTGTTGGCAAGGTCAAGGCAGGTTATGTTGAAGGCATAGTTTCCCGGAGGCACGCTAAGGTTGGACTCATACACTGAAGAATTTTGAATCTCAAAAGAGGAGAGAGTCGGAAGCCCGAGGGCAGTGCAGCTGAGTACTTGCGAAAACGCGTCTGTTGCATTAACTATCAGCGGAATTTCCTGCTGGTCATAAGCCGGAAGAATAGGTGAGAGAAGGATAAGAAAAGGTGCGCTGTAGTCAACGAATAATTCCCTTTCCTCGCTCTCAATTGTCTCTCCGGCTAAGCCAATAAGAACGCATGAAACTTTCCAGGAATGATAGCCCTCGCTCAGGTTGTAATCAAAATAATTGGTGCCGTTATGGACTGAAGATGAGATCGCACTTTCATTTTCGTCAATGTAGAGCGAGCAGTTCTTTATCAAGGACTCCGAGTCTGGGTCAATGGAATAACCAAAGTTCTCCTCACTTGAATTTATTATTGCACTGTCATCGGGGTTGATGAAAGTGATTATCGGCGTTTCAAATATGTAAAACATAACTGTTTCGCTCGAGCCTGAGTAGTTCTCATTTGAGCAGCTGATGTTTGCCTCATATGACGCATATGAGCAGTTTTCTGCCTGAAGGACTACTGAATTTTGTTGCAATGAATCTGCAGTGAAAGAGGAATATGAATTGATAGAGTTGTTGCAGTAAATTTGCGCTGCGCAGCTGAAATTTCCAGTCTCATTAAACGAAAAAGACATGCTTATCTCATGCGAATAAAATGAATCTCCCTCAATTGGGTGAGAAATTGAGATGTTTAAGGGCGATAGTTCTCCAAATGCTGCGACCGGGAGTATTAAGAGGGCAAGCGCAAGTATTACAAAAATCCAGGAGTTATCATGCGCTCTCATTTTTTCCTCAGCTCAAGAGCGAGCTCCTCCTTTATCTCTTTTTTAATATCATCAATCTTGGAATTATTTGAAGAATACGAGAGCCACTTCCTCCTCACAATGCTTCTGACTTCTTCGCTTATGCTGAGGTAGTGCGCCTTTTTGGCAAGCCCCTCAAGCCGCTCTGCAAGGGAGGAGGGAATCCTGACGCTGACTATACTATTTGCCAGCGCTCTCGCCCCCTGCCTCAAGCACAAATTCCCGCAGAAAATCCCTGATTGCCTCTGACCTTGAAGAATATATGCCCTGCTCAACAAGAGAATCAAGCCACCTGATTATCTCATCAGGAAGCCTGATGTTAAGCATCTCTGTTTCGGCAATGTTTGCTTTTCCCATAACTACCGGCCGGAAAGTTGTAGTTGATTTGTAATTAAAATGATAGTAAATGTAATATAATTGTTTATTTATAAAGCTTTCTAAAATTATGATATATTCAAAATTTTTTATTCATGAATTAAAAACAGCTGGCTAAAGAAGATGTAATAAGTTTGTAAGACAAATGATTATTTATATAATACTTTTGACTTTGCTGGATTTCAGCTGACAAAAACATATAAATAGGGCAAAGCCAGAAATAGAAAAGCATGGCAAGCCCGGTGTTTGAAGCAATAGCCACTCTTGTAGGCTGCACAATAGGAGCAGGAATTCTTGGAATACCTTATGTTGTGTCAAGGGCGGGCTTCCTGACAGGCGCCCTATGCATAATTGTGCTGGGAGCAATGATTATGATGCTGAATCTCTTCACTGGGGAGATTGTGCTGAGAACAAAGGGGGAGCACCAGCTTTCCGGATATGCTGAGAAATATCTCGGAAGGAGCGCCAAAAGAGTAATGGCTGCTGCAATGATATTCGCAATCTACGGAGCAATGCTTGCTTATATAATGAAGACAGGGGACATTCTTGCAATGTTCCTTGGAGGGAGCGCATTTGTCAACAGCATATTATTTTTCTCAGTAATAGCGCTTTTGATCTATCTCGGGCCGAAGATTATAGAGGACTCAGAAACATTCATGGTGATATTCTTCATAGCAATTATAGCCCTGATATTTGCCTTTTCGCTGGGAAAGATAAGCCCTGCAAATCTCTCTGAATTCTTCCCTTCAAAACTCCTTGTTCCTTACGGAGTGGTGCTTTTCGCCCTGATGGGGATGGTTGCCATACCTGAAATAAAGGAGGAAATAAGGGGAAATGAAAAGTCATTGAAAAAAGCCCTGATTGTCGGCTCAATAATTCCAATAGTGGTTTATTTCATATTTGCACTAAGCGTTGTCGGAGTTGCCGGCATGAACACAAGCGAGGCATCTGTGGGCTCAATCAGGGCATATATGGGAAATTTTCCTGGAATTTTGGCAGCAGTTTTTGCTGTGCTGGCAATGTCAACCTCATTCCTTGCGCTGGGGCTCGCCCTTCAGGAGATGTACATATTTGACTACAAGAAGGAGCGGCTGTTTTCCTGGTTCATAACATGCTTTGTTCCTCTGGGAATGTTCCTTCTGATAAAGAACTTCATAAGGGTGCTCTCAATAACAGGGGCTGTTGCAGACGGGACAATAGCAATACTGCTTGTGCTGATTTACATTGCCGCAAAAGAGAAGGGCGATAGGAAGCCCGAGTATTCATTGAGGTTCTCCAAGGCCACAAGCGTTGTGCTTCTGCTCATACTCACCCTAGGGCTCGTATATGAGGTGCTGAGCCAGGTTGGA
>PEXD01000023.1 GCA_002779235.1 Candidatus Woesearchaeota archaeon CG07_land_8_20_14_0_80_44_23 | reverse complement strand
GAATGGGCCCGCGGAGATTAATGAACCAACCCTTTTCGCTAAAGCGAAAAGCATTGATGGAAAAAAGAACTAAAACGAATGGGCCCGCGGAGATTTGAACTCCGGACCACTCGATTATCAGTCGAGCACTCCACCAGACTGAGCTACGGGCCCAGAAATGCGCCTCCGGCCAGGATCGGACTGGCGACCTCGCGATTAACAGTCGCGCGCTCTGCCGCTAAGCTACGGAGGCATCGCCTCTCTGAAAATGGCGGTTGATTTATAAAATTTGCTATTGGGCGCGCAGACGTGAAAACAATAAAATTTAAATATGCACCGCAGATTCACAGGAGAGAAGCGTCGGTGATCTAACGGCTATGATTGCGGCCCTCCAAGCCGCCTATCCGGGTCCGAATCCCGGCCGACGCATGATTTTTTCTGATCTAACAAAAGTTTTATTAATATTATGATTAGAAATGTTCTTTTATGGAAAAACTAAAGGAAATTTCAATAGAGATCACGAATGAATGCTGTATGAGCTGCATTCATTGCTCTTCAGGCGCAGCTAAAAAGCTGGAGAATGAACTTTCTCTTGATGAAATCAAGGAATTATTGGCTCAGGCAAAGGGTCTGGGAGCATGTATATTCACCATTTCTGGAGGAGAGCCCCTTCTAAGAAATGATTTGAAAGAAATTATAGGGTGTGCCAGGGAAAAAAATTTTCAGATACGATTACAGACCTCTGGCACTTATAACTTCGGCAATGGATTTGTTTCAATTCCTGATTCTTTTCTTGATTTCTACGCCACTGACCTAAATTTTGGAGATAAGATTGTATATAGTGTTCACGGCCTCGGCAGCACTCATGAAAGAATAACTAAAGTGAAAGGTTCTTTCAGATTGGTAATGGAAAGCATAAAGAAGGGTGTCTCAAATGATGTTTTTACAGAGGTTCATACTGTTGTGAATGCTTTGAATTATAAGGAAATTCCGAAAATTGCATCAGATTTGGAGAAGATTGGCGTTAACAGCTGGCACATCCTCAGACTGGTGCCTCAAGGCAGATGTGAAAAACATCCTGAGCTAATTATGGATGCTAAAGAATTTAAAACGTTACAAGAAATATTAATAGATTTGACAAAGGAAAATCATGGAATGAAAATTTATTTGGGACACAACGTAGACAAGAGATACTGGTCTAATGATTCTTTTCCCATTGAAAGCTGCAATCTTGGAAAAAATAAAATTCTTATCAGGCCGGATGGCGAAGTCTCATATTGTGCTGCATTAAAGTATTCAAGATTTGGAAATGTTAGGAAGAATAATTTGAAATACTTCTGGAACGAGCATCCTAAAATCGTTCTCTTCAGAAATTTTCTAGAAAAAGATTATAAAAAACTGAAAGGAAAATGCGCTTCTTGTGAAATAAAAGAGGTGTGCAGGGGCTCTTGTGTTGCTCAACGTCTTTATGCTTATAACGACTTATTCAGAGGGCCTGACCCATTATGCTACAAAAAGCAAAGAAAAGGATAAGGGCAAAGACAAAAAGGCATGAACTATTCATTGACTGTTTTTATGATTTTATTGATAAGTCAAATGTCGTGGTAAAGAAAGAATTGTTTGCTAAAATGTGCAAAGACGGCTGTAAAAATTTTAACAAAAAGTACAGTTGCCCTCCCTTTTCCCCAAAATTCAACAAGTATGTCAAAAAATATCACAAACTTCTTGTTTTGCTTTTTGCCATAAATTTAAAACAGTTTGACAAGTTTAATTATAAGCCATATCACAAAATAAGGATAGCTAATGCAGTCATGAAGTCAAGAGCCGAACACGTCATGAGAGATTTAGAGTCAAAGTTTGATTCTTTTTATTTGAGCACTGGAGCATGTAGATTATGTAAACCTTGTCAGCTAAAATTTAATAGACCTTGCAGATATCCTCAGAAAAGGAGATACAGCTTAGAAGCGCTGGGAGTTGATTGTAATCTGCTTTCACAGAAACTTTTCAATTTTCATCTTTTGTGGTATGAGCCAACTAGCAACATAGATTATACCTGTGTTATTTGCGCTCTTCCCCTGAAGAGGTCGGTGAATGAAGAAAAAGTTACAAAAGAACTTGAGACACATCTTGATAAACTATGCAGAATTAGATGAATTAGATAAGATCAGAATTAAATCAAACTTTTTTGCAATTTGCAAGGATAACAAAAACTTATCATGCACCTAAGGTTGTGAGCATTATCTTTGATGCCACGAGGTTGAAGAGCAGTGTCACCACAAGCGAGATTGCCACATAAAGTATCACGCTCTTGGGCAGCTCTTTTCCGATGCTGTATTTCTCTCCCAAACTGTCTGCCCCGTTCTCTATCCCGTTTGATATCACAATGAGAATGTATGTTATTTCAACAAGGTAAATTCCGACTATAAGCTGGAAGTAATATGGCGGGATGCCGTCGCTTATCAGTCCCATCATTCCGCCGATGCCGCCCAGACCTGTCTCTCCGCCTGACTCCTGCATCTGCCTCATCTGAATTGCAAGCTTTCCAAGTATCATTGTTATCATTGAGGTTATTCCGATAACTATTCCTGATATTGCCGGAGTGAGAAACGAGATTTGCGACTTCATTGAGGAAATGATGTCTGCAAGCAGGTCCTTCAGGCGTTCGTCAACCCTGTGTATCTGCTTTATGTATTCCGAGACATTCATAAGCGACTGGGAGACAACGAGGGGCCCCTTCTTTGCGCTTTCAATGAGAACCTTCATGGAGCTCTCTATCATGTTTGAGGGAAACCTTGTGAGTGCTCCTGCGCGCTTGTCAAATATTGCCTGTGAAATGCCCATTCCAAGTTTCCTTATGTTTATGCTGACAAGCTCAAAGAAGCTTCCTGATGCAGTGCCCTTCATTATGTCTGCAACCTTTCCGCACGCTATTTCTATCGGAAGCCCGTCCCCTACTCTGTTGCCGAGCTGGAACAGTGCTGAGGCAAACTCATCCTCAAGCTTCTTGGCATTCTCCCTTATTTTCACCATGTTCTTTGACTTTATGTATAAATACAGTCCAAGTGCAAGTCCCATCCCGAGGGGTATGAACATGCTGAGTATGAGTGCGCCTATGCCATAAGGCCCGACTATCGCATCTGGAGTTTTAGGGTCCATTGATTGTCTGTATCCTAGGAATTCAAGCCCGCCTATTGAGATGTCAAAATTCGGCGCAAAGGCATGTATGAGGAGCGGGCTTATTCCTATCAGAAAGCATGCTGAGAATAAGAGCACTGATACAAAAAGAGGGCTTATTGAATATTCAACACTGCCAACCTTTACTATCAGGTTCTCGTAATATTTCAGCTTCGGGTTCTGGACTGAGATATCAACATCGCCATAGCCAGTTGGCCTCCTGGAAAGTATGTTTCTTCCAAGGTAATAAACTGCAATTGGAAGTATTATGTTATAAAGAAGGGCGAGGTGGTACCATTTCACTTCTGGCATGAATGTTACGACGAGAGGCAGTATAACAAGCCCGAGTATGGGAAGTATTACGCCGAGCATATGAAGCATCGTTATCGGGGATTGCAGGTTGTGGGCGTAGTGGAGCATCTTTTCATATGTCTCATCAAGTATCAGCGAAAGAGACCTGTCCAGGAGACTGAGGCGCCTGTCTTCGGATGTCTCGTAAAGCGAGCTCTCTATCAGGTGGAATGCCTCTACAAATTCCATGTTCCACTTTCTCCAGCTCTCAAAATATTCGTCAAGCGACTCCTTTATTGAGGGATATTTTCCTGTTTCAACATTCCAGAAGACTTTTCTGAGGTCTATTGACAGGGGGGCTGAAAGGTGCTCTGCCGCAAAGTTGACTGCCAGCTCAAGATTTGAGGTGTGCCTCATGTAAGTTACTACATAGAATATGCACAGCACCATCTGGTTGCTTGCGCGCATCCTCCAATTGTTGGCGAGGATTTCCGGCATCTTCTGCATTATGATCATAGCTGTCACTGCAACAGCAAGGAAGAAAATCACAAAGAACAGTGAGCTGAAGACAATGAAGCTTACAAAAATTCCAAGCACTGCTATGATTGCCGGGTAAAGTATTGATGCGCTCATCACTCCCGCAGGGGTCATGTTGAGATGGCAGATTGCTATGTTCTCCTGCATCTCCTGTTCTGTCTTTTTTTCTGGGGTTATGCGGAATACCCTCTCGGCGAAATTGAATGCATTCTCAAGGAAGGAGAGCTGCACTGGCATGTTCTCGCGCTTGAATTCAGCGTACTGCCTTGAGGCAAGATTCGGCTCTTTCTCATCCTCCTGTCCCGGATTGAGCTCGCTCTTGAGCTTCCCCTTGTATCTCTTAAGGAGCTCTTCCATTTCCTTATCATTTATGCTCTGCTGCTTTTCAGACATTTTTTATGGTGGAACAAACAATATTCTATTCAGAATTGATTCCACCACCTCTTTTTTTAGTGAATGATTATTTGGCTCTTTTTTGTTGCTCTTTTTTGATTTTATTATTTTTGTTTCTCTTCTAACTCAACTGTATTGCTTTTTATGTAATGCTTGAACCAGCTTTCCCACTTGAGCGCTACCCTTTTGCTGTCTATGGCTCCAACTTCGTCTTTTATCTCATCACATATTTTGTGGAAGTGGTCGTTCGCGACAACCACATGCTGGGCTTCAAGGAGCTCAGGCATCTTCAGCCTGTTGGCGTAATCAACATTAAGTTCCTTTATCTTTGCCCTCAGCAATATATTGTCCCAAACAGCATCCCAGTTGCCCGCCCATTCCTTAACATTTCCTGCAACCGCCTTTATCACATCGGAGTCGCCGTTTATAAGGTCGTCGGAGGGCTCGAGCTGGTCTGTTTTTGACTGGTATTTCATCAGGTCTGAGAAGCCGTTTTCTGTAAGCGGGTCGTCTGTCCAGAATTTTCTGACTTCGGTTATTTGTGTGACGCGCCTCCACCTGTGAAGCCCGTCAGGGCTCCTGAGCGGGTTTGCCACTATTATGACATCTGTCGCTTTGAAGCTGGTCTTGGGAACCTGCAGGTCATTCACAACCCTGTCAAAAACGCCGTAGGGGCTGTCGCCGTGTATTGTGCCTGCAACAACGTTTGCAAGAGCCCCTATTCTCATCGCCTCATAGAGCGCCTTGGCCTCTGTTGACCTTACCTCTCCGACTATCAGGCATGAGTCCCCCATCCTCAGCGTAGTTCGTATTCCCTCATCAGCAGGCACCTCTGCAGTTCCCCTTGTCATTGCGCTTGCCACCTTCATCGACTGTATGTTGTATCCTATTTTCTTCAGTGCACTTACAGGAAGCTCAAGGGTATCCTCTATTGTTATTATCCTGAGCTTTCTCATTATCTCAGTCATGAGAGCCCCCAGAAGTGATGTCTTTCCGGCAGACCTCGTCCCTGCAATAAGAAGCGTCCTTGAACCGTCAGCAAGGAAGCTTATCAGCCCGGCAGACAGGGGATTTATCATTTGCGCATTTATGAAAAGTGGAAGGGTCCAAGGCCTGTCCCTGTGCCTCCTGAATGCATAGGCAAGCCCCCTCGGGTTAAGCGGCTCTGAAATAACCGCAACCCTGGCATTTGCCCCAGGAAGCATTATTTCTGTATCAAGTATCGGGTTTGCCTCGTCGAGGGGCCTGCCTGACATCATTCTCAGCTTTGATGCCCAGGATTCCGCCTCTGTCTCAGTAGGTATTACGTTTGTCATGCAGTCGTCAAAGTCCTGGTGGACTATGAACATCGGCCCCTGCCCCAATGGGCTGTTGATTGTCACGTCCTGAATCTTTTCGTCCTGCAGCAGCACTTCGATAAGCCCGAAGCCCACTGTGTATCTCACAAGTATGTCTGTAAGCTCGTCTATCTCCCTCATCCTGAGCTTCAGGTTCTGGTAGCTCGCAAGCTCTTCCAGGAGGTCGTGCCCAACATTGTAGAAAACCCGTCTCATCCTTTCAGGGTCTACAAACTCTGATTTGCTCGGCTTGTGCTCTGCAATTATCTTTCTGGCTGCATCAAGCAGGTCATATTTATCTTCTGAAAGCTTGAATTCGGGCGGGGTTATATGATAGAGATGCTGGATGGAATCCGGAAGCCCGAAAATGGTGACCTCTGTGTTGTCGCCTACTGTGTAGGTGTCGAGCTCTTCAGCGTCCGGCGGATAGGTTGCCATCAGCTTTGTGAACATGAAGTCAGGCTTGATTGTCGGTGAGAAGATTTTTCTGTAGATGTCCCTGTTTCCCATGATATAGCCGGAAAGGTAGGGCTTTGCAAGCGCCACCATCCTTGTTCTCTCAAGCTTGTCCCTGACATAGCCAAGGAGTGCAATGAATTTTTCCTCGCAGTCAATGCAGGCATTGACATCTGTCTTGTCCTGGTTTATCCTCTCCCTCCTTATCAGGCGTGTGAGCTGGACATAGGCGCCAAGGGGGTCGCTCTTTATGAGATTGTAAACTATGTTGTGAAGCTCATTGTACCATGCCGCAATGCACTTGTTGCAGTTTGGGTTGAAAGATGCTAGTGTGTGGTAGCTTATGAGGTTCTTCTGCTTCACGAGTTCGTTGTATATCTTTGCAATCTCCTGCAAAACAGCAACCTGATTGTAGTCATACTCAAAATCTCTCTTCTGGGAAAGAACTATCTTGGTGGTATCGGAATTCTCAATGAGGCGCTCAATCATAGCAGCCATGCAGAAGGCATTGTCTTCAATAGAAGGGGCGTAGCTGCAGTTAGCGCAGTTCACCCTGAGGGCATTATCCTCGCCCTCTCTCTGCATCTCAGAGGGGCAGTTTTCACCTCTTTTGAAATCCATGATTGCGGACCCGGGAATGGTTTGGCTCTGCCTTTCAATAGGCAAATTTAATAAATAAGTATACTATAAATCTGGGACATAAGCAGAATAAATTATAAATCAATTCATTTATAAATATTGTGATGATAGCGAGATTAATAATAATGTAATGACAGCAGAGAGCTGCCTTAAAAAAGAGCGTGATTTGATGTTTGACAACAATTCAGACCCAAATTTCTCGGAAATGATGGAGCAGAGCCCTGCCCAGCAGCCAGGTCCCCAAAGGAAGCCTATTGATATTACAACAGACCTTTCGGCGCAGACAAGCAACCTTGAGCGTCGTTTGAGAATGCTTGAGGAGCGCTACGGCTTGATGCAGAAGAGGGAGCAGATGATAGAGGAGAACATGATAAGCACCAACAAGAAAGTCAGCATTGAAATAAAGGCGATAAATTCCGAGATAATTGACCTTAGGTCTGACATTGCACAGATAAAGGACAAGATTGAGCTTATCATAGAGGAGCTACGGCAGAGCGCGAGGAAAGAAGACATAAAGGTGGTGGAGCACTATCTGGACATGTGGGACCCTACAAACTTCGCCACCCAGAAGGATGTTGAGAACATAATCAGGAGAGAACTCGCAAAAGCAATCCCTTCCCAGAATTTGCGCCCTAAGGGCGGCACTCAATAAGAGGATAACTAATCTGAGCGCAGCGAAAGTTTTAAAAAAGCATAAGAATATTGATTCCTGAACAGACAAGAGTAGATATCATTCAAATTGTCAAAAACCACCAGTATTTGATTGGTGGCATGAGTGTTTAGTGAAAAAAACAATCATTGTGGTTTTTGACACAAAGAAAACCTTGAGGTTTTCTTGTGCACAAAATCAAAGATTTTGTTGCACTCAAAATTCACCTACCGGTGGTTTTTGAGCACACAAAATCCAAATAGTAAATTATATTAATTATCCAAATAATTTATCAAAGATAAGCAGAATTTTGTTGTTTAAAAAGAGGGATGTAATTGCCGCTTTTTGGTAAGAAAGAAGAGAAGAAACCAGCGCAGCCGAACGCCCCTGCCTT
>PEXD01000078.1 GCA_002779235.1 Candidatus Woesearchaeota archaeon CG07_land_8_20_14_0_80_44_23 | reverse complement strand
AAGGCATAGCCTTTCTTTGCATTTCTTGTACAAATTGAGCGAAGCTCAATTGTACACAAAATCTACGATTTTGTTGTACAAAACGCAAAGATAGGGTCTTGCGCGCAAAAAATCCTTAAAGATTTTTTTGCGAATCCTTGAGGATTTTTTTGTAGCTCCGAGCAGCGAGTTTTTGTTACCTTTTTTTAAAAACATAATTATTTAAAATAGCCAAGATATTCCTATATTGATATAGCAAATCACGTTAATAATCGGAACTTTGTTTCCTCTGTAATGAGTGATTTGCTTATTAGGAAATCACTTTGCAAATATTTTGATATACAAATATTAAAGTTATTTCCTATACTCAGAAAGACGAAGGTGGTAGCATGCCAGAAGAGATAAAACCCAAGGTTGCCGAGGCGCAGCAGGAAGACGTTAACAAGGGAATTATCAGAATAGATGCTGAATCGCGAAAAATACTGAACCTCAAGCCGGGGGATGCTGTTGAGATACAGGGCGGCAGGAGGACTGTGGCCATAGTTGACCGCGCCTATCCTGGAGACGAAGGGCTTGGAGTAGTCAGAATAGACGGAATAACCAGAAGGAACGCCCAGACAAGCATCGGGGAAATAGTCAAGATAAGCAAGGCAGATGTTAAAGAGGCAAAGAAGGTTGTGCTCGCGCCTGCAAAGAAGGACATGTACATAAGGCCATCCTCACCAAATATTTTCAAGGAAGGGCTGCTTGGCAGGTATGTCATGAAGGGCGACATAGTGATACCCGGGGGCACCAAGGCAAGAAGGATGATTTTAAGCCAGTCAGACACATTCTCAGATGTCTCGGAAGCCCTGAGGCAGCTTAATGATTTTTCAGCATTCAACTTCGGCTTTGGCAACATAAACCTGATGGTTGTGGACACGCTTCCCAAGAAGAATGCAGTTATAATAACAGACCTCACAGAGGTGCAGTTCAACCCCCAGGCAGTGGAGGTTGCAGAGGAAAGGATATCAGAGGTCTCCTATGAAGACATAGGAGGGCTCTCTGATGAGATAAGAAAAGTCCGTGAGATGGTGGAGCTTCCGTTGAAGCACCCGGAAATATTTGAAAGGCTGGGCATAGAGCCGCCAAAGGGCGTGCTGCTGCATGGGCCTCCTGGCACAGGAAAGACCCTGCTCGCAAAGGCAGTTGCCAACGAGACAAACTCGCACTTCGTGCTGATAAACGGCCCTGAGATAATGAGCAAGTATTACGGGCAGAGCGAGGAAAACCTGAGGAAAAAGTTTGAGGATGCAGAGAAGAACGCCCCGTCAATAATATTCATTGATGAAATAGATGCAATTGCGTCAAAAAGGGAGGAAAGCAAGGGAGAGGTTGAAAGAAGGGTGGTTGCGCAGCTCCTCGCTGTAATGGATGGATTAAAGTCAAGGGGAAAGGTGGTTGTTATTGCAGCCACCAATGTTCCCAACCTTATTGACCCAGCACTGAGGCGCCCTGGAAGGTTTGACAGGGAGATTGAGATAAATGTGCCGCATACCGATGCAAGGCTTGAGATTCTCAAGATTCATACAAGAAACATGCCGCTTGCAAAGGATGTCAACCTGAAGGAAATCGCAGAGGTTACACACGGATTTGTGGGGGCTGACCTGGAATCCCTTGCAAAGGAAGCTGCCATGATAGTGCTCAGGGGAGTTATTCCAGACCTGAAAATAAAGGAGGACGAGCCGCTTCCAGAAGATGTGCTCAAAAAGCTTGTGGTGCGGGAAAGCGACTTCAAGGACGCGCTAAAGGTAGTGAGGCCCTCTGCGATGAGGGAAGTCATGGTTGAAATCCCCAAGGTGAAATGGGATGATGTTGGCGGAATGGAAGAGATGAAGCAGGAGCTCAAGGAGGCGGTTGAATGGCCCATAAAGAACCCTGAGGCATTTAAGAGGATGGGAATAAGGCCTCCGAGGGGGATACTGCTTTACGGAGCGCCAGGCACAGGAAAGACAATGCTTGCAAAAGCAGTTGCAAATGAGTCGCAGGCGAACTTCATTCCTGTAAAAGGTCCAGAGCTTCTAAGCAAGTGGGTTGGTGAGTCAGAAAAGGCAGTGAGGGAAATATTCAAGAAGGCGAGGCAGAACGCGCCTGCAATAGTTTTCTTTGATGAGGTTGACTCAATGACACCCAGAAGGGGCTCAAGCTCTGACTCTCAGGTTACAGACAGGATACTCAACCAGCTGCTTACAGAGATGGACGGGCTGGAGGAGCTGCACGACGTTGTTGTGATTGCAGCCACAAACAGGCCTGACATGGTTGACCCGGCGCTGCTGAGGCCCGGAAGGTTTGACAGGATAATCCTTACAGGGGTTCCTGACGAGAACGCAAGGCTTGCTATCTTCAAGATACATACGAAGGGAATGCCGCTCAAGGATGTCAACATTAAAGACCTGGCTAAGAAGACAGAGGGCTATGTCGGCTCTGACATAGAGGCAGTGTGCAGGGAGGCGGCAATACTCTCGCTCAGGGCGGACATAAAGGCGAAAGAAGTGACAAAGAAGGAATTCTCAGCAGCAGTCAAGAAAGTGCCTCCTTCAGTGAACCCTGACATTGTAAGGGCATACGCTGCGTTCAAGGATTCAATGAAGTCAGCATACATAAAGGACAAGCAGAAGCAGAAGGAGGAAAAGCCGGGATATTTCGGATAAAAGCCGGAACTGGGATTTTCAGAATGAAAATAATCTTTATAGGGATGCCGGGCTCGGGAAAGGGAACCCAGTCAGAGCTTGTTGCAAAAAGATACGGCATTCCCCACATTTCCACAGGGGACATATTCAGGGAAAACATCAGTGCAGGCACTCCGCTGGGAAAAAAGGCAGATAAGCTCATAAAAAGCGGGAAGCTTGTTCCTGATTCAATAACGAACAGGATAGTTGCAAAGAGGATTTCAGATCCCGACTGCATGAAGGGATTCATACTCGACGGCTATCCAAGAAACCGCAACCAGGCAGAATTCCTTGAAAAGCATTCCAAAATAGATGTTGTTGTGCTGATTAACCTTGATGATGAGACAGCAAGAAAAAGGATACGCGGGAGATACAACTGCCCGAATTGCGGGAGGAACTACAACATTTTCACAGGGCCGATTCCAAAAAAGGACAGCCTATGTGACAGCTGCGGCTCAGCGCTTGTGCAGAGAAAAGATGATGAAGAGAGCTCGTTCTGGCACAGGATGGAAATCTATCACAGAATCACAGAGCCGCTTGTCAGATATTACAGGGAAAAGGGCACGCTGATAGAGGTTAACGGGAACCAGCCAGTGCCGGATGTTCAGAAGGAACTCATTAAAAAGCTGGGCACTACTATATTTTCTAAATGAGAAGGGACTTTATTGCGATGGTTGCATAACTGCCCTTTTTCAGGCAAAATGAGAAAACAATCTTGTACCTGCCCTCGTTCATCTCATCATTTGAGAACTCCTCTATCTTCAGGTTTTCCATATCGCAGAATGCATTTCTCTCAGAACCCTCGCTTGAGAGTTCAGGCATCTCCCTTATTATGAACTCCCTTTGTGAGATTTCCTCTTTTTCCAGGATTCCGGAAACGATTTTTGAGGTTTCTGAATCAGGGGAGAGCTCGGAGCCGAAGCCCATAAGGGGTATTTGCTCCCCATGGCTTTCGAGTATTGCTTTTTTTGGGAAGGCAAAGGTGCCCCTACTGTAGCCCTCTTCAGAGCATTCGCCAAGCAAATTTCTCACCAGCGCTGATAGAACATTATTGAATATCATGCTCTGGAAGCTTCCTATGTAAAGCCTGAGAATCCTCCGGGGAATCGCCCTGAGCGCTCCGACAAAATCATTGGGATTTCTTTTCAGGTGCTCGAGCATAGGGGTTTCGAGGTGATTTTTCGTCATATTTGAAAGAGCCCCCCACTTCTTCCACTTTTTTTCCAGCTGCTTTTGAGGTATGTCAAACGCCAGTATCCCTTTAACGGCATCCTCAAACTCCCTTTTGATAAAATGCCTTGCAACCTCGCAGTTGCTTCTGGAGAATCTCTGCTCGTCAAAATAGTTTGGGAAGAAAACATGTTTTCCCTCCAGCCTTGGCTTCAGCTCTGAGATGAGGATATGTGCAGCCCTCTCTGAGAGCGCAAAGTCCTCGCGAAGCTCATCATCAGAAAACTTGTTTGAAAGGCGTATCAGGTCAGAGAAGCTGAGGTTCCTGACAACTATGCGGAACTCATTACCCTCAAGGTAGCCTATCCCAATTTTCAGGTAGCCCCTGCCGAGAAACTTGAGGGAGATATCCTTTAAGTTAATGTTTTCCAGGGAGCTATCGCCGTATGCAACAGATATTATCTGCTCTGTAACTGCCTGCTTGTCTTTCAGCCCGGCATATCCTATGCTGCTGCTTTTGAGCTTTGCAGCCCTCGCAATCTCCTCAACTGCCTTCTGTGTGCTGTAGGAACGCTTCTTCATCAGGAAATAGGCGTAGTCACCTTTTTCACGCATTTCCAAATTGGAAACTTCCCTTACAAAGAAATCCTCTGGCAGCTGCTTTATTCTGTACATGGAAAGAGTTATGAGGCGCTTATTTAAATTTCTTTATTAATCTATCCGCTAATCTTTTTCCTTGGGCTGAAGACACTTTCCTTCTTATTCATCAGAAAGGCATAAAGCCGTGCCGGCCTGTGAATGCCCTGCATTTTGGTTTCAGTAAGCTTTTTGAGGGCATTAATTTCATTGACCTTCTTCCTAAAATTTCTTTTGTCCAGAGTTCTGTCAAGAATTGTCTCGTAGACGCTCTGCAATTCGCTTAATGTGAATTTTTGCGGGAGCAGCTGGAATGCTATGTTGGTGTACTCTATCTTGTTCCTGATTCTCTCAGCACTGTCCCGTATTATTCTCTCATGGTCAAAGGCAAGCTTTGGAAGATTCTTCACTGAAAACCATGAGACCTCTGCAGCATCTGTGCTTGCCCTGAGCTCCACCTTAGCAGAGTCCATCAGGGAATAATAGATAACAGTGATTACCCTCCCTCTTGGGTCCCTGCCGATGTCGCCTTTTGTGTAAAGCTGCGCAAGAAAGGCATTTTTCACCCCTGTCTCTTCATAAAGCTCCCTCTTGGCAGCTGTCTCAAGTTCCTCCTCAGGTCTCAGGAAGCCCCCTGGCAGCGCCCACAATCCCCTAAACGGATTTAATGCGCGCCTGATTAAAAGGACATGCAGCTCCTTATTTTGAATGGTAAACAGAACCATGTCCACTGTTACAAAAACAAGATTTTTTTTATACATCTTAGCCTTAATGGATGCTTAGATTCTTTAAAAAGTTTGCTCTCATTCGAACCTGACCAGCCTCAGCCCCCTGCCGGACATTTCAATGACTGCTTCATATCCGTCGAGAAAGTCATACTTCCATCTGTCCCTAGAGCCATCTATGGTTATAATTCCATTATACATGAAAGATCTTATCTTAACCTTTTCTGCAAAGCCGCGTATAAATTTTGCTTTTTTGTTTGGAGCAATGGCATAATAGCACAATAAGTTCCTAGTTGAATAATCATATATGGGGGCATCCCTGAAGTTTCCAATCCAGCCGCTCCAGCCATCCGTGGAGCAGACAATAATCCCGCTGCTCGTCTGCTGCTCCTTAAAATCATCAACATACATCTCATACCGTGAGGCATCCATGGCGCAGTATTTTCCCAGATAGACCTCATTTATTGCAAGCGGAATTCCTGTTGCAGTGCTGAGCTTTGCCTGTATTCTCCTCTGATTGCATATTTTGTAATCCCCCTTCAAAAGCATCCTGAATTTTTCAGCGAAATCCTCTTTCTTGGTTGAAAGATAATGCCCTATGCTGTAACTGACATCAAAATCCCCGTTTGGAGGAGGATTTGAATTCACCCCCAGAAGGGGGGTGCCATCATTGATGAAATGCGAGGCGTCGATGAATGTGCCATCTCCGCCAACACTTATCACAAGAGAAATGTCCCTGAAATTATTCTCTTCCAAGCGGTCCTTCAATGCAACCTCATAATTTATTGAATGCGTCTTAATCACATCCTCAACTGTTTTTAAGGTGGAATAATGATTTTCCTGCTCCCTAATATAACTCCCATAATCTATCTTCTTGCTTTTGAGAATCTTTTCTGCTTCAGTTCCATATGATTCTAGATAATAATCCAGCCTTGTCTTCTTTGTCACCACAAGTATCTTTGAAATATCCTCAAGCTTCACGTCTTTTCCCTCCTATTTTCATCAGAATAAATATCATTGACATTTTCTAGATTTAAGTAGTCCTGCAGGATTTTTGAATGGTCAAAGCACAAGGAATTTTTTTCAATAAACTCTTTTATCTCAT
>PEXD01000036.1 GCA_002779235.1 Candidatus Woesearchaeota archaeon CG07_land_8_20_14_0_80_44_23 | reverse complement strand
AATTATTGATACAAGAAACATCCTCTGACTTTTTCATAGAGGCTTTGCTTTCCACGCAAAAAGAAGTGTATTACAATACTGATCAAGCAATTACAATCCACAACGACGAAATTTGGATTGATGAGGATGGTTACGCCGAGGAAATGGGTGACTCGACAAATGCTCGAGTTGATTCTTTATTTGAAGATAAATCATACATAGGCATGTTCTATGGAAGAGCTTTGACATTTTTTGATAATGTGGTTATTCAGTCCGGACAAGATGGAATTGAAGATATTTTAAATGAAAAATTCGAAGATAACAAAGGCTATTACATACATTTATCCAACATGAAAAACACAACAATAAGAGAGATTAATTCTTTATGCGTTTATGATGGAAAACTTTACACGCTTGTAAATTATTACAATAAGGAGCATGGTGTTGTTGAACTTGTCAAAAAAGATTACGGTTTGGGATTTGGAAAAGAGGTAAGGCACTATGATGTAAAGCACAATAATAGTTGGCAGGGTTTTTTCCTTCCTGATGGGAAATTCTTAAGTAGTGTGCATCTGGACTTTTTGGATTTAGACGATGAGAAGATTAAGGGTACAGATAAGCATGCAGGGATAATACATAAGGTTGTTCTTTTGGATTATAAAAAAGATTATGCTGATGTCGCATACTCGGGGGACTTTAAAGAGATTGAGTTTGCAAGGATTGATTTGAAAAACTGCAAAGCAGAAACAAAAATTCTGATATCCGGGCCTAATAATAATTATGCACCACTGGATGTTGTCAGAAGCAGGAAAATGGACGACGCATTGAAACTATGGCACAGGGGATTAAAAAGAATCAAGAACACTTAAAGCAAACGCAAGTGAAAAAGAGCACATCACAAGCTTTATAAACCAGCGCAAGATTCCCAAATAAATCTGAGATGTGGGCAGCGGCTTGCCTGAATCAGAGCAAAAACAAAATAATGGAGGCCAGAAAAATGTCTTTATACAAGCATATCAGGGAGAGCTGGAAGAATCCCAGCCCGGAATACAGCGCAATTCTAAAAAACCGTCTTATTCAGTGGAGAAAGGAGCCTGTCACTGTCAGGATAGAGAGGCCAACCCGCCTTGACAGAGCCAGGGCAATCGGCTACAGGGCCAAGCCGGGAATCATAATGGTAAGGCAGAGGGTAATGAGGGGCGGAAGGAAAAAGCTCCAGATAAGGAACGGGAGAAGGCCCAAGAGATACGGCAGGAAAAAGACCCTCAACATGAGCTATCAGTATGTCGCAGAGCTCAGGGCGCAGAAGGCCTTCCCAAACCTTGAAGTGATAAACTCATACTATGTTGCGCAGGATGGAAAGAGTTACTGGTACGAGATACTGATGGTTGACAAGGAGAGCCCGTCAATAAAGAACGATTCTCTGCTCTCCTGGATATCCAGGCCTAGCCACAGGAACCGCGCAGTCCGCGGGCTTACGCATGCCGCGAACAAATCAAAGATGTAAACTCTTTTTTTTAATTTATTTTCAAGAACTTTCTACTGAATATCATCGCTAATTATCTCGCTATTTACCACGCTTTCAAGCGCTATCAAATCATAAAAGTTTTTCTCATGTTCCCTTCCTAACTTTAATATTGTGTGTTTCAGGCCTGGCAGGTATCCATCGGGAATGCTGAAATCTGTGGTTCTTATGTTTTCGCACATCTTCAGCGCCATGTCAATCATAAAGTAGTCCTTGAACACACTCGCACAATTGTTGCTCTTCTCAAAAATGCTCCTGTAAGCAGGGTTTGCAATGCGCTTTAGATAAAGTGAGGCGATTATTGCTGAATTCCCATAAAGGTCCAGATTGTTTAACGGGTCAAATTCAGGATACTTTTCCTCAAGACTGAAAAGCTTCTCATGGACAATCAAGTCCCTGAGAGCATTCTCTACTGTGAAAAGGGAGTCCTGAGCGTTTTTTATCTTCACAAACAACGCATCCTTTCCTTCAGGTTTATGGAGAGAATAATTGTCCAGGATTTCCTCCCATTCCTCCTTTTCATGATATTCCTTGTGTATTATGCTGTGCCTCTTTCTCCTGGACATGTCTGATGGGATGTTGTCATCTCCTTCTATTATTTTGCATATGACATAATTCACATCACTTATTAGTTCGCTGGAAAATGAATACACTCCTGTAGGTATGTATACGCTTCTGCCGTTGCGCATCAAGTACTTAGAAGAAAAGGTCTCAAATTGGAAAATTTTCATGAACTCTTCAATTTTCTTTTCCCCTTTTTTAATTAATGCATGATCTTCTAACAGCTTTTTCTCGAGGTCTGGCTTTTCTTTCTTTTCAGGCACTTCTGCCAGCTTCTCTTCAGGCAATTCCGCCTTTTTGTGCTCTTTCCCAGCCATGTTCCCTTTTAGGAAATTATAGAATATAAATCTTTCCAGAAATATGGCTCTGTCCAGAAATGCCGCACTTAGGGCAAAAACTCAATTATGAAAAACTTACTTGTGCGTTATGGTGCGGGGTTGGCCCCTACGGGGGCACAGCACCTGCAAGAGACATAACAGGAATTTTTGTATGCGGCATAAATCTGAGCGAAGCGAAGATTTGGGACAGAGCCCAGAAATTTCTTTAGTCAGCAGCAAAAATTTCAGAATCGTGGACGTCGAAAATTCCTAAGCGGGCCCCTGCGTCCAGGGGCTGGTTTCGCTCGGCCCGCACGCAAGCCCATGTGGGGCGTTCGCTTTGCGAAGCCCCACGGAAAAAATTCTGCTCAAACTCCATCTTTGCGCACTTTCCAGGCAGAGTCCAGAGCTTTCTTCAGTCAGCAGAGAAAATCTCAGAATTGTGGACGTCAAATATTCCAAGGCGCGCGCCAGCGTCCAGCCAGCCGTGGGCATAGTTCAGCGAGGCGAATGCAGTCACCCAGTCGCCCTTGTCATAGTAATGCTTCGCATCAGAATAATAGCTTTCAGCCATCTGAAGAATTTCTTTCCTCTCCATTGAGAGAGAGGTCCTGTTCGGGCTCTTCTTGGCTGCAGAAAGGGCCTTCCCAGTTATCTCAAAATATTTCAAAAGCTTTTCTTTTGTTATCAGGTTTTTCATTGCCTGCGGGCTCAATCTCTACTGGGCATATTCTCGACTTCGTCCAGGATGTCCTGGGCGCCCTGCTCCTCAATCACACTGCCCTTTTTGCCGCAATACGGGCATACCTTTGGAGTTCCCTTTCCTGCTTTTGGCTCAAACCTGAAGTTGCATGATGTGCAGATGTATCGTGTCATAAAAATGTAGATTAATATACTTATTTATAAATTTTGCGATTGGGGGTTTTCAGGCCTTTGGGCTGCTGGATAGGTGCCTGACTGCATGAAAACCTTGTCTGTTTTCACTGCAAATCCATGCTCAGAAGCGAGAATCGAGTCAGAGTCCATCTTTGCAGTGCCATAGCAGACAACCTCACCCTTCAGAGTAAGCACCGCCACGGTATCCTCAGGGCATATGCCTGACTCAAGCCGTGCGATTCCCGGCACATTGAGGTTTGCGCCGTGGCAGAGGGTGTCAACTGCATTATCTGAAACATAAATCTTCGGAAGGCAGTCCAGGATATGCTCTGCCGGCTTTATCACCTTCCTTATGAATGTCTCATTGCCTTCTTTCCTCCAGAACCAGAAGGCATCTGCAACATCCTGAAGGGTGAAAAGCTCTCTGTCAGTGAAGTGGGCAACCTTTGTCCTTCTCAGTTGTGACATGCTCGCGCCCCAGCAGTTCTTCTCCCCGAAGTCATAGATGAATTTCCTGATGTAAGTGCCTGCCTCGCAGCCAATCCTGAAAAGAACGTCCCTGCCATCTATTTCCATGACATCGATATAGTAAACAGACCTCTTCCTGAAGACCCTCTTGACAGCAGACCTGACAGGCGGCTTCTGGTTGATAACCCCCACAAACCCAGAAAGCCGCGCCCTGACCTCTTCCTCAGGAACATCAGAGTGAAGGTGCATAAGTGCAACATACTCCTTCCCTGCAGTCAGGAGAAGATGGGCAAGCCGTGTCGCATTTCCAAGGGCTATAGGAAGAACTCCAGTGACTTTAGGGTCAAGGGTTCCTGAATGCCCTGCCTTTTCAATCCCAAGTATCCTCTGGAGATAATCGCTGACCTGGTGGCTTGTAGGGCCCGACGGCTTGTCAAGGTTTATCACGCCGAAATTTATCAGCTCCTGGACAGAGCGCTTCTCGGGACAGCATCCGAAATTCTCATCACTGGGAATGTCCCTTCTCACAAGAAGAATCCTCCTCTTAAGCTCAAAGGGCAGCTTCTTCTCCTTCTCAGAAAGGGCCTCCTCATCTGGCTCCTCATAACTCACGCCAAAGCCGGTTCTCTGCGCTTCCATACTAAAGAGTGCATATTGTGTTTTTAATAAACTTTTGGTAAGGCAGGGCAATCACCATTTTATTACAATAACATTTATATCCTTCCTAACCTTCACATAACCCATTGGGGTGGTCAGCATGAACGAGTTTGTTGAGCTCATAAAATCAAGAAGGTCAATAAGGGGCTATGAGAAGAGGCCCATTTCAAAGGAGATACTCTCTGACATAATAGATGCTGCGCGGCTGGCGCCCTCAGCAAACAACATGCAGCCATGGGAGTTCACTGTGATAACAGAAAAGGCAACCCTCGCAGGCATCGCAGACCTGACAAGCTGGGGAAAGTTCATAAAAGAGGCCGCAGCAGCAATTATTGTCTCGGGAAACAGCGAGAGCCCCCACATAGTCGAGGACTGCAGCGCTGCGACAGAAAACATACTCCTTGCTGCCAGGGCATACAAAGTGGGAAGCTGCTGGGTGGCCGGCTACAAGCGGGCGTATTCAGAGCATATACAGAAGCTGCTTGGAATGCCGAAGGAGCAGGAGGTAGTTTCAATAATAGGGCTGGGCTACTATTACGCAAATCCCGAGCCAATCAACAAGAGGCCCCTTGAGAAGGTGCTTCACTGGGAAAAATACTGATTGGCTCAGATGTTCAGATTGAGTATTTCATCATAAACTTCTTTAAAATCTTCTAGGGTGTGCTCATAAACTACTTTTGAGAACAATTTGTCAAATTTTGCAATCCTTTCCAGGTCAATCCAATCATTTTTCCAGAAATTAAAAATCGGCTCCTGCGACTCTGTATTTCTCATTGCCTCAACCCCGCTCCTGCCATAGACGAGGTAATCTTCTATTCCATAGCCCTCTCCTTTATAATTTATAATTTTTTTATTTGAGCTTATCGCTCTCAGCACTTTGAACTTGTCAGTATCCTTTGCGCTTACTGCCTTTGCAACGCTCTCATACTCTTCAGGGAGGCAGAAAACCTTTTTCACAAGATAAAGGGAAGCGCCACTCTCTTTTTGCAGATTGAAGTTCAGAATCTCCCTTCCGTATTCTTTTGCAGCATCAGAACTCTGCGCAGAAATCCATCTTGAAAGCAGTGACTCTTCTGATAATCCAACTTCTCTCAAAGCTTCATCAAGGGACTTTTTCTCAACCATTGCTCCAATAATACTCGCAGAAATTTTCAGATCATCTTTTGTGTAGTTCAGCAAAATCACCACCCTCGCCTTTTGTATAATTATAACTTTATAAATCTTTGTTATTATCACTACTTTGTAATAGAGTATTTTTAAAGAGTAATGAATTTGAGCGCAATGCAGAAATAATAAAGATTATAAACAGGGTTGACTTCAGGACTGCAAATAAATAATATTGCGCGGGAGGAAAACCTATGGCAAAGGCAAAGAAAAAAGTGGAGAGTGCAACATCCGGAAAGAGCTCGTTGAACATGGATGAGAACATTGAGTCCCTGCTCTGCTATCTCGGAGGCTGGGTAACAGGAATAATTTTCCTGGTTCTTGAGAAGAAGAACAGGAATGTGAAGTTCCATGCCTGGCAGTCCATAATAACCTTCGGAATCCTAAGCATAATTGGAGCAATATTCTCTGTTATTCCCATAATCGGCTGGCTCATTGCACGGGCAGTAGGGGTGCTTTTTTTCATCCTGTGGATTGTGCTTATGATTAAGGCATATAACAAGGAGAAGTGGCTTGTCCCCATAATTGGCGACATAATTGAGAAAAATATCAAATATTAAATTTTATTTTTTTATTCAATATTCTTCTATTTTTTACCAGCCCTCGTCCTGCCTTTTTATCAAGCCGTCAATGTTGAAGTAGCCCCGCTGTAAAGGGGACATTACTGGATTCTCGCCGATGCTGAGGGCGTAATTGCCCACAAGTTCCTTGAAACTAAGGATTGTCATTGGCTCA
>PEXD01000032.1 GCA_002779235.1 Candidatus Woesearchaeota archaeon CG07_land_8_20_14_0_80_44_23 | reverse complement strand
TTTTCCATTTAAACTAAAAATAAAGAGAACAATTATATAAATTTATAAGAAAAAAAAATTAAGAAGTAGCCGGACCGCAACAAAATTGGCCTGTTGTTGGGCATTTCAAAGCCACTATTGATTCATCTGTACCGCAGCTTGTTTTGCAGTGATTTGATGTGCCAACTTGCTCACAATTCAAACCTTTAGAAAATATGTTCATCCTTCCTGTAAATATTGCGAACAGCACCACGAGCACAACGAGTGCAACAATCGCAATTATAATCACATTTACCGACAATTCAGCCCCTTTCCTATTTTTCATTTCAAAACACCTCGCGCATTTTTTTATGAATTAGTAATGCAGCAAACCTGCCCAGTTGTGCAGTCGCTTGCGCCTACAAACACAGTCTGCGTTGTTAGGTCGCAGCTAGTTTTGCACACGCCATTTCTCTTACTACATGGCCCTGAAAGGTAATTTGAAAAAAATCCCATTCTTCCGGTGAATATTGCGAACAGCACCACGAGCACGACAAGCGCAATGAGAGCGATGATTATAACATTGATGGATAATTCTACGCCCTTCCTGCTTTTAATGCTTTTCATCAAAGTATCTCTCTCTTTGGCTAATTCTCTCTCAATAAAAACCGCTATTTAAATCTTTCCTTGATTTCAAATCAGGGGCGAGGGCACCAGCATAAAAAAATATATAAACAGCCCGGCTTTCTTTTTGGCTGTGGGTGGTAATAAATGGACAATGCTATGTGGACCGAGAAATACAGGCCAAGTGACTTCTCTGAAATATCAGGGCAGGACGAGACAGTAAAGAGGGTAAAGGCATTTTTGAAGAACGGCAATATGCCGCACCTCCTTTTCGCGGGCCCTGCAGGCACGGGAAAGACATCCCTCGCAATAGTCATCTCAAGAAAGCTTTTCGGCGGGCAGTGGAAGGAAAATTTCCTTGAGCTCAATGCATCTGATGAGCGCGGGATAAATGTCATAAGGGAGAACGTCAAGAACTTTGCAAGGACAAGGACAATAGGTGATGTGCCTTTCAAGATAATATACCTTGATGAGAGCGACGCCCTGACAAGGGAGGCGCAGCAGGCTCTCAGGAGGACAATGGAGAATTATACAAGAACCTGCAGGTTCATACTCTCGTGCAACTACTCCTCAAAAATCATAGAGCCAATACAATCGAGGTGCGCGGTCTTCCGCTTCCAGCGCCTGAAAAAAGAGGATATTTTTTCAATAATGGAAAAAATTGCAAAGGCGGAAAAGCTTACCATTGAAGAGGGCTCAAAGGAAGCGCTTTACGAGGCGTCAGGGGGTGACTGCAGGAAGCTGGAAAACATCATGCAGAGCTGCGCAGCTCTCTCGGCGAAAATCACTGAAAAATCAGTTTATGATGTTGCATCGTTTGCAAGGCCCAAGGAGTTAAAGGAGATACTTGAGACGGCCCTTGCAGGAAGGTTCGAGGAGGCCAAGGAGAAATTCTTTGAGGTAATGACCCGCTACGGGCTTTCAGGAATTGACATAATAAAGCAGCTTCAGTCAGAGATAATGAATCTTTCAATAGAGCCGCGCGCAAAGATGAGATTGATAGAGAAAACAGCAGAATTCGAGTTCAGGATGGTGGAGGGCTCGGATGAGAGGGTGCAGCTGGAGGCCCTGCTTGCAGCAGTATGCCTTGCCGGCTCGATTTCAAAAGAGAAAGATATTTAACTTTAAAAAAGAGCAAAGACAAAATGCCCGGGAAAAAGAGGACTAATAAGAAGCAGCCATCAAGACGCACTGCACCCGTCAAAGCGGAAGTCCCGATTATTTCTCCATCTTCCAAGGATTCTAAAGACAAGGATTCTCTTATCCTCGCACTTAACCACAAGGTTTTCGAGCTCTCAAGGATGCTTGAGGAAAAGAATCCTGACCTTGCAGAGCTCCAGTCAAGGATACTTGATGCATACTCAATAATAGAGCGGCTTAAGGAGGACATCGAGCTGCTGAAAAAAAAGAATTCCTTTCTTGAAAATGAGAACCTCGAGCTAAAAGGGCAAATAGGGAACATTGACTGGCTGGCATCAAACCAGAAGATGCTGCAGATGAAGATTTCTGAGAAAGAGAGAGCGCTCTCAGAGGCAAATTCAAAGCTTGCACAAACATCAGGAGAACACTTTGAATATGAGCAGAGAATTTTTGCGGCGAAGAACAGGATTCTTGATGCAGACAGGATAATACGCCGCCTCAAAGCAGAAAACGAGGCGCTGGCAAAAAACCTGGAAAGCCAGAAAAGCAGCAAGGAATCAGTCCCAACCTGGGGCGCAGAGCGCCTTAAGGCAGCCATTGAGGAGAAATCAAAAGAGGTGCTTGAGCTAAAGTCCATGATGCTGAAGGGCGAGGGAGAGAAGGATTCCCTGAAAAAGATGGTTTCCTCGCTGGAAAGCCAGGTTTCTTCGCTTCAGGCAACTGTAAAGGCGCTTCAGGAAAATCTCGCGGAGCGGGACAATATTGATGAAGAGCTCAATTCTGACATTGAAGGGCTGAAGAGGCAGGTTGCAGAGCGGGATGCAACAATAGCGCAGCTGAGGATGCATTTCCAGCAGAGGAACAGGATAGACGAGCAGCTCTCATCTGACATAATCTCATTGAAGAAAAATATCGCAGAAAAGAACAATGCAATCTCCGAGCTGCTGAAAAACAACAGGTCACTTGTAGAGATGAGCAGGGCATCAGACTCTGCTGCAAAGGACAGAGGAGATGCCCTTTCAATGGCAAGGAATGAAACAGACAAGCTGAAGCGCGAGATTGAGCGCCTTAACTCTCTCATACAAAAGCAGCAGGCAGAGCATAAGAAGACAGCGGATGACCTTTCAGCAGGATTTGAGCTTCAGAAGCAGATGATGCTTGAGGAATCTACTGAAAAAGAGGTTGCCCTTAACACAAGAATAAAGGAGCTTGAAGAGCTTCTTGAGGATGCAAAGCGCTCTATGCAGGCGCGCAATGAGGAAATGGCATCAATGATGAAAAACCTCAATGAACAGTCAAGAAATCTCCTCTCAAACATGTCAAAGCCCATTGCCGAAGCGCCGCCTGATGAATTCAATATTATGCCGCCACGCGGGATAAGAAAGCCAATGAAGCAGGCAAAAGTTATAACACAGCAGCCGGCAAAGGGAATTTGGGAAAAAATTAAGCCAGAAGCAGCAGCTGCTGTTGCACCACTGGCATTTACACAGAGAGGCAGGATTTCAGAGATAATATCGGCAATTGACATCGCCTCTTCAAAACAGCCGATTGAAAAGATAAGGCAATCCTTCCTAAGCTCGGGCTATTCGGCGTCAGAAATAGACGAGGCAATTGCCAGGTGGAACAGCCAGAATAAAAAGTAAAGAATTAAATATTAAAAATAAAAATAAATTACATGCTCTTCTTTACTACTATTGGCTGGCTCTTCATCTCAAGATAGTCGTAGTTTGCGGTTATTGTAACTGCTTTTTCATATTTGCTGTCAACACTTGTGTCTATCTGCTGCACGCAGTTTATTGTCCTTTTTCCCTGATAAAGAGTCATGAATCCTGAATTATCGTTTCCGCTTGTGAACCCTGTGCATTTCAGCCCAGGCAGTCCAGTGTCCACGGTAACATAGACCTTGTCCCTGTTGGCAAAGGTGTCAGCGCACGATAGCCCGCTCATGAATATGTTTCCATTGCCCTTCTGCTCTATTGTGAACTGGAAACCTATCTTGTCCTTGCCCCCGACGCTCTGGGTAAATAATGTAATCTGCACTGGCGCGCCAGAGTTTTCAACAGTCTTCTTTTCGTTAAGGTTGCATACAGTTGACTTTGTGTCCATCAAATTGCTTTTTATGCAAAGCATCACATTAGCATTTGTCTGGTAATTGTAGCATACCTGCGCTATAATGTTGTATTGCAGATCTCCAAGAACTTTGCCCAAATAGTTGAAATTGTTAAACTCAACTGCCACTGGAATTGAGGGCTGCTTGTTGTTTGAGGCATCCTTTGTAACGCCCTGAAGGTCATCTGTTGGATGCTTTGACAGGGCAGCAGGGCTCTGTCCAAACGCAGCAGGGTCTATCCCAATTATTGATACTGTAACCTTGTCTTTAGGCACAGTGTATTCGCCGTCGTTTGTGAGCATCACTACAACATCAAAAGGATTGCTTCCCGAGTCATAGACCTGATTTGGAGGTGCGTTCTCTTCAAAATTAATTAGAATGCCGTTTGTGCCTCCTACAAATGTGCTTCTCTTATTTGTATTGCTTGTATTGCATCCGAATGTCAGGGCAATTCCTATGAGAAGGATTGCCATCAAAATTTTTTTATCCATTTTCTCAGACCTCATATCCTTTTAATCTCAACATTTTTTTGGGTTGCATATTCATAGCCGTATCTGATAACCAAATTCAGAGGGGTTACATAAGCATTTTGTTCCTTGCCAATATCTGCTTTGCAAACAACTAGGCCCTCATTGTTTATAAGCCTCACACTATTTGACTTTCCAAGAGAGCAGGATATCGGCTTTCCGCTGGAAATTGTTCCTGAAACTGAAACAACATCCAAATCAGCCTGCCCGAGTGATGTGCAGGATGAGGATTTTCCAGATGCAATAACGCTTCCGCCCCCAACATTCTTTATAGTAATGGTGAATATTACCTGCCCGATGCCGGATTCCTGCTGTATCGCAGCTACTGCAACAGGCCCACCCTGCCCTCCAGAAGCAGACACGCTTTTGGATGGGGTGCACGCTTTTGTCCCTGTATTTGAGGGATTCGGGTCAACGCAGATGTTGAATGTGGCTGCTGTTGAGTAATCATAGCACACTATGGCCCTGATTGGATCCTGAATCAAATCAACATTCTGAGGGAGATTGACATTCACACTTCCAACATCCAAAAAGGCATAGGTGCCCTGGGGATTTCTGGATTCCTCCTTCCCCTCTATTTTTTGCAATGAAATGGATTTTGCCAGTCCAAACACTGCAGGGTCGTAGCCGTCAAAGAATATTTTCCCAGAGCCGGATTCAGCGCCCCTATTCCACACTTCAAGGGCAACTGGCACCTGCACAGCTGAGCCGCTGTCGCTGTAGTAGACCTCGTCAGGAGGGCTGCTTGCCGCATAGTTTATCTCTATGCCGCGGGTTCCTGTCCTGTAATTGTTGGTATTTGCAGTTCCTCCTCCGCCGCAGCCGTAGGAAAGGGCAATTAAAGCGGTGAGCAGAAATAACAGTGCGGGCGTCAATAATCTTTTTGAAGATTGTTTTTTCTTTGGCATTTTCTTCACTCTCAAATAAACATTACATTATATAAAGTTTTCCTTCATAAGCGTCTAACTGTTAAGCCTGAGAATTCTTATTGTTGTACTATCTGTATTGACATAGCCGTAGGTGACATTTATTTTCAGGGAAGTGACATAGGCGCTGTCATTCACATTCATCGATTGGCTGGTGCAAGTCACAAAGTCCTCATCATTCTGGGAGAGGTCAGCATAGTTTCTCGGGCTGCAGTCAAGCGGCTTAAAGCCCAAAGTCGCAGAAACTATTGCCCTGCCGAACGCGCTTGAACTCAGGGAACCGCTGCTTGAGCAGAAATTTGACGTCTGGGAAGGATTCACCACAAAGCCGCTTCCCTCATTGGATATGTGTATTGTGAATGTAAAATTCATCTTACTTTCGCTTTCAAAAATTTTTGCAATATCAATTTCATTTACCACTACAGGGGCGCCCTGGCTTGAGAGGCTGATTTTATTTTTGAATGTGCAGGCGCTCTTGACATTGTCAGAGCTATACATCGATTTATCAATGCACACTGACGTCTGCGCAGTTGTTGTGTATTTGTAGCATGTCTTTACGCTTATGCCTGCTTCCTGCTCGTTCTCGCTCCCAATGTCAGGAGCCCTCATGGTGAAGAACTTGACATCCCTTCCTCCGACAAAAGTTCTGGTGTCCTCCCTGCCCTGTATTGTGAATGTCGCCTTGTCAGAAGAGCTTGTAATTATGCTGCTTTCAAAATTGTCTGCGCCAATCACGAGAATCCCATTATCTATTTCATAGGCGCCGTAATTCTCGAGCAGAACGCCGACAGTAAACGCAGTGTTTGAATAAACAGCTTTAGGCGGCGCGTTGTCCATGAATGAAACCCTCAGGGCTTCTGAGCCAGTGTGGGCGTTAAAAAGGCTTCCGCCCCCGTATGAGGAGCATCCTGAGATGAAAAGAACTGAAACTGCGAGGGCAATTAAAAACATCCAGTTTCCGATAATATTTGTTTTGTTCATTTTCATTGCAATGTGCTGCAAAAATAATTATGCCACTGTTTCATATATGATTCCAATTTATTTGCATAATCTGTTCCATCTTCGCCTTCTGCACCGGCAGGACCATAAAATGAAAATGCGCAGGTTAAAAGTGATTCGGGTGTTGAATGTGAATCGCGCTTGCAAAAGACGGTTGTATCAATTTTAGTGTAAGTGTTTATTCTCTCTGCCGCACAAATGATATCTCCTGAAACCGAGTTTTTAATATATCTAGGATTGTCTTTTGAAGTGCATCCTGCAATATGATCAGGTATTCCATCACCATCATCATCTCCTGCACTGCCCATGCTTGTTTCATGGTACATCAGAGCAAGAAGCACGTTTCTCATCGAGTCAGGAGTCAGCCAGTCAGGTTGGTATTGACTCAAACCTTCGCTGATTCCATTTTTTATCTCAGTGCTGAATTTTCCGCTTTTATAAGCTGTTCTATAAGTTTCAGGGGGTAAATTTGAAGCATCTGCATCGCTGCAATCCTCACTTAATGCTTCCAGCGCTGCTCCGCTTCCTGAGCTGCTTGAGCTGCTCGACGTCTTCAGCGTCAGGTCCATCTGGCTAGTCATACGGTAAGTGTATTGGGCAGTTATCTT
>PEXD01000042.1 GCA_002779235.1 Candidatus Woesearchaeota archaeon CG07_land_8_20_14_0_80_44_23 | reverse complement strand
ATATTTTTAGAAAAATTTAAATATACCATGTATTACATTGTATTACATGGAAGCTATTTGCGTAAGATTGGATGAGAGAATCCTGAAGAACATTGACTTAAGCATGAAAAATTTCAATTACACAACCAGGACAGATTTCATCAGAGAGGCAATAAGGGACAAGCTAAGAGAATTAGAAAAAGAGAGAGCCATAAAGGACTTCAAAAAATTTATGGGTTCTGCCAAATCCTCTGTGAGTGATGAAAGACATGAAGAGATTAGAGAGGAAGTAGCGAAAGGATACGCCAAAAAATTAGGGATTTAATCAGAGCAAATCTTCTGGCTTTTTAGAGAGGGCGATATCCTGCAGCTCTTCAAAATGATGGTCTCTTGTAATCACAGTGGCGCCTACATCTCTGGCTACAATTGCATGCAGTGCGTCTCCAAAAGGAATTCTCCTTTCTTTGCATAATCCAGCAGCTTCATTAAATTGTTCTGCTCGCACCTCTACTCTCCTAAGAAGATGAATGCGCTCTATAATACTGAGCATATCCTTTACTTTTTCTTCATCATAATCTTTTAGAAGCTCACGCTCAATAAAATCAGAGCAGAATATCAAACTTTCTTCACAAATTGCTTTTTTAAAGAATTCAAAAGCCCATTCGCCCAATGGCCTAAACCTGTCTCTCCTGTTTTCATAGTAATCTCTCCATATTAGAGTATCAACATAATACTTTTCTGGCATTTTAATTGTTTAATAGTTCTTACTTATGGTTTAATAAGAATTAACAAATACTTTCCGGAAATTCTTTGGGAATAATGTGAGTGCTCGGCGGATTATTAATGTGAACAATCGTTGTAAATATGTGAACATCTGCTTATTTTGAAGCGCATGGGCTCAACAAGCGAAATTTTCCCCTGCTCAAACACCTTCCTCAAAAAATCCGCTTCTTTCATAGTACTCTTCTACTCCTTTGATTATCACATGATTTCTTTCTATCTCTCTTATCAGCGGGCTTTTCCGATCATACTTTCCTGTTTTTATGCTCAATTTTGAGTCAAGCGCAATAAGCTCATCTTTGATTTTTTGGTCTTTCCCTTCAATGTAGATGTCTATGTCGCTCTTGTCTGAGGCAAGCCCTTTTGCGTATGAGCCGAAAAGCAGCGCGAGTTTGATTCTCCTGTCGCTTCTGATTGCCTTAACAGCAGCCCTAATCCTCGGATACTTATCAAGGCATTCAAGCAATTTATAAGTTTCCCCTAAAAATCCGAAAATCCTTGCCTCTTCACTTCTTTTCAAGAAATACACTTTGTTCCTGCCTTCAATCTTATAGTCAACGGCATTCTCATCAATCAAAATCTTGAGTTTCCTCTGGACAGTCATAGGATTTGTGCCTATCTGCTTTGCAATAGCCCGCACATGCCCCCTTTCCTTGAGAAGGAAGTTTACAATCTCCATTTCGTAACTTTTTTGTTTCATATGTAACAATAATGTTACATTAATATATAAAACTTTCTGAAGCAGGATTAAAGAAAAGAGAAGCCTTCATCTAACTTTTATGGAATTTAATGAATAGGGAATAAAAAAGAATAAAAATTTCTAAACCTCTTTTCCGCCGTAGATTTCCTTGTAGAGCGCCTGGACAGCGTCGTCAACTGTAACTATGCCCTTGATTGCTTCCTCAGTAATCACAAACCTGTTTTTCCTGTATGCAAGCTTCACCTTGTCTTCCAGTTCAAGCGGAAGCTCAAACAGCGAGAGGGAGTCAACCAGCTCGCTTAATTTTGACTCAGGGCTTATCCTCTCTGCAGGGAGCGATTTGTCCACATCGCAAAGCGCAGATTTCACCAGCTCATAAATTTTTGTCCTGTCTGCATCGTATTCCATTTTGCCTCACCTTTTTCATTCGGGAATTCCCCATTCCAACCTGGCAAGAATCTCCAAAACTCTTTTCCTGCCTGATTCGCCTTCCATTATCACTTCAATAGGCGTTCTCTTGTCCAGAGAGTCAATCGGAATGCTCAGCCAGTTTGAGAAAGCAGAATAATTTTCAAATAATTCATTCGCATTTTCCCATACATAAATTGAATTGTAGAGCGCCTGGACAGCGTTGTCAACTGTGTTCATTTTTTCCAATACTTTTCCGGGAATGGTGAAATCCTTTATCTTGTATGCTTCCCTGATTTTGTCCTCTATTTCAAACATGAGGTCCACGCTCATGAGCGAGTCAATTCCCAAATTTCTGAATTCCGAGTCAGGCCTTATCTCGCCTATAACTTGGGATTCAGCCACGCTGATTATTGAATCCTTGACTATGTTGTAAAGTTCTAATCTCTTGCTGTCATATTCCATATTTCTCACCTTCTGTAAATCTCCTCATTCTGGTCTGAATAAGAAGTGTTGAACATCTTTCTTTTCAGCTTCCTCGTTTGGGAGAGGAACTCCTCAGGAATCTGCTGTGCGTGAAGCACCACCCTTTTCACCACATCGTGCTTGGCGAACTTCTTGGAGTTGCCCGTTGTCCTGAACACAATCTCCCTGACATAGCCAACCAGCTTCTTGTTGGTCTCAAGCTCCTCAAGCGAGAAATACTTTATTGAGTGCTGCTTTGCGAACTTCTCGGCTTCTGCGCTGTTAAGGTAGACGTGGGCTGCCAGGTAGGGCTTCCTGTCGCCTATAACAACAGCTGAGTCAATAAGCTGATTCGCTATAAGCTCGTTCTCAATAAGCGCAGGATTCACCTTCTCGCCGTTAGTCAGCACGATTGTGTCATCATTCCTGCCTATTATCCTGACATAGTCATCTATCGTGCGCCTGACAAGGTCTCCTGTTGACAAAAACCTTTCTGAATCAATCATTCTTGAAGTCAGCTCTGGCTCCTTGTAGTAACCCTTCATCACATTCGGGCCCCTTATCTTCAGCAGCCCTATCTCCCCAGCCCTGACATCCTTGTTGTCCTCATCAACTATCCTGAACTCTATCCCTGAAAGCGCCTTTCCGACTGTGAATATCTTGTTGTGCTTGTGGTCCCTCGCAAAGTCAACCACAATTGTCTCTGTCATTCCGTAGCCCTCGCTTATCTGGGGAATTGTGGGCCTTCCTGCGCTGAAGAACTCGTCAATGTTTGAGGGCAGGGGCCCTGCCCCGCTGGTGACTATCCTCAGACGCTTCCCGCCTATCTTCTCCTGTATCTTTGAGTATATCTCCTTCTGGGCGAGCGAGTGCAGCGGCGCATATAAGGCCTTATGGACTGCTGCAATCATCAGGCGCATGTTCTCAACAGGAGCGCTCTCCTCCCTGTATTCCGGCTCCTCTTTATTGAGAATCCTTCTTGCCCTGTCATACTTCTTTGCGCCTGCTATCAGCAGTGGGGCGAGCATCCTCTCAAGGGGATTTGACTCTGTGCTTATCTTCTTCATCGTCGCCTTGTAGAGCACGTTAAGTATGTCTGGGATTACCGCGAGTATTGTGTGCTCAGCCCTGTTCAGGTCATACATCAGCGTCTTTATGCTTCCGTAGAATATCGAGGCGCCAAGCCCGAGCATCACATATTCAACCTGACGCTCGTATGCGTGCCACACAGGGAGCACTGAAAGCAGCCTGTCATTCTCATTCACATTGAAGCCCTTGGGTATCTGCTCAATGTTGTTCATGTAATTGCCCTGGGTCAGCATCGCTCCCTTGGGAGTGCCTGTTGTGCCTGAGCTGTATATTATTGAGGCGAGGTCATCGCCTTTTATGCCCTTAATCCTATCAAGCACCTCATCCTTTTTTTCAGGAAGATGCTGCATTCCGTATTCCATGAGTTCTGAAAATGAGAGGATGTTGCCTGCTGCGCCCTTGAAATTATGGTCCATCACAACAATATAATCAAGATTCCTGCCTGCGTTAGGGAGCTTCTGAAGAGTAGAGAGGTCCTGCACAAGCGCTATCCTTGAGTCAGAATGAGGTATTATTGTTTCGAGAATCTCATTTGGAGTGTCTGCTGCCCTGGGCACGTCAGCTGCCCCTGCATACTGAATGCCGAGGTTGGCTATCATCCAGTCAGGGCTGTTGTCCATTACCATTGCTATGTGGTCGCCCTTTTTCACAGAAAGCTTATCCATCAATGCAAGTGCGAAGGCAGATGCGCTGTTGTCCAGCCGGCTGTATGTTATGAAGCTGTTCTCGCCGTTATTCTTGTAGACAAGCGCAGGCCTCTCGCCGAACCTGGCGACTGTTGCCTTGATAACCTCAGGGATTGTGCTGTATTTTTCAGAATAATCAGGGCTTGTCTCGGAAGCCTGCTTCTCATATTTTCTCTCCATCTCATAATCCAGGACAGGAAACCTGCTGGGAATCTTTCCCGGAGCGATAATCTGCTCAAGCCCGCTCTCTCTGTTATTTTTCATTTTGCATCAGCACACATTAATTGCTGCTAAAACCATAGTACTTGTTCCCAAAAGTAGTCGGGGTGTAGTCCGTAAGGATTTTCCGCCTGCACAATTCCAGATTTGTTGATTATGTCTATAAGATTCTTTTTATCTTCCTTTGTTGCACCTTCAAATCTCATTTTCCTATAGAACCTTATCTCTCCGTGACCGGCATCAATCAATTCTATGACCTCTTGAGAATTGGGAACATTCTTGCTGAGATATTCAATCAGTTTTCTGCATTCAGCTTCATTTTCAAGAAGGCTGGGATAAGCATAGCGTAATGAGCTCCACTCTCCCCTTGCTGCATGGTCTATTTGACTCCTTACATGCATAAACGAGTCAGCATATCTTTTTTTGCTCCAGTCATCTGTCTTTCCTGGATCAAACCTTCCCTCACCCACGCCTAAAAGAGTGTTGCAGACTCGACCCGAGTACAAAATCAGTTCTGCATATCCTTTTTCCATGAGTATCATTTCTCAAAAACTGTCTTCCCCGCTGCTCCTGTGAAGATATTTATTATCATAAAGTAACAAAAGTAATTCCATATATAAAACTTTTTATGGCGTTCAGAAAAAATCTTCACTTCCCGTAAACTATCTTCCTTGCTTCTGGAAGCGCCTTCCTGTATTTCTCCTGGTGCTTCTTCAGCATTGCGTTCAAGAATGCTATGCAGTTCTTCTTGCACTCGCCGCACAAAAGCTTTCCTGCCCTGCACTCTGCATACGTCCCGTCAACGAATTTGTAGCTGGGATTGTGGAACTTTAAAATTTCATACACCTTGCACACGTCAGGATTGCCGCCTGTCTTCCTCTGCTCCTCAATGGATTCCCTGCCCCCTGTGAATGCCCTTGAGATTTTCCTCTTGACCTCTTCAGGTGTGTCCTTAAGGAATATTGCAGTGTCCGGCTCAGAGGAGCTCATCTTGCTCCCCTCCTTCAGCCCTGACAGGTGCCTGAAGTAGAAGAATGAGGGCATCTCAAAGTCGTAGTCCAATCTTTTAGCGACATCCCTTGTAAGGCGCGCATGGGGATCCTGGTCTATGCCTATGCCTGTTATTGTAGGCGCCTTGCCGAACATGTGGGGCATCTGCACGTGGAGGATGTCAGCGATTTGCAGCAGCACTGCAGATATCTTGCCTAAGTCGGTGTGCCCGTAGATTGCCTCGAACATCTTGTTCGTGATTTTCTTGGACACCTCATAAGTCAATTGGTAATACTCCCTCGGCATGTTGGACTGGGCGTAAATCTCAGAAGGCGGAACCCCCAGGGCAATTGCGTCTGCAGCATTCCTTACCGCAATCTCCTTTGCAGCTGCCATCGAGGGCACTTTAGCATCAGGCCTGCTGACATAGCCGTCTATGTCTGAGATGGAAAACCTGCTCTTCGCCCCGAGCTTCCTGAACAGAAGGTAGAAGTCAACGTCAATCTTGTGCCCGAGGTGCATCTCTCCAGAGGATGCAATCCCTGTGAGCTGCAAGAATTTCTTCTTGTGCCTTATTGCATCTGCTATTTTAGAGAAGTCCCTGTGGGCGACTATTATCTTCCTTTTGAAAAGATAACTGTCAGTGAGATTATATTCAGTAAATTTTGAGAGCCCAAACTCCTCAAAAACATGCTCATAGTCCTTTATAGCGCCTGAATCCCAGGCGTTTATGCTTGCCATGAAAAATCATAATGCAAATCCGTTTATAAATTTATTCCCGGGCTCAACAGTAATAGAGACAAAAAAGTTTATATACTGCATCGTTTTTAGAGGTTCTGCTGGCACGGAATTTTCGGGTGTCCTGAAAAGGATGTGGCTAAGGCAGCCTCTGCTGGGTGTTCGGCGATTAATACGGCGACTGGACATACCTCGTCGTATGCGATCTGCACCTGGGTAAGCTATGTCTCAAGCGCGAAGGAGATCACCTTCACGCAGCATCGAAGGTTAAGTTCGGTAGGTGTGTGCGAAG
>PEXD01000014.1 GCA_002779235.1 Candidatus Woesearchaeota archaeon CG07_land_8_20_14_0_80_44_23 | reverse complement strand
ACGCTGTTGATGAGGTGAACTGCAGCTCTCCTGAAAATCAGAGGAAGATGCTTGAGGAGATTGCCCCTGAGCTGCTGGAAAGGAAGGAGAAGTCAACAGAGCTGAAGGAGCTTGAGGATGTTGACGGAAAGAAGGGCGTTGTAATGAGGTTCGCCCCGTCGCCATCAGGCCCAATGCACATAGGGCATGCGATGACAGGCGGACTCACAAGCCTGTATGTGAAGAAATACGGCGGGAAGTTCATACTGAGAATTGAGGACACCAACAGCGAGAACATCTATGAGCCGGCCTACAAGCAGCTTGTGGAGGACGCCGCTTGGATATTTGGGAATGTTTCTGAGGTGTGGATACAGTCAGACAGGGTGCAGATATATTATGACTATCTCATGAAAATGATAAAGCTGGGCGCGGTATATGTCTGCACCTGCTCGCAGCAGGAGTTCAAGAAGCATGCTGATGCAAGGAAGGACTGCCCCTGCAGGGCGCTCTCTCCTGAAGAGAACATGAAGAGATGGGAGAAAATGCTGGACAGGGAGCACGGCTACAGGGAGGGCGAGGCAGTTGCCAGGTTCAAGTCAAGCATGCAGGACGAGAACCCTGCAATGAGGGATTTCCCCCTTGCCAGGATAAATGACGCAAAGCATCCCAGGCAGGGGCTTAAGTACAGGGTGTGGCCGCTGATGAACTTTTCTGTGACTGTTGACGACATTGAGGCGGGGATGACTCACATCATAAGGGGAAAGGACCATGCTGACAATGCCAAGAGGCAGGCGATGATGTTCAGGGTTCTCGGAAAGAAGTTTCCGAAGACATACTTCGTCGGAAGGTATAAGTTTATAGGGCTTGAATTGTCGTGCAGCAAGACAAAGGCAAGGATAGCGAAGGGCGAGTTCTCTGGCTGGGATGACATACGCCTTCCGTTCCTGATTGCGCTTAAGAGGAGGGGCTACCAGGCAGGCGCGTTTATGAAATACACCCAGCTCAACGGGCTCTCAAGCGTGGACAAGACAATCGAGGCAGAGGACTTTTTCAAGACAATAAACAAGTTCAACAAGGAGATAATAGACCCTGCTGCAAGGAGGCAGTTCTTCATTCCAGAGCCGGTAAAAATCAGGATTGACGGCGCTCCGAAAATAGAAACATCACTGCTTATGCATCCGGACCATCCCGAATATGGCGAGAGAAGGTTCTCTGCAGACTGCGAGTTCTACATCACCAAGGAGGATTACGACTCGCTGGAAGACGGCAAGACATACCGCCTTATGGAATGCCTGAACTTCAGAAAGGAAAAGGGAAAGCTGTCCTTTGTTTCAAGAGGTGTGGGGGACTACAAGAAAGAAGGCGCAGGGATAATGCACTGGCTTCCTGCAGGGGAAGGGCTTGCTGAGGTTAGCGTTCTTATGCCTGACAATACTGAAAGGCGCGGCTTTGGCGAGAAGGCAATGCTGTCAATGAAGGTTGGCGACATCGTGCAGCTGGAAAGGTTCGGCTTCGCAAGGATTGACTCAAAAGAAGGTAACAGGATTTCATTTTGGTTCGCCCACAAATAAACATTTTTTGTTCATTATTTTATAATTTAGAAAAATTTATAAATGTAAGTGTATAAAAAGGTATATTAGTATATTTTAAAGAGATGATACTTTACAAGCAAGCCGAGGTGTCTTAATGAGAAAGAACTTTTTCCTGGTAACAAGCTTATTACTGATGGCAATTCTTTCAATTCCATTTGCTGCTGCGGCCAGCAGCCAAAATGCTGCCTACTATCTTCAGCAATTGACAAATGGGTTCACGAGCCTTTTCACAGGAGATACAACAGGCTTCATCAGGGGGCTGACTGGCTCATTCCCGCTGATTGCTGTTTTCATGATTGTGCTCGGAGTCGTCCAGTACATCTCAGCTGAAGTGATATTCAAAAATGAGAAGAAGTATGCAACGATCCTGGGAATTGGAATGGCTTTGATAACTGTCTGGAATCCGGGAGTATTCAATTGGATACTCGGGCTTGGAACAGTTAGCCTGTTTATAATATTCTCAGTAGTTCTTGTGATAATTATATTTGAGCCATTTGCTGCGGGAAAGAGAGGATTAACGAGACTTGCAAATGACAGTGCAAAACTTGCAGCCTCAAGAAAAGATGAGTTTGCTTCACTCAATGAAGCCCAAAAAATAAAACAAGAATATAATGTTGAACAAGGACTTGAAAACAAAGAAAATCAGGATTTAATTGAAGCCACAAGAATGATAAATGATATGAATAAAACAGATTTTGGAATAAAAGACGGCTTAATTCAGATTTTGCAAGTCATGGGAAAACTTAATGGAGCGAGGAGTGAAGGAGTAAAAATAGGATTTAAAAATACAATTCATGCTCAGCTTGCTGCTATAAGTGGAAGGCTTTCAACTAAGAGAATATATTTAGACGGTCTTAAAGGAAGAGTTCATCAACTTGCAAGAGACATGCAAATAGAATATTCTAGAGCGGAAAATGATCTTCTTACAGCAGTTAGATTGGGAAATAAGACAAAAAAGACTATTGGAAAACGTGATGATGCCGCTGGAAGGGAGTTAGAAGGAGAATTTGGTAGGTTAAGGGGTCTTAGTAAAAGACAAGAGGAATTGTCCCTCTCTGTTCAAAAATTATCGACAGACGAGCAAGCGGATTATGACAAAACTGTTCGGACAATAACAAACGCAATAGACGCTTTAGCTAATGATAATACTAGCGCGGCAATGCAAGAAATACATACAGCAATCGAACTTGTAGGCTCATCTCAACAATATGCCAATAGAATCAGAGAAATTAACAATGAGATTTATAATATACAAAAGGAACAGCAAGAAATAAGGGATAAAATAAACCAAACAATTAAGAATATTTAATTATTTTTATATTATTTTTTCTCATTAATATTTTAATTGTATTTCTATTTATTTAATATTTTATAAACCCTCCAATACGGGTCTTTCTTTGGCTTAATGAACATTCTTAAGATTGGGAATCTGTCCTCAATGTTGCCGCTGAGTGTTCTGTATACTTTCTCATAAGGGTCTCTTTCAGCCCTTGCTGATTTTCTTTTGGACTGCTTTTCCTCATAATCTCCGCTGAGTATCTGATATACTTTTTCATAAGGGTCTCTTTTCTGTGTTGCGGATTCTTGTTTAGACGGCGTGACAGTTTCTTTAGGAGCATGCGCCTTCTTTCTCTCAAATTGTATGTCCACATCGGGAACTTCCTGCTTGTAATTGTCCATCGCAATTGCTTCTGCCCTGATATTGCCGGTGTAGATGCTGCTGCTGAGAAGTCCATGACTATGATATAGTATGTCATTGTTTTCTGAGATGACATTCTCAATGAATGATAGAGCGTTTTCCGCCTTTTTCCTGACAGCAGGGTTTACTGAAACAGAGTATGCCTTTGCAATATCCTGCATTTTGTAAATTTCCTCTGTCGTCTTTTTCAGGTTTAATGAGAAGTCCAGTTTTACCTGGCTCTGATATCCTTCAGTTCCCTTAACATATGTGTTCCTGAATTGTTTTATTGCATTTACAAGAGCTTTGTATCCTTCCTGCGTGTTTCCTGACTGGCAGTTTTCAAGAGCAATTATCTGATTCATTGCCTCTTCCGCCCTTTCGCAGTATTCCCTCTCTCTGAGGGGCTGTTCATTCTCTTCAGGTGTGGGCTCGTTATCGATTCTATGCCTGTAATGCACAGAGCCTGTCTGCTCCATTGCTCCTGAATTATCCCATGGCGTAAAGACAGGCGTCTTTATCTGGTGTTCATGCTGGACTATGTTAACCCTGCTGTAATCAGGGTTGACATCAGCAACTTTTTCAGAAGCGGCCCTGAACTCTGCAATCAGCCGTTCCATCCTCTGCTCAAGCATTATTGCTTCCATTTTTACTCCCTCGGCCTGAGTAGTATTTCCTCCTGCTGCAATTGCCTGTTCATGCCTGCCTCAAACGCATAAACCTTTGCTGCGCTTTCTGCGCTTATCAGCCCTTTATATGAATTTAGGCGCCTGAATTTCTTTTTGAGGTCTTGGAGCTCGTTCAGCCTGCTGTTCAGCTCATCATATATCTGCTTCAGCTGCTGGATTCCGCTATCCACCTTATCCTTTAGCGTGGGCAGCAGCTTGTTCTCAAGGTAGTCAAAAATGGACTTTACCGGCACCTCAAAGTAAAAGTCTCTCTTGGAGAAGTGGTACACGGTATTTCCCGGCTTTATTGTAATAGAATACATTGTGTCCAGCATATTATACATTATATTCAGTATACTTGCATAGGTGTTTTCCTCCTCTATCCCGTCCTCAACTAGAGCAACTATGTCTTCAAGCTTAGTTTTAAAATTTAAAATTTTCGTTTTCGCCAGCCCGTCTGCCTCATTCTGCGCCTTCAGCGCTGAGGTGTCTATCCTTCTCTGCTGCATGAAGTTTTTGCCTTTCAGCTCATACGGCTTTGGCTGGTAGAGTATGTCATAGCCGTTTTTTGAAAGGGTTTTCTCAATTCTCGGAACCAGCTTAAGAAGCATCTTTGTTTCCTCACATCCTGCAGAGAAATCGTCTGCGCTGGAATCAGACCAATTTTCCTTGTATTGGACATTGCTTATTGTTGTTAATTTATTTGCAGATGTGTAAAGCAGGTCAACGAGATTAGAAACCTGCTCCCTTATTGCTCCAAAATTTTCATTTGCCATAATTATCAGCCTCCATGTCTGCTGCAAAAACATTTGTATATTTAAATCTTTCGATTTGTAATCACTTATAAGTAACTAAACTTTGGAAATCTTCCGGATTTGACAAAAAGCGTCACTAAAAAAGCAGCTGCATAATATACTAATCTAAGGCGTTCTAGAATCCTAGTTTGTTCATTTCTATTTCATAATATTTATGTTTGTCTAAAAATAGTTCTATAAAGTATCCTTTCTTCTCTTTAGTTAGCATTGCTCTAATGTTGCTTCCTATCCGTTTTACAAATCCAATGATTTCACGATTAGTTTTTGATTGAATGGGATTAATCTTTAATTCCTTGCACGCCCTAACCCATTCAATGAGCTCTTCTTGCTGTGTGTGTTTAAGGTTATTAAAGCATTTATCAAAGTGTCCGTCAAATTTTACATCAGACTCCAAAATCTTTTTTATCAATATCCTGGCTTCAGCAGTTTGCAAGTGAAATCACCTTCGAATATGTATCGATATATATTGGCAGATTCTTAGCTGTCTTGTATTTTGTTAATAGCTTCTTGTAATCATTAACCTGCGCTTTAAGTTTAGACTTTAAAATTTTCGCAGTATAGCTTAGTGCTAAGGAATTAATAAATGTGTTGGACAAGATGCCCAGATTCTTGCGTGAAAGTTTCTCTTTAATGTCATACAACTGCTTGGGATTCAAAATCACACTTTTAGAGACATATTCTGTTTGCAAGATAAAGTCTCTGAGATTTTTTTCATAATCTTCATTATTCAGGATTGCATTGACCAATAACTCGTAAGTTTGCAGTACGCTAGGTAGCTCTATATCAAACTCACTCTTTGGAGTATAGTTGAAGTTACTGATGCTGATTTTGCATAATGAACTAAAAAATAATGATTGTAAAGCAGATTCAGGCAGGAATGTAACGTGAACCTTGCCTTTCTGATAATCCTCTTTGTCATATTTGGAAAAAACAAAGACATCAATATCATTATATTCTTTATTGAATAAGAATGATCCTGATAGGATGATTTTTTTGCCTTTATGTTTTTGTTCCAGCTTATGAATTATCTTTATGGCCTCTTCAAGCTTATTTTCCTTAATAAATTCTTTACCATTGACATTTATCTCGTTAATGTTGAAGAATGCCATCATTGCACGAATTTTTGGCTTAATAAACTTATAATAATAAGTTTTCTCATTAGAATTCAAATGCTTTTTTTGTAATTTTTTCTTTAATGTGTTCAATTGTATTGCAGTAAATATTCTGCCTTCTAGCAGGGACTCATTTTTTTCTATCAATTCTAAATTTAGGTAATTTTCCATTTTATGATATTATAATATCACTTGTTTATATAAGTTTTACGCTTTTTCTATAAAAAAACACCATCGCAGACGGGCAATATGTTCGGACAAGCCAAATCAGCAGCACATAGTCCAAGCATGAAAAGCTTTATAAATAACCTCCTAATCCCAGACATTGCCAGTGATTGATGAGAGCCAAGCGCTCGAATGAGGTGTTTGTTCTTTTAGGCCTCTGCTCACTGTATAATGTATATAATTGGAAGGATAATTAGAAAAAAAATGTGGAGGATTGGTGAAAAATGCCAGATGAAACAACTGAAAAGGTTTTGGAAGCAATCGAGATCGCAAAGACAACCGGGAAAATAAAGAAGGGGACAAATGAGGTAACAAAGGCAATCGAGAGGGGCACTGCAAAGCTCGTCGTATATGCCAAGGACATAACCCCTGCAGAGATTGTTATGCACCTTCCGCTCCTCGCGAAGGAGAAGGGAATACCCTGTGTAGAGGTGCCGAGCAAGGAAGAGCTTGGCGTGGCCTGCGGAGTCGGGGTGCCTACTGCAAGCATTGCAATCGTTGAGGAGGGCGAGGCGAAGAGGAACATCAAGGAGATAATCGAGCTTCTCAGAGCCCCTGCAAAGGAAGAGAAAAAGGAAGAAAAGAAAGAAGAAGAGAAGAAGGAAGAGTAAGAGGGTGGCCTAAATGAAAAAGGAAAAAGAACTGGTTACCCCAATTGGGATGGAAAAGGAGGAAACTCCGAAAGAGAAGAAGGGCAAGAGGGCAGAGCCTGAGCAGGCGCCGGAAAGGCAGGCTGTTGCAGGCAGGGTTTCATTCTCGCCGGCCTGGAGCGCGCAGGTTGAGGAAGTCATCGGAAGGACCGGCACAAGGGGCGAAGTTACCCAGGTCAGGTGCAAAATCTTCGAAGGGCGCGACGAGGGCAAGATAATAAGGAGAAATGTCATCGGCCCGATAAGGGTTGGAGACATCCTCATGCTCAGGGAGACAGAGTTTGAGGCAAGGAAGCTTACACAATCAAGGAAGTAATCCGAGGCGGTTATAATGGCAAGATGCAGTTTTTGCGGAAAAAATATCCAGAGGGGAACTGGAATTTTGTTTGTCAGAAAGACAGGGAAAATCCTGTATTTCTGCTCGACAAAGTGCCAGAAGAACCTCCTGAAGCTTGGAAGGAAGCCCTCTGACTACAAGTGGACAAGGGCATACGGCAAGGAAGCAAAGGGAGCAAAGGAGGAGTAGGGTGGCGAAAGATGGCAGAGGATAATAAACCAAAACCAAGGGAGCTCAATGCGGACTTTTTCGTGGAAAAAACCCTTGTGCTGATAAAGCCGGACGCTGTCCAAAGGGGGCTCACAGGCAGGATAATCGAAAGGTTCGACAATGTCGGGCTGAAGATTGTCGGAATTAAGATGGTGCAGGCAGACAAGGAACTCGCGATGAAGCACTACCCCAAGAGCATGACAGAAATCCTGGGCGACAAGACCATGAAAGAGTGGCAGGAGATGGGCATAGCCACAAACCTGACAAATATTCAGCTTGGAGAGCAGGCATGGAATGACCTCATTGCATTTGCAACAGAGGCGCCTGTAATTGCAATGGTGTTCGAGGGTGTGCACGCAGTTGAGATAGTGAGAAAGATGTGCGGCTCCACCTCGCCCCACAAATCCCCGCCAGGCACAATCAGGGGCGACTTTTCGCCAATAAGCATGGGATATGCCAGCAGGAGGGGCTTCGGGGGAAGGAACATAATCCACGCCTCAGGAAGCAAAAAAGAAGCTGAAGCAGAGATAATGCTCTGGTTCAAGCCGAATGAAATTTACAATTACAGCACAGTTTGGGAAAGCCAAGTAAAGTAAGGTGATTTTTTATGACAGAAAAAATGGTAGACAAGGTTATGCGGATTATGAACGATCCAGTGCATATCAGGAATATTTGCACATCCGCGCACATTGACCACGGAAAGACAACATTCTCAGACAACCTGCTCCTCGGGGCAGGGATGATATCAGAGGAGCTTGCGGGAAAGCAGTGCGTCATGGATTTTCATGAAGATGAAAAAACCAGGGGAATAACCATTGACTCTGCAAACGCAAGCATGGTTGAGGAATTTGAGGGGCATGAGTACCTGATAAACCTCATTGACACGCCGGGGCACGTGGACTTCGGGGGAGACGTCACAAGGGCGATGAGAGCCATTGACGGCACAATCCTTATCTGCTGCGCAGTCGAGGGAGTCATGCCGCAGACAGAGACAGTGCTCAAGCAGGCGCTGAGAGAGAGGGTCAAGCCGCTGCTCTTCATCAACAAGGTTGACAGGATGATAAAGGAGCTTAAGCTTACACCTGAACAGATGCAGGAGCGCTTCACGAAGATAATAAACAATGTCAACTACCTTATAAAGAACATCGCCGAGAAAGAATTCGGGGACAAGTGGCAGGTCAATGTCAACGATGGAAGCGTTGCATTCGGGAGTGCATTCCACAAGTGGGCGCTTTCAGTTCCCTACATGAAATCCCACGGCATAACATTCAAAGACATAATAGAGGCATACGAGTCAGGGGACCCGGCGAAGATTGAGGAGCTTGCAAGGAAGGCGCCCCTGCATAAGATAGCGCTCAACATGTCAATCAGGCACCATCCAAATCCTTTAGAGGCGCAGAAATACAGGATTCCGAAAATCTGGCACGGCGACCTTGATTCGCAGGTGGGTAAGGACCTTCTCTCATGCAATCCAGATGGCGAGCTCGCGTTTGTGGTAACCAAGATTGTAGTGGACAAGCACGCAGGAGAGGTTTCTGCAGGAAGGCTTTTCTCAGGAACCCTGAAGAGCGGCGAAGATGTCTACATGAACACTGGGAAGCTCAGGGTCAGGGTGCAGCAGGTATCAATCTACAACGGGCCCAAGAGGGAATCAATAGAGTCAGCCCCTCCGGGAAACATAATCGGCATTGTCGGGCTTAAGGGAGCATTTGCAGGCGAAACCGTCTCAAGAAATCCTATTGACCCGCCTTTTGAATCAATAAAGCACATATTCGAGCCGGTTGTCACGAAGGCAATCGAGGCAAAGAAGCCCTCTGACCTCCCGAAGCTGATAGAGGTGCTGAGGCAGGTCCACAAAGAGGACCCGGGAATCAGGATACAGATAAATGAGGAGACAGGTGAGCACCTGATAAGCGGAATGGGAGAGCTTCACCTCGAAATCATAGAGAACAGGATAAAGACAGAGAAGGGCGTAGAGATAAAGACCAGCAACCCGATAGTGGTCTACAGGGAGACAATCACAAAGAAATCCCCTGAGGTTGAGGGAAAATCGCCAAACAAGCACAACAAGTTCTACTTTGTTGTGGAGCCGCTCGAGGACAACATTTACCATGAAATCAGGGAGGGGCGCCTTCCTGAGATGAGGATAAAGAAGAACGATAACGAGGTTTGGAAGAAGCTCGAGGCGCTGGGCATGGACACAAAGGTTGCAAGAAAGGTCAAGGACATATACAATGGCAACATCCTGATAGACATGACCAGGGGAATCGTCCACATAGGAGAAGTCATAGAGCTGATAATGGACTCCTTTGAGGATGTCATGTCAGCAGGCCCGCTCACGAGGGAGCCCGGCGTGAAGATGAAGGTAATGCTGATGGACACAAAGCTCCACGAGGACGCCATTCACAGGGGGCCGGCGCAGGTCTACCCTGCTGTGAGGGACGGAATCAGGGGCGCGATACTCCTCGCGAGACCGTTCATATACGAGCCGGTGCAGACAATGCAGTTCGAGGCGCCCGAGGGATATCTGGGAGACCTCTCAAAGCTCATCGGCAACAAGAGGGGGCAGCTCATCGACGTGCAGCAGGAGAACATACTTGTAGTGATTAAAGCGAAGCTTCCTGTCGCCGAGATGATAGGGCTGAGCAACGACCTGAGGTCAGCAACAGAGGGAAGGGCAACTCAGTTTGTGGTGGACCAAACATTTGAGAAGGTTCCTGAGGAGCTCCAGCAGAAAGTCATGGAGAGCATCAGGAACAGGAAGGGGCTCAAGGTTGACCAGGAAACAGGGGTCGCAGTGCAGGCGTAAAGCCCCCCTCTTTCATTTTTTTATTTCAAAATAATTCAAGAGAAAGTTTTATAAATAACAACAAAAAACTTGTATATAGAACAAAATTTTGGTGGAGGATATAAAAATGCCAAGAACAAAAGAACACATTAACCTGGTTTTCATAGGACACGTGGACCACGGAAAATCGACAACCATAGGAAGGCTTCTCTTTGATACAGGTATAGTTGACGAGCAGGCAATGAAGAAGCTCAAAGAAAGGGCCAAAGAGGTCGGAAAGGTCGGCTTCGAGTTCGCCTTTGTCATGGACAACCTGAAGGAAGAGCAGGAAAGGGGAGTCACAATCGACCTCGCCCACAAGAGGTTCGATACAAACAAGTATTATTTCACAATAATCGATGCCCCGGGCCACAAGGACTTCATCAAGAACATGATTACAGGGGCGTCACAGGCAGACGCAGCAGTGCTTGTTGTCTCAGCCAACGCTGGAGATGGAGTGCAGGCGCAGACACAGGAGCACGTCTTCCTCGCAAAGACACTCGGAGTTGACCAGCTCATCGTGGGAATAAACAAGATGGATATGGCCAAGTATGAGGAAAAGAGGTTCAACGAGGTCAAGGAAGAGGTCTCAAAGCTCCTGAAGAGCGTGGGATACAACCCTGAGAAGATCCAGTTCATTGCAATGGCAGCATTCCCTGGAGACAATGTAGCCAAGAAGACAGACAAGATGCCATGGTACAAGGGGCCAACCCTGCTTGAAGCAATTGATAACCTGCAGCCGCCTAAGAAGCCCACTACCCTTCCGCTCAGGCTCCCGATACAGGATGTCTACAACATCACAGGAATCGGAGTGGTTCCTGTAGGAAAGGTCGAGACCGGAGTCATTAAGGTTGGAGACAAGGTTATAATTGTTCCCGCAAGAGAGGGAAAGGGCGTCACAGGGGAAGTGAAGAGCATCGAGATGCACCATGAGCAGATGCAGCAGGCAGAGCCAGGAGACAATATCGGATTCAACATAAGAGGCATAGAGAAGAAGGACATCGCAAGGGGAGATGTGCTGGGGCACACAAGCAATGTGCCGACAGTCGCCACAGAGTTCACAGCGCAGATTGTTGTTCTGAACCACCCGAGCGTCATAACCGTCGGATACACTCCTGTCTTCCACATCCACACTGCACAGGTTGCATGCCAGGTCAAGGAGATAGTCAAGCAGATAAACCCGGCAACAGGAGAAGTTATAAAGGAGCACCCTGACTTTATCAAGAAGGGGGACGCGGCAATCATCGTGTTCAAGCCGGCAACGCCTCTCGTAATTGAGAAGTACAAGGACATTCCCCACCTGGCCAGGTTCGCAATAAGGGATTCGGGCCTCACTGTGGCAGCAGGAATGTGCATTGACTTGGTGAAGAAGCAGCTCTAAAGCTGTTTTTTTCCTTTTTTCCTTTATGTTAAAGGGTCCATGACGAACCGGGTTCACCATGGAAAGGAGAGCTGATTGATATGCAAAAAGCAAGGATAAAACTGGCGAGCACCGACATAAACAAGATAAACCAGACATGCGAATACATCAAAAGCATCGTTGAGAAGACCGGCGTTGACATGAAAGGGCCAATCCCGCTCCCCACTCAGAAGCTCAAGATAACCACAAGGAAGGCGCCCTGTGGAAACGGAACAGCAATCTGGGAAAGATACGAGATGCGCGTCCACAAGCGGCTTATTGACCTTGCAGTTGACGAGAGGACATTGAGGCTTGTCATGAGGGTGCCAATCCCGGAAGGGCTCAACATTGAGATTGAGATAATCGATGAGTAAAACCTCATCACTAATTCTATTTTAAAGAAAATGAAATCATAAAAATCAATTAAAAAATAATTATTGCCCAGCTGTTTCTGTGCAGCCCTTGTTGTTAAGGTTCTTATTGGTGCACATGTGGTTGATGCAGGCGCAGTCGCTGTTCTGGTAGGCAGCAGAGCAGTCAAACATCATTGTGCAGGCGTCAGGCTGTGTGAAGTTACCTGCGTATGCCGAGTTTATGCACTCGTGAGGGTGGCAGCCCGGCTTGGGCATGCAGTCAGCGTCTGATGTGCAGGAATAAAGCCCTTCAAAGCATTCTCCCCTGAAATAAGCCCATTCCTCGCAGATTGTCCCGTCTTTAAAAGTACATATCCCTGTCTGAGAGCCGTCGTCTGCTGTTACAATCTCAAGCTGCCCGCCATTGTTGATGCAGTTTACAGAGGCAGGGTTTGCAATCTGGGCAGTTGCATTTTCAGTGCAGTTCTCCTCAAAAATCCTTATGCACTTCTGCTTGGTGTCGCACCAGGAATAGCCAGCTGCAATAAGGCAGCCATGCTCATCCCTGTCTCCGCCAATAATGTGAGGTATGCAGCCAATAATGTGAGGTGCGCAGCCAGATGCAAGTATTGTAAGCGCAAGCAGAATTATTAATGGGTATGCCTTCATTATCATCACCACTGCAAAAATAGTTCATCCTTATATTTAAAGGCTTTTTTGGCTTCAATTTCAGTTGAAGTTAAAGCAAGAAGAAAATAAATATTATTAGTTAAAATTCATTTATTCTTTTGAAGTATCGCTTCAAGCCCACTGCACCATTTTTCCATCTTATCTTTTGATGCATCGCTGTATTTGTGGTCATCGACATAGTTGCCTAATATTTCTAATATGTCCTGCTTAATTTTTTGACGATCAGATGATGTTATTTTGACTCCTGTCTTATTGGCGAGACTATAATCCGAAATAAAGTTGTATATGCTAATTTGATTGCCCAGTTTTTGTATTGCTGCGTATATTGTTTCTTCCGGTGATTTTTTCTTGTTTTCAGAGTATTTAAGATACAGATTTTCTTTTTCCATTTTTCTCACCCTCTGCTCTTTATTTTTAGGAAACAAATTGCTCAGCATTTGCCTAAAAGGTTTGTATTTGCATTTATTATATAAATCTTTCTATCTTTTAACTATTAAGAAGTGATTACAGAAAATAAAAAGATTATTTTTCTGCCAGTATCCCTAAGGTGCCCTCATCCTTCCTGACATTCCTGAAGCCCGCCTCTTTAAGGTGCCTAATTACAGAGCCCATTACATCCATGTGCCTGAACTTTGCTCCGGGATTTCCTGTGTAATGATATAATTTTCCGCCTTTTTTGAGCTTTGAGTAAAGCTTTGCATAGAAATCGCTCGAATACAATTCGCTGGCAATCACTATTGAGGGCGGGTCGTGGATGATAAAATCAAAAAAATTATTCTTAAACTTTTCAATTCCATCTATTATGCTTATGCTTTCCCTGCGGATTTTTTTGCTCGAGAAAAGCTCTGAGGACCAGGGGTTCAGCTTCTCCATCTCAATCACAGCAGCGTCCTTCTCAAATGTCCAGACCTCATCTGCATGATGGGATGATATTATTGCTGTGTAGCCGAGCCCTGTGCAGGTATCAAGCAGGCGCCCCCTGATTTCACCCAGGCTTTTCGTCTTGCTCTCGGCATCCTCTCAGGGGGTGATGTCCTTCACCCTGTGCATCCTTATCCCTGAAATTTCAATTGTCGGCGCAGTCCTTGTCGGGAAGAGTTTGTAGTAAAGGTTTGTCTCCTCTGAGAATATTGCGAGCTTGTGAAACTTTCCCTCATCAAGGTAATAGCAGCTTTTGTCATCCTTGGCTATTTTTTCAACATCCTGCAGGGGAGCGCTTTCGCCTCCGGGAAAAATGACTTTTTGCCCCTCAACCTTCACCTTTGAAACGCTTATTCCCAGGTCAAGCGATGCCTCTATCCCTTTCTGCCCGAACTTCGCCCTTGCAGAGATTTCCTGCGCCTGAAAGTGAGAAAGTATTATCATGTTTCTCCCTGAAAAATAAAGCGCCGCGACCCGGACTTTCACCAACCCAAATCATTAAGATTGGCGATGATGGATTTTTATCTCTTTTTCTGCAAAGGGAAAAAATCAGGAAGAATGCCCTTGAATCTGCTTCTTCCTTTTCCATCAATGCTTTTCGCGAAGCGAAAAGGGTTGCTTTGAACCGGGATGCCCTTTCGAGCAGCAGTTTTCGAGACTGCCGCACTACCAGGTTATGCGACCGCGGCACAATCTCTAAAAGTTAGGAAGCAGTTTATATAATTTTCTAAGAAAAACAGCGAGTGCAAGAATAATCTTTTTAGTAGTTCTTTTCCATCAACTTTTTTGTAGAAAGAAAAGTAAGGATGAACGCCCTTAAATTTACGTCCACCTTTTCCATCCGCGCTTTTCCCGTAGGAAAAGGGCGGTTATGCCGACCGCGGCACAGAAAGAAAAGACTTCAGACTTTATTTATATAGTTTTCGAGAAAAAATTAGTAAGAATGCCCTTGAAAATGCTTCTTCCTTTTCCATCAATGCAAAAAAATCATTTTTATGATTCACAAAAAAATCGCTTGGGCGATTTTTTGTGCGCAGGACCCTGTCCTTGCGTTTGCGCAAGACCCTGTTTTTGTGCTTTTTTTTTTGCAGAAGGAAAAAATCAGGAAGTAAGCCCTTGAATTTGCTTCCTCCTTTTCCATCCGCGCTTTTCCCGTAGGAAAAGGGCGGTTATGCGACCGCGGCACAGGAAATATGGGCTTTACGTCAATATCATAAAAATCCGCTGAGAGCATCCTACTCCGCACTAAAGCCCAGAGAAACAAAGAAATTCTAAAAGAATTTCTTGTTCAAGAAACGCCCAAGCGTTTCTTTGAATGCGTAGCATTTCTG
>PEXD01000041.1 GCA_002779235.1 Candidatus Woesearchaeota archaeon CG07_land_8_20_14_0_80_44_23 | reverse complement strand
GCTGTTCTCAGGATACCTTTCTGTAATTGAGATTACAACCAGCGCAGGAAACTACTCGCTCGGGCTTCCGACATGCGCCTACGGCTTCGTATTTTATCTGCTGGTGTTTATTTTTGCATTGCTTGCAGTTAAGAAAAAGAAGCGAAAGTAAAGAAGCCAGATTATTTTTTATTTTAATTACTACCATGACTTGTATTCTTTTTCATTAACTCCTTAAGCTCCATTGCAGTCCTGTATTTTTTCTCAAGCTCTGCTGTGCTGATTGTGTAGAGAATGCTTTGTGGTTCCCTGCTCTTCTTCTTGCACGCCTCTTTTATCAGGCACATGTATTCGCCAGCTTTTTTCTCTTCAATCCTTTTGTATCTGTATTCGCCAAGCAGCGCCTTGAGAGCGCTGTCATAATCCTTCTTCTTAATCATCTCACTGAGCCCCTCGCTCCTGCAAAGGTTCGCAAGCTCGCTTTCATAATCATTAAGGAAATTCCTGTAATAATACCTCTTTTTTCCATCCTCTTTGAATACTCCCCAATACATTCCTTTCAACTGTTCCTTGGTTTTTTTCGAGAAGCCCTTTGGCAGCTCCTTGCCCTCTCTTTTGCAGTATTCTGAGATTGTGCTGAGGTAATGCTTTCGGGACTGGGGCCAGGGTTTGAGAACAAAGTAAGATTCAGGCATTGAATTCGTGAGTTGCTTTATGTCCAGCTCTATATTGTCAACCCTGTCGCAGAACTCCTCAATCCTTTCTTCCAGCCCTTTTTCAGATGCCATATTGGCAAAAAAAGAGCAACAAATATATAAATGTTACTATTTAGTAGTAATAATTTTATTCCCTCCTAATGAGATAGAAGCGACGACAAAGCCTCCTTTATGGTAAGATAAGAAGAAGGTTTTGATAAGGAAAAGAGATGACAGAAGAATAGAGGAGGGATATTTATATATTAGTTAATATGGATAATATGTTTGTAAAGCCTGTGGTTGTGTTGTAAAAATGGTTGAAGAAATTAAAACATATTATATCGTGAAACATAAGGGTCAATTATATTTTTATCATTTGAAAGATGAAATTTGGAATGTTGCTGGGGACAATGGAATTGCTTTCATAGAAGTAAAAGATAATAAAACAATAAGTGAATTGGAGAAAATACTAAGTGCTACAAGTGTAGATAATAGGAGCATATTGCATATCAAAAAGTAAAGAGCACAAAAACTATGTGGTAAGCGTAACAGAATATAAGGAGCTTCTTGCCCTGTCAAGCGACATCTCCCAGAAGCTTTTTTCAGTGCTCTCCTTTCTCCTCAATAGCGCAGGAATACTTGTAGTGCTCATCATAGGAAGGGCAATAGCAGCATAGGCATTCAAAAGTTTTTTATATTGCTGAAATTTCTGAAGCAACATGCCTGAATCAAGCATTGATGAGATACTCAGCAATTCAAAAGAGGTAAAGAAGGTAGTGAGCCAGGGCGTGCCCAAGGATGAGGCAGTCCGCGTTGCAAAGAATAGTGAGAAAAAGGTTGAGAGCGGCGAGTGGGAGGAGCTCTTTCACAAGGTATCCTACTCGCACAATGATTCCTATCCGCAGGCGCTTTCAATAATAAGGTATTGGGGTCCTAAAGCCAAAATAATCTCACATCTTGTCAGCTCGCCTGAAAGGAAAGAATACGCCGCCTATGACCTGATAAAGACATTTGATTCTGAGACAGGCAGGATTGACTCCGGCGAGTTCAAGAACAGGAGCATCTATATGCAGGACCAGTTCATAGTCAGGAGCACAGGGGAGATACTCAACTTTGATGAGCTCAAGCAGATGGTGAAAAGCGGGAAAATAGATCCCAGCGAAAAGCTGGTAAAGATAAGCAGCCACAAGATGAGCGATCTTGCGAAGATGGGCGAATTGGGAATCACTCATGAACTTTCAATAGGCCAAGAGATGCCAGGGGAGAACTACGCGATAAAAAGCATATTCTTTGAGATGCTTCCAAAAGAGCAGCAGACCCCCTCTAATGTTATGGAAATATACAGGAGCTTTGGCTTTCGCATAAGCCCTAAGGAGGCTGAGGAGAAGCTGTTAGAATATCTGCATGGAAATAAGGACAGGATAATCACGCGCTACTGCGCAAGGGAAAAGGTGAAGAAGCTTTTCAGGGACTACGAAAGAAAAGACATTTCAGACAGCAAGGCAGACCAGCTAATTAGGAAGTATGAGTCAATGGGGCAAAAGGAGCATGAGGGCGGTAAGAAATATTCCTGGGGCAGTGCAAGGCCCCTGCACAGGCATTGGGAGATAAAGCAGATGTATGAAGCACAAAATGCACGCAATAATAATGCCGGCAATAATAAGAAAAAGCTGGAATCAATTGTCTGCGCCCTGCTTTTCGTGCTTGCTGCGCTAAACTTTGCCAAAGCGGGTTTAAGCATTACGGGAAACGCTGTTTTTGCAATTCCAAAAGCCGGCTCGCAGCCCGTCTCAAACCTTGCGCTTGGCTTTCTGCTTCTGGTTATGGCAATAACCGTGCTGGTGATAATTCTGGAAGACCGCAAAATCTGAATAATAAATTTCTTTACTACTTGCTGTTTATCTGCCGGATTATGCTCTTAACTCTCATTACAGGGTAATAGAAATGTTTTAATGCATCAACATTATAAAGCTCGAATTTTTTTCTCAATTCTTCTGTTGTCAAATATTTCAGCGTGTTATCGCTCTTGACTTCGTGATAAATTGGAAGCATCATGCGAGAGTATGAAGCCAGGAAAATTACATAAAATGCTTTTTCCTTGCAGTCCTCTTCTGTTTCTGGAGAGTTATCTGCCGCAATTTGAAGATATTCCTGTATTATGTCATTTTTACTGAAGGAATTAAAAATTTTTGGAATGCGGATATTATACATTCCGTAATAATCAACCACTACATTGCTAATGTCTTCCTTGCCGTATCTGGAGGCAATCCATTTTATGTCGCCTGCTTCTATCTTCCTTGTTAGAAGCTCTATCTCTTCCCAGTAGGGAGTAATTTCAATGTCCTGGTTTGCTCTCTCCTCAAACCAGCTTATCAACATGTCTAATCCATCTTTTTGGCATTCGTTTATCTGTCTGACTGTGTTTTTGAAAGACATTGCGCCGTTGTATTTCTCTCTCAGCTCATAAAAGCTCTTATTCTTAAATTTTTCAACCTTCATTTCAGCATTCTCTTTATCGCCTGTTATGCCGCCTATCATAATCTCATAGGCGGAAAGAAAAACAATATAGAAATTCTTCTCCTTTATGCTTTCAGTTTTTATCCTGCTGTAGATTTCTGAAAGTTCCTCATTGTTCTTTTTAGAGAGTCCTGTGGGGAGGGAAGCATCCATTGCCAGGCACTCATTTTTTATAAGTCGGAGGTAATCTGTCTTTGTGTAGTTGCTGAAATTCTTTTGGACAGCATTCGAAGTGTCCATGGCTTCAATCTTCACTCTTGTATCCCGCTCAAGCTCAGTGATTATCTTATCAATGCTTTGCATACCTAACATTTGCATATTCAAGTATTTAAATATTTCGAATAGTCACCATTATTAAGTTACTAAATTATAATATGGGCTTGAATGTGAAAGATTTATATAAGAAAAAGGAGAATCACAGCAATATGAGTGTTCCCTGGACTGCGGTAATACTGAGCGTGCTCCCAATTTCAGAGCTTAGAGGAGGAATACCCCTGGCAATATGCTCGGGCGCCAGCTGGCTGAACGCCTTTATGATATGCGCATTTTTTAACATGCTTATAATAGTCCCGATATTCTTCTTCCTTGAATACTTCAACAAATATCTTCTTAAAATTCCGTCGTATAAGAGATTTTTTGAGAGAAAAGTGGAGAATGCCAGGAGAAAAGCAAAGCCCGATGTCGATAGATATGGCTATCTCGGGCTTGCAGTGTTTGTCGGAATACCCCTGCCATTCACAGGCGCATACACAGGGACTCTTGCGGCCTGGGTGCTTGGCATGGACAAGAGGAAGGCGTTCCTGGCAATAGCGCTCGGCGTGCTCATTGCAGGAGTGATTGTAACAGCGGTCTCTGGCTTGGGAATAGAATCTTTGAGGATATTCGTGAAAAATGTCTGCTAAGCATGCTTTTTGGAACAAGAGAAAGAGCCTTGCCCTGTCATTTGCAGCCCTGGTGACCTGCCTCTTTTTTGACAGGCAAATCCTTTCTGCAGTGCAGAGCATAAGGAACCCTGTGATGGACACTATTCTCAGCTGGTTCTCCTCTTACCTGACAATAGCCATTGTGATGCTTATAATGAGCTCGCTCTTCCTTTACCAGAGCAAAAAGCAGGGCATGATACTCTCGCTCTGGCTCAGCTTCCTTGTTTCAGCCCTCCTCGCTTTTATCATAAAATCAGCTGTGCACAGGCCAAGGCCTTTCGGGCTTGTGGTGAAAATCCCCATTCTCGGCTTGCAGGACTTCTCATTTCCCAGCGGACACTCAACATCCGCCTTCTCAACTGTCGCAATCTTTGATGAGGAGTTCAGGCACATACAGGTGTTCTGGATAGGGTTTGCCTGCCTTGCGGCATTCAGCAGGGTTTACTTTGCAGTTCATTATCCCAGCGATGTGATTGCAGGAGGAATTATTGGCTACCTGATTGGAGAGGGCTTTTCACATATTGGAAGGCCTGAAAAGAGGGGAAAACATAGATGAAAAAAATTTCTTCCTTTGAAATAAGAAGGCAGATTTTTCATGCTGCCCTCGGCATAGCGCTGATTTTCCTGATAGAGCTCGGAATATTGAATGCCCTCAGGATTTTCCTGATTCTGATTGCAGGCGGAATTGTCTCAATAATAAGCAGAAAGTTCAATATTCCAATAATTTCCTGGTTTCTTAGGATGTTTGAAAGGCCCGAGCAGATTAAGAAGTTCCCGGGCAAGGGCGCCATTTCATATTTTATCGGCGTGCTGCTTGTAGTTAAGCTCTTCAGCCCTGAAATTGCGCTTGCCTCAATTGCCATACTCGCGCTCGGCGACCCCCTCTCGCATCTTGTTGGACAGACCCTGGGAAAGATAAAAAGCCCAGTGAGCAGCAGGAAGATGCTTGAGGGAAACCTGGTTGGCGCGCTTGTTGCGAGCTTTGCTGCCTCATTTTTTGTAACCTATATCTACGCATTCACTGCCTCATTCTTCGCCCTCTTCCTTGAGAGCATAGAGATAAAGATGAATGATGCAATTGTCAATGACAACATCGTGATTCCGCTCGCAGCAGGCACAGCTATAATGCTGATGACAGGGCTCTAGGCAAGGTAGATTTTCTCTTCGTAAATAACAATCTGCGTTTTCCCATCCTTTGAATTCATCGCCTTTTCAGAAAGTTTTTTGTTTGACGCATTTTCAGGGACAGCTGGCTGGAAGTTTTCAGGGTTCAGCACCTCAATATATGGCACTGTTCTTACAATCTGGGCAGTTGTCCTTGGCAGAGAGCCGCATCTCTCCATCTTGTATTTCTGCATAGAAACCCTTTTTCCGTCAATAAGGGCTTCAAGCTGCATTACCTTGCCTGATTCAATTACTGTGAAAAGCTCTTCCCTGCCTTTTCCTGCATTTACTGCAACAACGCTTCCGGGCAGAAAATTAGGGGCGCTTATGAGCGCAGTCATCCTGTAAAGGCGCTCCCCTGACTTTGTCTGGCTGAAAAGCCGCTCATTTATCTTGAGCCCTGCGCCGAATTCTGATGCCACCCTTCTCGCTATCTGTATTGCATATGAATTGAGTGTAAGCATGAGGTCTATGCCGTTGGGGGACTTCTCCTCCTTTGAGATATGGAGCCCTTTTGCCGAGAGGTGTTCTGCCTCCTTTCTTATCCTGGAGACAATCTGCTCAAATGCTGATGCGCCGTCAGCTGTCTCATGCTCAGCCCTCCTTATCTGTATTGTCGCCTCGAAATATTTTGAGTTCTGGAGCTTGCAGTCATTGCAGAGCTCGTAATAAACAGATGCCGGCAGCGAGTATTCCTCAGAAAAGGCCAGATGCTTGCTCTCCACAGATGATGCCGAGACCCTGGCATGAATCTCGCCGATGGCAGATGTGCCCGGAGCAGGGGAATGCTCTGGAAGATTCAGCTCTCCTGTGAATGAAACTCGGCAGTATTTGCTGTCTGTCCTGGCCTTTTTTGCGAGCAGCTGTGAAATCAGTGCAGATGGCCCTGCCTCAATCCACTTTCCTTCTAATAAGAACCTGCCGCAGGATGGGCAGGCCTTTATAGCAATGTCAGGAAATGACTTTATGATGGGATTCTGCTTAATATAGCATCTGCTGCAGAACTCCTCTATCTCTGCCTTCCTGCCGCAGACAATGCATTTCCTCTCAAAATCCTCCTTTTCCATGGCAAAAAGGGGGGTTTTCAAGATTATAAATCTTTGGTTGGGAAAAGAGGCGTTATAGAAAAATCGCAAAAAGCGCTATTCTGTTGTTTTTTGCCCAAAACGCACCTCTAAAATGCCCTGTTTTCAAGAGAAGACAAAACACAAGTTTTAAATATCTGTGAGTAAATTTTTATAGGAAAGAATAAATATATAAAAAAGTTTATAATCTCAAAAGAGGAGGCTAAAGTAAAATGGCAGGATTTTTCTCAAAGATTGCGTCAAAACTCAAGAGAAGCAGCGATAATGATCTCTTCGAGGAAGCAGACAAGAGTTATGTGGAGCTGGAGACCCAGGCCCCGACAGGGGAGACCAGCATAATTGTCAGGCCCTTTGTCCTTAGTGACTTCGCGGATGTCAAGGATATAATTGACACCATAAGGGAAGGCAACACAATTGCAATGGTAAATATAACGCCCCTCAAAGAAAAGGACATGATAGAGCTCAAGAGGGCTGTCAACAAGATAAAGAAGACCTGCGACGCAGTTGAAGGCGACCTTGCAGGAGTCGGCGACGACTACCTCGTTGCAACGCCCAAATTTGTCAAGATATACAGGGCATCTGCAAAGGGCGCTGCCGCAAAGGCAAAGGCGGCAGAAGAGGATCTAGAGTAAATCCTCATTTTTTATTTTTTATCAGAAATTTTATTTCTTTATGTTTGAATCTATGTCTATGGCAGTTTTCTTGAGCTCGTCCATCATGCGCTCCATGTCTGACTTCAGCTCTCCGACAAGCTCTTCCAGCCGGGCCATCCTGAGCATGTAGCGGTTCTTCTCAGAAACGATTATTCCTGACTTCATCATGTTGTTCAGGTGGTGGACCACTGCACTCCTTGAGAGCCCGAGGCGGTAGGCAAGCTCGTCGCTGCTTACTCCCTTGTCAGAAAACTTGAGGAGCTCTACGAAAAGGCGGTAGCAGGACTTGTCCTTGTCCCTCTCCCCGAACAGTCCCAGGGAGCTGCCGAACCACTGCAGCTCGGAGTTGAGGTCGCCTGAAACCGGCTTCCGCATTTTTATTATTATTATCTTCCGCTCAACGAACATGCATTATAATTATTCATATGCAC